>JBEICB010000389.1:0-2572 GCA_040373655.1 Pirellula sp. | reverse complement strand
TGCGCACTGGTATGTTCCGCGGTCCGTTGTTTGAACCGCAAGCATTGAATAGATGGTGCCCGGTGAATCTCGAGTGGCAAATTATTGTCTAAGTTGGACCGCTGCACATACCCTACGTCGCGAGCCGATGGCTCGAGAAAGTTGTGCGAGCCGATGGCTCGAGAAAGTTGAGAGGAGAAAGTTGAGAGGAGATACAGGCGGGGCCAATGCGTTGATTTAATCAATGACGACTGGTTTCGTGCGAGTACGCCTTCGGCTGACTGCTAAACGAAATCGCTGGTCTTTGCTTCTTTGCGTGAGACATTGGCATCCACCCGCTCAATCGGTGCCACCTATGCATGCAGAATTCGTGCTCTCTCCTCAACTTTCGAGAGCTATCGGCTCTTCGCGTCCAAGCGTCGAGGACATTAGTCGGTTGATGTAAGAGGGTTCACAGCGGTCGCATCACCGTAATCGATACTCACCCATCGTTTGGTTTCCATCGACCGATAGCAAGCATCCACGATCGTATTGACAATCAAGCCATCCTGAAACGTTTCACGCGGTACCCTTCCCATCTCGTAGCTATCAAACATATCTTGAAACATTGCGCGGTAGCCCAATGCACCGGCTTCATCACCCACGGGAAACATCCACCCACGAGTGCTATCCGATTTCTCAGCCATCGTTTCCTGCGTCCCTAAAGCAGAGAAAACCTCAAATCCAGTGCGCAACCAATGATTGAGCCAAAGCGTACCTTCCGTGCCGACCACTTCATCTCGAAGGTCCATCCCTCCGCGAAACGACCAACTTACCTCAAATTGCCCTATCGCCCCATTCTCGTAGCGGACCAAACCTATCGCATGGTCCTCACTCTCGATCCGATGGACTTGGGTATCACCCCAGCACATTATCTCAACCGGCCGAACTTGCTTCCCAATAAAACTTCTACCGATCTCGATGCAATGACAGCCCAAGTCCACAATGGCTCCACCACCTGCTAATTGTTTGTCCCAGAACCACTCGCTGTGCGGGCCTGGGTGCGTCTCACGCGATCGAACCCACAACACCTTTCCCAATGCGCCGGATGCGACCGTTTGCAGCGCTTTAAGGGTTTTCGGGGTATATACCAAGTCTTCTAGGTACCCATGAAATACCCCTGCTCGTTCAACGGCATGCAGCATGCGTTCCGCCTCGATTCTCGTTCGTCCAAGCGGTTTGGTGCACAATACTCCTTTGCCGGCTTGTGCCGCTGCCAATACACATGCTTCGTGCATGTGGTTCGGCGTCGCGACAACGACTAAGTCGATTTCAGGATGCTCGATGGCTTGTCGCCAATCGCAGGTGCCGTGAGGAATTCCCCATTTGTTTTGGAATGCCTCTCTGCGTTCCTCGGATCGTGAGTAGACGATTTCGATACGATCGCGACTGCGATTCCCTACAATCGCTTCCGCATACGAATCACCTATCAGGCCACATCCCAGTAATGCTACTCGGACCATTGGTACCCCTCCGACAGCTTAATCAATCTTCGACAACTTAATCACTCTTCTGTTGCATTAATCGCATCAATCAATTGTCGCAAACGTCCCAAATTCCGCCTGTTGAAATGAAGCGTAATACGGGGAAGGGCAGCGAGCTCCGGCTCTGATACTTCTTCTGGCAACGCATCGCGCTGCTCGATCCTGCCGCTCACGAGAATATCTGAAAAGTGCTCGTTGAGATGCTCAAGCCTTACGGTGCTCAGTTGACTTGTGAGCCTTAATACCAACAGATCGTCGACATATCGCATACTATGATATACGCGATAAAACTGCAGTACTTCGCGAATGGCTTCCGCATTGTTGTCGGTAATTTTAAAGAGGTGCAAGTCCTCTGGGCTGATGTAGCCTTTATTGAGTAATTGCTCAATAAAGAACCCTTCCAAGCTCTTCCAGTAGTTACCACCTGGTTCATCGAGCAAGACCATCGGCAAGAGCGTTTGCTTGCCGGTCTGCAGCAGAGTTAGGACTTCAAATGTCTCATCCAGCGTCCCGACACCTCCAGGACAACAGACCACCGCACTACACTCTTTTACAAACATCAACTTGCGTGTGAAGAAGTACTTGAGCGTTACAAGTTTGGGATCCCCATCAATGATCGGATTTGCAGACTGCTCGAAGGGTAGCATGATGTTGAGTCCCATCGACAACTCACGCCCCGCACCGCGGTTTCCGGCTTCCATGATCCCACCCCCGGCGCCAGTGATCACCATCCAGTCATGCTCCGCCATCCTTCGGGAGAAATCTTCCGCCTGCCTGTATGCTGGATGGTCAGGTTTTGTTCGCGCTGACCCAAATACGGTGACTTTTCGCCGTCGCTGGTAAGGCTGAAAGACCTTAAATGCATATCGCAATTCCCTAAGTGTGCGGCTGAGGATTTTCAAGTCACCGCGCGAAGTTTCACCATGCTCTAATTGATCGATGGTTCGACGCATCATCGATAGGATGTCGTCATTGCTGAGATTCGAATTCGGCTCGTCAGCTGGAGTGGGGCGGTCTTTCTCAGCCTCTCCGTAAGCCTCCGGTAAAATACGTTTATCGACAGAATCGAC
>JBEICB010000362.1:0-3277 GCA_040373655.1 Pirellula sp. | reverse complement strand
TCATGCAGGAGAGAGTCAGTTTCTTTGACTGCATCAACGTGTTTGGTGCGGATGGGGGGAACGAAGTTGGCTTGTTCGACGAGTTTTGATCGAAGTTTTTCGAGGAAGGGTTTAGGGATACGTCCGCAAGCGGAGAGGATAGCGAGAGATTCGAGGGAGGATCGGACTTGGCAGATATCGCGAACTTCGCGGGGAGAGAAGCGTCGCACGACGGCACCGCAGTTGGGTTTAACGTGTAGTACCCCCATACCTGCGAGAGTTCCGATCGCTTCGCGGATAGGTGTTTGGCTGACACCGAATTCTTTCGCGAGTCGGTCAGACACAAGTCGATCGCCGGGGAGGTAGGTACCATCAAAGATCCCTTTGAGGATCCCTTCGACGATCCTAGGCCGGTTGGTAGGCGAGAGGGAATCGTTGGATTTGGGGTGTTTTTCGTTGGTATTTGTTCGCCGCGTCTTCATTCTTCAGATTGTATACAAAAACATGGGTTTTGTGTAGAACTCAGACATGTCGCAGCGAGTGCATCGAAGGCAGAGCCTACACCAAAACCTGTTTTGCCTGTTGCAGACCATCTTTTGTCTATGATGATGCTATCCGATAAACTACACTTGATCATCTTCTTTGTCGCGAGTCCTAGCCCGTAGAATTGAACAGCCATGCAGAGCCACTTACGGCATCCTGATCGTGTAAATCTTTCCAGACAACAACAAACACCGATCACTGATCTTCTAAGATCATTCAACGACCAATCAGTTTCTGAGTTGGTAACCTATTATCGACCTCTACTTTACGAGATCGCCAGACGGGAATGGAACCGCAAATATGAGCGAAGGATTGGGATATCCGATATTGTCCAAAGCACCTTTGTCTCGATGGCGAAGTGTGTCCCGAATGAATCGTTTATTGATCGCCATCACTTTAAGAAATTTCTTACGACCTTATTAAGAAACCATCTTCGAAGTTTCCGAAGAGTTTTGCTTTCAAAGAAAAGGACGATAGACAAGGAGGTTCCCTTTACTGCGACATCAAGTACTTTTCATATCGCTGTTCGAGATCGAACTGACCAACTCGATATTATGATCGAAACGGAACTGATACATAAAGTTTTGATCTCGCTGAAAAAGCTACCGCGCGAGGTCCAACGCTTAATTCGCTGGCGATATCGCAAGGGGATGACTTTTCGGCAAATTGGCGAACGTATTGATAGAAAACCAGATGATGTTCGATATCTTTTAGATCGATGTATTTCTGAGATTGCGAAAGATCTTCGAACAGACTCTTTCTCGTAACGAAAGCTTGCCCCCTGTAAAAGACGCTTACCTCATGACAGTCCATAGTGTTGGTAAAGACTCATCCCTTTCTTCCAATGCGCTGAAGTTGCTACAACAGCAATGCGATTACGCAAAGCGAAAAGATCGGATCATGACGGTCGATGAAAAAGACTGCCTCGAATGTACAGAATTACTTGAAAGCCTTACGATCGAATTAGTAAGCGATTCGATCACCCCGATAGATCGATCGCCGATTTTCGCGCGCCGATTTCTAAACTTGAACTGTATTGGATACGGAGCGTTTGGCTTGGTTTTTTATGCAGAAGAGCTAACGGGATATCCCACGCTCCCCACTCGAACAGTGGCTATTAAGATCCTGCGTCCTTCGAAGCTTTCCGTTATCAAATCCAACGAACGATTCGACAATGAAGCTGAAATTCTTTCTCAAGTACGCCACCGAAACATTGTATGTTTCCGTGGGAAAGGGGAAGTTCGTTCCGTTCCCTATTTTGTCTTAGACTGGGCGGATCAAGGATCACTTGCGAGCAGGATAGCCAATGCCCCCACAGCGTTCTCTCCAAGGCAAGCCGCATGGCTGGTTCGCGGAATCGCGGAAGGCCTCCATCAGGCTCACAGTCACAATGTACTTCATCGCGATTTGAAACCAGGTAATATTCTCTTGCGGAGTACAGGGACCGAATCTATCGAACAACTCGATTTTGAGCCACTCTTATCCGACTTTGGGCTATCCAAAAACCTCGACACCTCGGATGCGGTGCCGCTGACATCGCAAGGTGAGATTCTTGGAACGCTAACTTACATGTCGCCCGAGCAGGTACAAGGTCGCACCTTGGAGCCGTCATCTGACTTATTTTCACTCGGTGTAATTCTGTATGAACTGGTGTATGGACACCATCCATTCCGCGAACAAGGGTACTACAAGACGCTAGAGAATATCGTTCAGCATGCACCGAAGTATCCATCTCATCGTGTTGACGCAGACGGAAGTCAAAGGAAAATTCCACAGTCGATTGGATGGATCATCAAAAAATGCCTGGAAAAAGAACCGCTCCAAAGATACCGCAGTGGTAATGAACTAGCTGAGGACTTGCAGAGGTTTCTCGATGGCATCCCAGTCTCTGTAGCCTCTACAACTCGCAGGCAGTCGCTCTACAGATTTGTAGTGAAAAATTTCAAGGCAATAGGAACGAGTATCCTAGCGATAGTCACACTGTTAGTGCTTGCCCCGCAGTTCATTGCACGCCAATCTTCAAAGGAATGGAAAGTCCAGAGCGCAGTTGAATCGTACGGCACCGGGGCGCATCAGTTCCAGATGGAATTCGTAATCATCGGTAACCCCAATAATACCAGCGATGCGACCGGGACCCCCAACCCAGCCGGTAGCGTGGGATATGAATACGGTATAAGCAAGTATGAAGTCAGCGAAGACATGATCCACAAGTTCAATGCATCGCAATCCCTTAAAATTACCATGGATCAGCGCGGATTGAACAAGCCTGCTACACATGTCAACTGGAACGAAGCGGCACGATTCGTCAATTGGCTTAATATTAGCCAAGGGAAATTTCCTGCCTACAAATTCGTATCAAACAGCATCGACGCCAACATCACACTATGGACGGATTTGGACACGCTCGATTACGACCCGTTGAATCCATACCGTAGCAAGCGGGCAACGTACGCGTTGCCGACTTGTGATGAATGGTATAAGGCAGCTTATTACGACCCGATCGCCAATTTATACTACGATTTCCCCTCAGGTGACGACTCCATTCCACACCCAGTCCAAAACGGTACTGCGAACAAAACCGCCGTCTACAACCAAGCTCGGGAACAAGGCCCCGCGGATGTAAACCAAGCGGGTGGCGAGAGCCCTTACGGCGTGGTGGGGCTTGGCGGCAATGTTTTTGAGTGGGAAGAGAGTTCCTACGACACTCAGAACAGAAGTGTCGATTCTCGTCGTGGAATCCGAGGGGGCCACTGGT
>JBEICB010000169.1:0-10239 GCA_040373655.1 Pirellula sp. | reverse complement strand
CCACTCCTCCCAAACAAACGCTTGGCCCCCCTTTACCCGCTTAGGCGTGGGGGATGAGGGTGGGAATAGCAATACAACACGTTTGAAGTTGTTTCAATCGTATCGATCAAACCACAACGTTGCAGATACGGAGTGATGTGACGTTACGATGGCATAAACGTGTACTTCCCGTCACCGGAGGGCTCGCGCACTACCGCTTGTATTGAACTACACGCAACATCCGCTCAGCGGCTCAAATAATCCCCCGTCTTATTGCCCCTTTGCTTCCTTGCGCCTTTGCTTATTTGCGTGAGACCAATTCAAGTGCACTGACTTCAAGCGACCTCACTGTATGACTCAAACGCTACGGAAGTCGCTTGAGCTGTAACTCGTAAAACCAAAGGTCATCATTCGGAACGTCTAAACGCAATTGCTCCGCTCGAGCTTGTGCATCGAAAACAAAATGCGCTGAGCCCGAATCAAACCATGCATAAGTCTGGTTCCATCGAATGGCAAAGGTGTCGTAATGCATTAGCTCCAATTTGCCATGCAACTCCGGATAAGGCAATAAATACAAATGTAACTCCCCGTCGATCAATCGAACTTCCGCATCTCCATACATCGGACATCGATACTTGCCAACATAGCTCTCTAAAGAATGACTAGGCTGACCATTCTCAACCAATTTGGTCGTGGCTCGTTTAATCCGATTCTCAAATTCCGCACGGCCTTGGCGGAAGTTTCTAAACCCTTCTTCACTCCAATCTTTCTTGGGGGCTTTCAAGAAACGATCAATGATAGTGTTGGAAATCGCATCGCCGATCGGTGTCATGCTATTGGTTAGCACGACAACTCCAAACTTCAATTCGGGAATCATCATCTGCTCGGAATACATGCCATCGTAACCTCCACCATGGCCCACAAGCTTCACCCCTTGGTAATCCGAAAGTGACCAACCCAATCCATACGCTCTGAAGTGGGTCGAAGGAACTCTTAGCGATCGCGATTTGGATACCGGGATGATTGTGTGAGGTTGCATAGTTTCGTAGATCCGTGCTTCGCTCAAAATCGACTTGCCAGCTTCGTCTGTTCCCTCTCGCAGTTGAAACCGCATCCAGTTTGCCATGTCCGAAGCACTCGAAATTATTCCTCCGGCCGCTGCCATGGTGTCCCAGTTCATCCAAGCAATAGCTGCTGTTTTTTCTAGAGTTGTCTTGTGAGGTGTGGCTACGTTATCGATTTCTGAGAGCTGACTGACCGACCAGCGAGTCCGATCCATCTGCAACGGAGTCAACAACCGCTGCGAAACAAACTCTCCCCAGCTTTGTCCAGTGATGCTCGATAGGACTTCTCCCGCCGCGAGAAACATCAAATTGGAGTATCCGTAGTTCGAACGGAACGGCGTCGCTGGCTTCAAATGCACCGACCGCTCGAGGACTTCACGCGCTGAATATGGTGTACCCCACCACAACAAGTCGCCACTAAAGGTTCCCAATCCGCTGCGATGACAAAGTAAATCTCGCACTCGCAAATCTTGGCTAGCTAGCGGATCGGAAAGCTGTAGCCATGGAAGGTGTTTGCGTACGGGATCATCCCATTTGAGCTTGCCTTCGTCGACAAGTATCGCAAGTGCATCAGCGGTGAAAGCTTTCGAATTCGACGCAATCGCAAAAAGTGTGTCTTGATCAACCGTCTCGGGCTTGCCTAGTTCACGTACTCCGTACCCTTTGCAATGGATGATCTTATCGTCGAGCACAATGGCTACCGAAAGCCCTGGGACATCCCAAGCCACGCGGGTCTCCTCGATCCACGCATCGAGCTCCGCCAAGTCTTGTTCACTAAGCCCCGGCTTTTGCTGCACACTCTGAATCTGCAACTGTACACCTTGGATCTGCAACTGCCCACCGTTGATTTGTATCTGAGCAGGAGCCTGTCCTCCCGGTGCAATTTGAATGACCGCGCCGTCTTGAGTCTGCACCGTCGCCGTTACGATTTGCGGCTCTTGACCAAATCCCTCAATCATCAAACCATCGGTGCCGATCCCCATGGCGAATGCTGCTACTAACACCAGGTGTTTTACAAAGACAAGATTACCGCGAACGCCGTGACTCCGAAGTCCGATTTTTGACATGTTCGATTCCGTAACGGTTAAGTGCTCTTTAAATAATCAAATTGTTTGTCAGCGTTTCATTTTGCTGATGAGGATCCTATCTGCAAGACTCGGCCATAAGGCCTGAAGCGCCGCTAACCAACGAGCCTTTCCTGGCACGATCACTTCCAGGTCGCGTTCAAAGGCAGCTCGAAGGATAGTATCGCTCAATGCGACCGGATCAAGTCGCTTGAGGGAAACCCCGCCTCCCGGCTTCGCAGCTTGGACATCAAGTCCACGACTGGAGGCCAAGTCCTTGTACCGATCTTGCGAATCGTCTCGTTCGATCGGTCCAGGGCAAACAAGGAGAAAATGAAGCCCCTTCTCGCGGGCTTCGATGCGCCATTGTCGGTGCAAGCCAACAAGTGCATGTTTAGCCATCGTGTAGCCACCCATCCCTGGCCCCGGAACAATTCCAGCAAGGGAGGCGATGTTTACAACAACCCCTCGGGTCTTGCAAAGACCACTCCAACAGAAACGGGTCATCGTATGGGTGGCGATGACGTTGATTTCCAGCATAGACCGCAAGTCCTGGCTGCTCAGTTGCATCAACTCCCCACGATCCGACTTCCCGACAGCATTTACCAAAAGATCAAGCCCCGTGGATTCCAACTCGCTTAAAAGTCTTCCCCAGGGAGGTTCATCGGTCGACGATGTCACATCAAGCGCGATGGCTTGGACGCTTGGTGACCCAAGTCCTAAACATTCATCGCGAAGCGTTCCGAGCCGATCAGCCTGGCGACCAACGAGCAACAACCTTGCTCGTTGCTTTGCCAGCCGCATAGCGATTTGTCTACCAAGTCCATTCGAGGCACCACTAATCAGCGCCAAACGATTTTCCCAAGGTGTTCGATTCGCCATGCTACAACTACTTTCAACCTACAATCACCGGTTTTCGCCGCTTGGTTAACGATTGCTTTGGCGAACCAAGTTCAACACAACGGGAAGTCGCAATTCGGTGGGACGAGCGAGCTGATTGCGCAAGGACTGAACTTCCACTGGCGTTGGATTTCTACGGAATAAGACGCGGTACAGTTCGCTGATATATCGGTCGACATTCCCGTAGAATCGATCGTAGTATTCCGAGCTACTGAGAATGGTCGCATAGATTTCATCAACCGACTTTCCTTTTGCCAATTCTCGTTGCCACACGGTCGACTCACGGTCATTCATTGGCCGACCGAGAAGTTGCTGGTACCACTGACTAATTTGATCGATCGGCCGATTTCCGTTAGATGGAATTCCGGGGTTGATACCACCATTAGGTGGAACCAGGGTCAGTGCGACGCGCGGGTTTCCTGAATTGAGATTCACCGATGCAGGCGAATTCATTTCGAGGACAGTATAACCGCTCTGAACGATTTTCGCTTCGATGGCATATCGGTGGTTTGGGCGTACCTGAGATGGATCAACGTCCACTTGGAAGTCGATTGGCCAACGGCCAACAAAGGGTACTTGGGTTTCTCCCAAGGAGACGTTTTGCCATTGTGGATAAGTCACATCAATCACGCGTGCGATGAGAATCATGCCTGGTTGCACAAGATTACGGTTGCCCGTGTTTGCACTCCCGAATACCGAAGTGCCAAAACCTGGAGCACCGCCGAAGAACTGAACAGGGATATTGACCAAGCGAGAGTCGCGATGGTTTTGTACTAATAGTGTCGCACGCCCCTGGCCATCAACACGCCTCGCCAATTCATCTGCAATATCGTAGGTTCGACCATTGACAATTCCTACTTGGTAACCGTTGACCGCGATGATGATGTCTTGAGCTTCGATTCCAGACCGCTGTGCAACAGAACCCGACAACACATTGGTGACTTGTACTCCCGTAGAGGTGTTTCGAGAATAAATTCCAAGTTTGAAGGTCGAGGGTGGTTGTTGGCTAGGTGGCAAATAACGTTCCTGTCCAGGTGGCAGCCCGCTGCGCGATTCGATGAAAGGATCGTTGCCAACGGCATCGCGATCGCGATTGTCCTGGGCTCTTGCCAAACTGCCAGAAGTAAATGCGAACACAAGCACGTACATCATGCAGGTGAGGGAGCCGCATAGGAATCTCAAAATTGAATTGTTTGTTTGAGATGGGTAATTGGACTTCACGCCGGTGTTTTTTATTTGGAAATGGGAGTGGCTCATAGTTGCCTCTTGGCTTGTATTTAATGTTATAAATGTTGTTTTGGAGATTTCGGTGGGAGTTTGTAAGTGACGATGATGCTCAAGCGATCACTTGAGGACTTCCCAACCGAGGAGTTCTTGTTGAGCAAAGACGTCGGAGCGATCAAGTGGAATCAATCCGTCTTGGATGAGAGTGTCCTGACCTTGGCGGCTGAGAACAAAACGCAAGAACTCGTCGACCTGAGGAGCAAGTTTGCCAGAGTCTTCCAAGCGAGCAACGATGGAAAGTTTACGCAGCAGCGGGTAGCCTGCATCGACAGCTTGGGGGTTCGCGGGAGAAAGCACGCGACTTGCGTCCAACGCAATTGGCAGTGCTCGAACGGATTCTTTTGGTACACGTTGCGCGCTGACCACAGCGATTGCAGTTGGGTCTGCCGCGACGGCTTCGATGATTTCAAGTTGATTCTGTTTTTCAGTTTTTGCAGCGCTGGAATTTTTTGTTAGCGCAAGAACCGACTCCGAAACAGATCGTAGACCGTGCGAAGGGGTAATGAGGATGTAGTTCAACGGTTTTGTAGCAAGGTCGCCATCGACACCGAGGTCTGCCCAAGTGGAAACAGTTTTATCGCCGCTGATACTCAAGGGAGAGCCGGATTGAGCATCCCAAGCCAAAGCACGAATGGGATTGCTCGGATGTACGATGATCGCGATCGCATCATAACCGACATTGATTGCAACATACTTCCGCTGATTGTCTTTATTGAGGGCCGCAAGCTCCTCCGAGGTGACTTCACGACTGAGCAGTCCAATGACAGCCGGGGATGATTCAAGCTTCTTGAATGACTCTTCAGAGCCTTGGCAATCGATGACCCTTTTTAGCTCTGGATGAATTTTAGCGAACTCGTCCATCCAAAGTGCGGCAATGGGTTGCATCAGGGTTGAACCGACAAGTTCAATTGAGCCAGAGATCGGCTGCTCTGGTGCATAAGGAGGCGCATCAGAAAGCGGGACGATGCGAGTGGCTGGACTAGACGGCGTTGTGGTCTCCTGTGCAATGCAATAGGAGGTGCTGTGAGCCCCGCTGAATACTGAAGTCAGGGCAGTGAATACGCTGAGGATGGCTGATGTAGTTACGGTCCTTGCGAGCATGCTAAAGCAATTCCTTTCGAAGGAAGAGAATAAGTCTTATGGAAGTTCTTATAGGGCAATGCACATCTTCCCCGATCACGTTGGAAATTCAACGGGTTTAGAGGTGTAGAGATGTGCTTCTACGAGTGAAAAATGCAATTCCTAGGGTGGGAATTACTGGAATGACTGTGGATATAGCCAACACAAGATTCGGTAGGGCCACGGGTGCGACCATGGGTTTGGCCAAGCGATGGAGGCGGAAAAAATTCCCACAGCGAGAGCAAAGTAAACCCAACCTCGATAAAAGGGAGTTTTTGCACAACGGTCGATCGCTGGGATGGCAAGCCAGATCCAAGCGGGGATCAACCAAAATAGCCAGCGAAAGCCGCAGGATACTCCACCATAATTTCGGTCGACAGTATCGCGAGTCGTGTAGAAAATCATGCAGGCTACAGAGACCAATAGCAGTGCGGCAGAGAGCCCCTTTTCTCCGATAGCCCATCGCCGCAGTCCCTGCAAGCGATTCTCCTCAATGGATTCCGAAGCATAATCCTGGGAGAGTCCACCGATGGCTCTGGGGCCTTGGCGTAGCCACATAAATCCCCCTACAAAGGTCCACAGCCATATAGGGGTCAACGAAAAGATGCCGTGGTGTCCGATGGTAAAGTGCAGAAGGTAGTTCCATGGGTTTGGCTCCCCAAGGTCGACACCTTTTTTGTTGCCTGGAAGCCAATAAGACTTGGGATAGTCGTACCAATCGTCCCATCGATGGATGTTCCATTCGGTTGTAGCTGGCGAGTCGGCAGATGGCGAGTCAGCAGTCTGACGGTTCGCGGGTGCTAGTGCTACTCGGTTGCCGGTAGACTCATCAAGGATTTGCCAAACACCCTCGAGACGCGCTGGAATGACGCGGGCTTGCTCCGTAATCGATTCACCGCTTGCTCGAAAAGCTTCGGACAGTGCAAGTGATTGATTGATTGCGGCTATCCACTCCTTTTGCTCCGGAAGAGCTTGAATAGCTTTCAAGTCCGCTTTGTCGGAGAACGCTGTTTGAATAGGGCCGAGATTCAGCGAAACAGTGGCGACTTGATCGCCGAGTCCTCGATGGGAATAGGGAGGTCGCAAATCGCCATGAGCCCAGTAGTTAGTCAATAGGAACGCCGCTGCTATAAGGCCTGAGCCAAGTCCGAATCCAAGAAGCATTCTGCGCCAATCGGCAAGGAAAACAATGGCGCCGATTGCAGTAGCCCAAGCGAGAGCCGGTAGCTCGCAAGCGACGGTCATGGCGGCAGATGAACCGAGGAACATCCAAGCGAGCCATGGGGCTTTCGCGCTTGCTTGCGCTGCCCGCATGATTTGCCAAGCAAAAGCAAGGCTGATGGAGAAGAAAATAGCGCCGTGGATATGGTTATTGAGAGTGACGGTAAACGTTGAAAGATAAGTACCCCATATTGCCAAGGATAAGATGATCATGCGAGTCCATGGAATTGGAATGTGGCGTTCAAGCCATCGGTGCAAGAAACACCACCATAGAGCCAGCGGGATCAGGTTGACGAGAACCAGGACGATTCGACCAACGAGAAACGGGTCTTCGGTGAGTTGTTTACCTCGTATAGCATGGACCACCATCATCACGGGCTTGGTGACTGCCGCGAGCATCAATGTGAGCAAAGGGGGTTTGCTCGAGTAGCTATGCTCCTTGCCATCTTCGCCTCGGTGGCGAACCATATCGATTGTATTCCAAAGTTTTGATTTTCCTTTGCTATCGAGGATTTCGACGATCGTATCGATTTCCCAACGCCCCTCCTGGGTAAGCGCAGCGATGGCGCTCCAACGAGAACGATCATTCGCGCTGAGAAAAGGTACTTCGTTGTTCGTTGCGGAGATGCCGCAGATACGTGCAAGTTGGAGGGTGGTAGCCAGCAAGATCATCCACCATCCGAGCGTATGGGTGGAGACATTCAGCGAAGCAGATGTGAATTCACCGCGTTGGGCTTGAGGTGTCATTTCGATGGCTGGAGTTGGAAGGAGGGTTGAAAGGGGGGACGGAAGTGGACTCCGCGATGGAGTAGATCGGTTTGGTGTTGCCGGAATTTGCAACGATCAGTTCCGCAAGCAACCCAGTAGCAAAGGATTGAATGCCTAGCATGATCAAAAGGATTGCGACAAAAAATGAAGCGCGTTCGTGTAAGTGAATCGGATGCTCGGAGCCCGTGATTCGTGTCCAAAACCAAGCCGCGATGAGGGAGAATAGAACCAAGGAACCAACCAATAAGAGACTCCCGCCAAGTCCGCCGAGAAGATGCTGAGGACGGTAACGAAATCGGGTGAGGAAAACGACCGTTGCGAGATCCATAAGTCCCTTGGGGATTCGGGACCAACCGTATTTCGATTGGCCGTGGAGCCTCGGATGGTGCTCAACGGTGATCTCTCCGATCCGAAATCCTCGCGCCGCAGCTAGCACCGGGATAAAACGATGCATCTCACCATAAAGGGTCACTTCCTGAAGCACTTCATTGCGGTAGGCCTTGAAGCCGCAATTGAAATCGTGCAACGGAATTCGCGAGAAGTAACGCAAGATCCCGTTGAAGACTTTTGAGGGCCAACGTTTATGCCACGGATCAAAACGACGCTGTTTCCATCCACTGACCACATCAAAACCCTCGTCAAGCTTTTCAAGCATACGAGGAATCTCTTTGGGATCGTCCTGAAGGTCCGCATCCATCGTAATGACAATCTGTCCTTTCGCTTGCCGAAATCCTGCGGCAAGTGCAGCAGCTTTGCCAAAGTTCCTGCGGAAGCGAATTCCATGGATGTTAAGGTTGCCCTGCGCAAGGCGTTGAATCTCTGCCCATGACCGATCCGTCGAACCGTCGTCAATCAAGAGCAATTCGAATGTGCCGCGACTTGAATTACTCTCCGAGTGCAGAGACTTACAAGTCGCCTCGATGCGAGAGACGAGTTCTTGCAAAGTGTCTTGTTCGTTTAGCAGTGGAATAACAAAGGAAAGGTGTGTCATCGATGCAAGCCTCGGGCTTGGCAGAGCTCCGGCAGGTGGCTTCGTGCAAATTGAAAAAGGGATATTCCAAATCCTAGTCCACTTAAATCTGCAAACCAGTCGTTGAGATCGCAGCAACGGTTGAAATAAGGCTGGGATAATTCATCGAAAGCCCCAAACAGCGAGCCGAGAAGGAAAGCAAGACAGGTCAAGAGAAAGGACGGCCAAGCGAAAACGCAATGCAAGCAGTAGGTCAGCGCGAAACCAATAACGAGATAAGCTGCCAAATGGAGATTCTTGTCTCCAAGGTTAGCCGTTACCGTCAGTGGTTCGGAGGGTGGAATATGCGTGGCGATGAAGACAATTGCGAAACAGAGCACGGTAGCGATCAGAACAACACGACGCTCCAGCATTGGGACGGGAATCCCGAAGAATTTGCCCTTAGATGGACTGGTGATCAAGCTTTCCATGCCTGGTTCCTCGTTGCTTCGTTCCTTCCGTGGATCATAAAAACCAAAGAAGCCTCGTGTCGCACGAGGCTTCTTCACATATGGTTTAAGTATAGCGTGTTTCGCGGATCAGTCCCACCACCATTGCCCATTGGCGAGGTCTTCCGGAGCAGAGAGTTTCGTCGATACACCATCGAGCTCGTTGTCTACCGCCGGGTCAGTCGCGAGTTTACGGGCGGAGATGTGAACACCTCCAATCGGGGTGATGAGCAAGCCATCTTTTTTCACTGCGTTGACCGCTGGTTCGACCTGGGAAATCGCTGGGTTCGTTAGCGTAGCAAGCTTCGATTCATCAGCAAACACACCAAGACTCCAGTTGGCACGGCCGTAAAGATCGTTTTGTTGCATGAAAGCAGCAACGACGCTCATGTCAAAGAGGTTTCTCATGTGACTGAACACGGGAATCACTTCGCCGAGAGCCTCAAATTTCTGCGTGAATTCTTTGGCGAAAGCAACCGAAGCGGAGTCACCCGATCCGGCACCACGCGTTCGATTACCGGTCTTCGACAAAAATTCTTTCTCACCCGTCAGTTTGACCCCTTGCCCTTGTAGGTGCAAAGCCGAGCGATCTTCGTTGGTGGATACCTTCGAGTAGTCAGCTTCAAAGTACCATCGTTGCAACGCGTTCTTGTTCGCACCAGCTTGGGTTCGTGCAATCCAAGGCGTGAAGGGGATGACAGTGTTTTCAAGCCCCAATCCAATTAGCTTCATCCGGTAATCTGCTTCTACAAGCACGCGAGCGAAGTTCGTTTCGCGGGGCACACCCTTGACCGAGACGACTTGATAACCAAGTGCTTGTTTCATGCCAGCGAGCACATTCGCGTTGATCATGTTCGCACGGCCTTCAAACTGTGCGTTGTACTGATTCATCCGCTTGATCCCCTCTTGGGTCGGATCAATCGAAACAGCGATCGAGCCCGCCGCTTCGCTGTTCGGTGCGTAGGTCCTCAAAGCAACGACTAGGTCGATGAGCTTTAAGACAGATTTTCCAGACTTAAGGCCGACTCGGTCGCCGTTTTCAGTGACGTGAATCTTTTCCGCGGGGCCCGCAATCACAATGTCGTTGGACTCGGGGAGATAGAAAACGTACTCAATGCGAGTCAGACCAGCGAGCCCGAGCATGTCTGCGTCTAGCTCTTGATCCTGAGAAAGCCGCTCAGAGACAGCCGATTCAAGCCGGTTCAAAGACACTTTTCGCATCTCAGATACAACGCGTTCGTTGCGATCGGTCGATTGCAACGTTGCCATCCGCATGCGAGTAGCCAAAGCGTTGTCGATGTTGCTAATACGAAGAACGCCTTGGGGATCGATTTCCACCCCACCGCCGTTGCCGCTATCGCCGTTATTGTTGTTGTTATTAT
>JBEICB010000248.1:0-6510 GCA_040373655.1 Pirellula sp. | reverse complement strand
CGCGTCATGGACCAAATCGAACGCGTCTTCCGACCAGAGTTCCTTAACCGACTCGACGATGTCATCATCTTCCGACACCTCAACAACGAGGATCTGAAGATGGTTATCGATTACGAATTGGCCAAGGTACGCGATCGCCTCCGCGAACGCGGTTTCGAAATCGAACTGACCGATGAAGCCAAAGAGTTCATCATCAAACAAGGATCGAACCTCGATTACGGTGCCCGACCACTTCGCCGTGCCATCGAACAACGCATCGAAGATCCTCTCTCCGAAGAACTTCTGCGAGGAAGCTTCGAAGGAAAGAACACCATCCAAATCGATGCCTTCAAGGATGAAACCGGGAAAGTTATACGATTGGAATTCAAAGGTGTACAGCGAGACGGTTCCCCAGAGACCTCGAGCGTAGCGGAAGCCACGTAAACTTCCTCCGAACAGCAGACTCACTAGGTTCCCCCCGGAGTTTGCACTTTAATCGATAACGAGCCAAATCGGCTCGGCTAAATAGTCATAACAAGCACTCTTCCCCCGAAGAGTGCTTGTTGTCTTTTACGAGTTTGCTCTCCTACTTCCCAAAACGCTGCCGGCGCTAACGGCATCTCTTCGCGCTCCCTTGTTCAAGCGACCGCACACCCTTCCACGCACATCGTCCGCTTGACTACGACACTCGTCGCGCCTATGCTTTTGCATACATATTGCAATTGCTTACAAAAGCTCTTTAATTACGTATTGCATTGCGAGTCACTCGTAGGATCCCATTGCCACTATCCCCCCAAATGGACACTTAAAATGATGCGCAACTCAAAGAAACCAGCAATACCGGCCAAGTACCGAAAATCCCAAGGAGAACGATCAAGGGCTCGCCGGGTACTGCGTTTTGAACATTACGAAAATCGCCGATTGATGGCCGCTGACCTGGGCACATTTCTTACCAACGGACACGTCGACATGGAAATCTCTCGGGCAGATTCCGCTTGGAAACTCGAACTCTCTGACCAAACCGGGGCCAACGTTGTCAAATACCCCACCAGTGATGCAATGATTTATGCCGGAACTCCCGCGACGACTACCCGGCCACAATCTTCTACTTTCAACTTCACCGGCGTCCCTGCCGGCGGAACACTCTACGTTCTGCCTCAACAATTCTCTGATTCACTTCCATATCTCGGCGTCTCCGCACCTGGACTCGGCACCTCCGTCGATCGCTATAACCCATCGACCGAGTCGAAAGGACGCGTTTCTGGACTAGCTCGCTGGGCGAAAATGAGTCTTGTCGATGTACGTCATAAAAATCTAGATGGATCCGAAGGCGATGGTGTATTTTCGGTTTGGCAAGTCGGTGTATTTGGAAATGTCAACGTACTGATGTCCTCCTACAACGATGCAATCCAGAATGGAAACGCAAATGGTTTTGATGCAACGGACGGTATCTCCAACGATGACGCTTTGTGGATGATCTCCGGTGGTCATGATCATTACAATCACGGATTCTCAAAGCCGGGACGCTACGAAGTCAACGTAAAACTCTCCGCGTATTTTAACGACGATGGATTGAGCACCCCGAATTCCTCAGGGTTCTCCGAAAGCAGCGTCTTTACACTCTACTTTTCAGTTCTCTCCGTCGGAAAACTCGAATTGGAAACCACCAATAAAGAAATCGCTGAAAACGCTGGTGCAATTACCGTCGACGTCATCAGAACTGGTGGATCCGCTGGAAAAATCTCCGTTCAATACGCAACCGTCAATGAATCAGCACTCGCAAATTCCGATTACTCACACGTCTCTGGTCAACTTGTCTTTCTTGACGGAGAAACACGCAAATCCATTCAAGTCCCAATCCTTGCCGACTCAGACTCCGAACCAGACGAATTCTTTCAACTCCTGCTATCCCAACCTACTCCAGAATCTCTGAGTAACTACTTGAGAGATTACGAAAGTAGCCCCTTTGGATTGCTAGGTAATGTTCGTTCAACCCAGATCAAGATCCTTGAAAACCAATTCAATCACCCTCCCTCTGATATCAACCTCTCATCCTCCAGTGTTACGGAAAATAATCCTACGAACATTCCTATCGGCAATTTCACTACAGTAGACCCAGATGCAGGCAATACCTTCACGTATTCGCTTGTCCAAGGTTCCGGCGATATCGACAATGCTTCTTTCGCCATCGAAGCCAATACGTTAAGACTTTTGATAAGCACGGATTTCGAATCCAAGTCCTCCTACTCCATACGCGTTCGCTCCACCGATCAAGACGGACTGTTCACCGAAAAAACATTCTCAATTCAAGTGATCGATAGCGATGAAAATGCATATGTTACGGGCTCGCCCGCCGGAGATGCTTTCGTTGCCTCCTACGTAGGGACAGGTACAAGCGCACTTTGGACCCTGACACGGAATAGCGCAAGCGTATTTTCGAACCGGCTTATACCTAATGGAGGTGCGCTGCTCATCGATGGGCTTGGAGGCTCCGACACCCTGCAAGTCAACGGTAGGACTGTCGATGATAGTCTTCGACTCGTCGGTTCACTCCTTGTGATTAACGGTGCGCCGCTACAGTTTTCGAACACCGAAATCGTTCGAATACTTCCCGGACTCGGCAATGACTCTCTGATGATCGAACAAACCCCATCAGCAGGAGTAGCTCTGACCTACGATGGGGGCACCGGCACCGATATCTTGGAATACTCCTCCGGTGAAAACCTCTGGAACCTTACAGGGACTGGAACCGGTACTGTGAACAACGCAGTCTCCTTTCTCGGTACGGAATCTCTTCGAGGAGGAACGGGTAATGATCATTTCATTTTTGCTAACGCTGGTAGACTAACCGGGGCTTTGCATGGCGGGGGGGGACAAGACACTCTGAACCTATCTGCAAAAACAACAGCACATACGATCAACCTTCAAACCAATACCGCTACTTCGACCGGCGGCATCAGCGGCATCGAGAACTTTATCGGTGGAACTCTCTCTAATATCACCGATATCCTCATCGGTCCGAATTCCGCTACCGCTTGGATCATCAACTCTACAAACGCAGGGAGCCTCTCAAGTCCCACCATTGGAACAGTGACCTTCAGCGGCTTCGACAGTCTGACCGGTGGCACAGCAGCCGATTCGTTCATCGTTACCAACACCGGTAGTATCTCGAAAACACTCACGGGAGGTACCGCTACAGGTGTTATCGATACGTTGGATCTCTCGGCAAAGTCCTCTTCATTGGATTTCCGGATCGACACGACAACGAACAGTATTCCAGGCTCCGTTGGTGCTTACACCGGATTTGAACAAGTGACCGGCAATGCATTTGCAGACACGAAAGTTACTCGTGTCAACAATACTACAACCGCTTGGGCTATCACCCCAACAGGCCAGATTGCAGTCAACGGTGTGAGCTATGCCAATGTCCTTAACGTCGTCGGTGGTCCTGGTGTCGATACTCTTACCGGCCCAGCGCTTGCCAATTCAGCAATAACCGCTTGGACCTTGAACTCCGCTGGTAGTGGCTCGCTGGTAATCCCGGGGGCTTCCATCGCGTTCAGCGGCATGAACAACTTGACCGGCAATACCGGCGCAGATTCGTTTGAAATCCTGCCGACAGGTTCGTTGCCGGGGGCAATCAACGGAGGAACTGGTACTGGCCTAAACTCGATCAGTTATGCTCAATGGTCGTCCAACGTCTTAGTCAACCTTGCTCTGTCCACCGCTGCGAACGCTACCGCCATCGCAGGAGTCACAAGCAATATTCAACTGGTCATCGGAGGAGCGGGCAACGACACCCTACAAGGTCAAACGAGCAAAGCGACGATCTTGGTCGGTCTCGGTGGAAACGACAACCTCACTGGCGGTAGCCAACGCGATTTGTTGTTCGGTGGTACCGGTGCCGATGTTCTGCTCGGTTCCGGTGCGGACGATTTGCTAGTCTCCGGTTCATCTTCGCACGATACAAATCGCCAAGCCCTATTCGCAATCTACTCCGAATGGACATCAACTAGAAGCTTTGCGATCCGAACAGCCAATATATGGGGCAACGGAACAGGAACAAATGCTAATGGTGATTTCCGACTCAACAGCGATCCCAATGACTCCACTACAGATACCGTCTTTGCAGACAACGAAGTCGATGGATTAACTGGTGGTCTAAACCAAGATTGGTTCTTCGCTAGCATCAACGACACAGAAGATTTCATTGGCACAGGAACAGCACCGGATCGCCTTAATCGATAGTCGTCAATTGACTCGATCATCGAACACTTTCTCAACGTCTTAATTTGTATTATTGCCCGAACGGAACTAGAACATAACCACAAACAACCGAGCAGAAATTTGGCATGAAAATGGGGGTATGAAAATAGAAGACATCAAGTTCTGAATCGGAATCAAAATTCGTTTCTGAACACCCCGCTGGACCTCTGTATCCCCATTTTTAAGATCAGTCTGCCCCCATTTTCCTGCCACCATCCGATTTCAAAACACCAACAGCTGCAGTGCAGCGACGATAGACAGCACCAAAATGACTCGCTCGAAACTCTGCTGAGAAATCCGTTTGGCGATAGAACGGCCAGCGATTAGCCCAAGATAGATAAGAGGGGCAAGCATCAAATTGACCAATAACGATTGCTCCCCAATCAATCCCAAATTCCAACTCAACGGAATTTTGATCACATTCAAAATCAGAAAGAACCAAGCGGCTGTTCCAACAAATTCCTTTTTCGGAAGCCCGATAGAAATCAAAAATAAGCCGAATACCGGCCCGGCTGCATTCGCCAGCATCGTCGTAATTCCAACAGTGATACCCATGGCCCAAGCGAAAGAATGAGAATGCGGAATATCCGCCAGCCATTCTTCATTCCGCAAGCGAGCGAGCTGCATTGAGGCTAATAACAAAATGATACACCCAGTAATCGGACGATAAAGTGTCTCACTCAGCCGATGCATCAATAACCAGCCCAATACAACACCAACCAACGCGGGAGGCATCATTCTGCGTACATAAACCCAGTCAGCATGTTTACCGAACATGAACATGGCCAAAACATCACCGACGATCAGCATCGGCAAGACCACACCTGTCGAAGCTTTCGCTCCAAAAACATGAGCAAAGACCAATACGTGCAGCAAGCTGACTCCAGAAAAACCGCTTTTGGTGATCCCGATACCAATAGCAGCAATGACCAACAAAAACCAATTGAAGAGCGATAGCTGATCCCAAATTCCGTTCATCAACCTGTCTGACCTTCCGATTCAGTTTCATTCCGCTTACGCCCTAAGACGATTCGACTCTCGCGATCAGCAATCTCTTGCAATACTTCATCCGTGCTTTCAGGATCCACGCGTCTACATCCCTCCATCAATTGTTCAGCTAGCCGATCAAATGGTAACTCCCATTCCTCTGGTGTACTATTTTCTGGTGCAATTGCACTGATTTCAGCAAGCAATAATACAAAGCGAAGCACATGCCGGAAAAGCATTCCCTCCTGCTTCTGCAACCCTTTCGCGACGATGTATTTATTGAAATCGCATTCAAACTCCAGCAACTCTCCGACCATCCATACACTTCGGGTATGCACATCGTGCACACCCGGAAAATCATAATCAAACATGCGGCGCAATTTCTCACCCAAGGCCAGCGGACGTGGTGGTGGCCCTTGATCACTCCACTGATCTTGTTCATCTTCTTCCTCGTCGTCGTTACCCCATCGACCGGTAATCTCGGCTGCACCAACCAAGCCCAACTCAAGCAACCTCGGATGCAGATGGTGCGTTGCTAAAGGCCCAAACGGTAACACCTCAGGACGCGGTACTGACACAAGCTTGCTAATATTGGGAGGCAACTCCAAAACACTTTCCAAAGCCTGGATTCGCTCAGACATATCCGCAAACTGCAATTGCTGGATTAGGTACAACCCATAAATTGGGTTCACGCTACGAAATTCACGAAGCAACTCCAACCTTGGTTTGGCGTGAATACGCTCTGGCCTGTAGTTCTCCAAATCGTATCCTCTTCCAGCGGTCTCATCTGTAATTGCGATGAGCCCATTTTCGACCGACTCATCATCCTCTGCAAAATCATCGATAGCTCCATCCTGACCATCTAAGTCGGAGTTTTGTTCCGCCGAATTACGTGATGCATTTTCATTTGCAGGCTTCGCCGTTGCCAGTTGACTCGAAAACCAACCCTGCGGCCCCTGCGTTTTCGAACCACTTCCCCCCTTACCGCCGACGCCACCATTTGGTCCTCCCGATTTTGGTGTCGGTTTCGGCTCTAACTCCAGAAAACCTCCAGTCCATAAGGTGACAAGCATTTGATTGAGTTCTTTTTGCGCTCGAATCAAATCGTTTGGTGCAAGCAACCTACGACCAACCAAGTTGCGCAAGGGATCGATCGAAGGATCGCGCTGCAACATGTGGGCCAATAATCGCCAAGGGAGTGGCCCGCGACTGGCCAGATGCGAAGCCGGGGCTTTTGCTAACCGTTCAAACTGGTCTTTCGTCCAATACGTTTCACCT
>JBEICB010000275.1:0-5606 GCA_040373655.1 Pirellula sp. | reverse complement strand
CTTAGCAATATCAATATCGGATAAAACACGGTTGCCACGCACCACCAACAACCCCTGCAGCAAGATCGTCAGCAAAGGTGTAAGAACCACCATCGCAAGAAGCTTGTAGGCTAAATCGGTAACGATCATGCTCGTCCAGCATCCGCTGCCGTAGGCTGTTATCGAGCGGAACAGGTTGTTCCTGGACACTGGATTGTTGTTCACACGGAATTCCCGATGGTGAGTTGTAAAAAGGAAAAACGCTTCAAGATGCCGTGAGCTTATTTATAAAGCCCAATTCAGGTTCTTCAGGTATTCTATGGTTGGAAAATCAGGATTTCTCGAACTCAGCAACACGGTGCTCAGCAACACGGTGCTCGTAATCGTACTCGAATGCGACGTCCCAGAGTCCATTGCTTTCTTCGAGTACGAGTACCATTTCATTGAGTACGAGTACGAGAAAGACAAAAGCCACAGGCCTGTAACCTTACACTCCATCATTCCTCAATAACCGTTTCACAGTCTAACGCCGAAGCCCATTTGCTGTGCGGTCGAAACGTTCAACGTCTTCATTGCAGGTTCGGACGGGATCTTGATCACTAGCCTAGCAAGTTCCGGTACAGCCATCAATTCCCAGTTCCATTCCACAAACCAAGATCAAGCTCAAAGCCAAGTGATAGCATTCGACAATCATCGCATTTCCCTATGCGAAAGCTTTCCATGCGATAGGTTAATATGCATTCGATGGTTCGTGTAAACATCTGGTCGCGTCTTGGTAGTTGCGAAAATTAGTGTTTAGCATAAACTACTGAGCGATCGGATTGGTTGTTCGTATAGTTGATCCTACTTGGTTTTGGACCGAGTATGCCAACTTTAATACGGTCTCAATACGGTCAACGAAACAGGAGTCTTAGGACATCAATATCCCGAAATGTGTATTGATGTCCTAACAAACAAATCGCGCGACGGTTGGATTCACACTGGACAATCAATCCGTTCCGCCCCTTGATTGGTAAAGTTATTTTCCGCACCGTAGTTTTCATCGAAAAGGAGAATCAAGTGACCACCATCATCGAATGCAATACCGACCTAGTACGGCCGAATCGATTGCTCCAAGAGTCAACTCCCAAGTCGGCGATTGAACACCTTCTTCACAGTCCTGTTGAGGCATGCTCGGAATATTCGGGACCTGTCATTCGCGCGGACTACCATGCATTCTTTTCCGCACTCCATGCTGCTTTCTTTGACCATCGACCGTTTGTATTGTCGCCGGACATGATCTGGCTTCTGATCGCGCAAGGATTCGCGAATCACGTAAACGAGAATACCGAAGAGATGCGGAGCCATTTCGTTTCCCATCAGGGCAAAAAAGAATTGAAGGTCATACGCGATGATTTCTTCAAGGGATCACCTGAGAATCCTTGGGAGAATGTATTCGACGAATTCTCATCACACATCCGAGGGGAGATCGGGGAGACCAACCACGAGTTAATCGTCTCAAATTTCTCTACGACGGGTGTTATTGAAAAAGCCGCAGGTGAGGTTGTTTTGATGGATGCGATGAAATCCTACTTTAAATATGTTGTTAGCTCCTTTTGCGGAATTCCCGAAATTCGATTGGAGGGAACGTACGAAGACTGGGCGCAACTTGCGAAGAAAACCGAAACACTTGGCGATGTGTTCGGGTTGAAGTGGTGGACCGAGCGAATTGCCCCCCAATTGGAAACGATAGCAGCCCATTCCAAAGGGCAAGGTGACCCATCTTTTTGGCGGGACATCTACAAATTCAACGATCGTAGCGGTGGACCATATATTAACGGTTGGATTATCGATTTTATTCCTTACTTATCCAAGAAGGAAGGAATGCAAAGGAATACGAACATCACGGGGGACCATAGAAATGGACACCGTTCCATAACCACCAGCGATATGCCTACGGGACTTTCGACGGTTCCGTTTGTATGGGAATACATAGGTACCACCTATAACATGGATTTCGTGGCCGGGTTTACTTCATTCACTCAGGATCCAGATACGTATGCGGTGCGGCCCAAGATTGGGTGGGCCGTCCGCGATAAACCCACAAGCACCGTTCCGAGCTTTACCCGCTAGATGCCGAAGGCTCGAGTAAGAGACCAACATCCCGTGGCGGCGTCGTTGAGGCGCTGCAACACGCCTTGGAGATGGCTTTCGAGACGCTGCGCACATGGGATGTATGAAACACTCTCAGGAGTTTCGAAGCGGTTGGCACGGCCCAGAATTAACGGCTCGTATCCGGGATCAGCCGAGCGCGAGGATTGACCCAAATCGCAATCGTCATGGAAATATTTTCCTGAGTAGCCACTTCTGAGTAGCCACTTCTGAGTAGCCACTTCTGAGTAGCCACTTCTGCGTAGCCACTTCTGCGTAGCCACTTCTGCGTAGCCACTTAATGGAGGCGCGTTCGTTTTACGCTTCCATTTTTCGGAATGCAAGTCCATGCTGGACATAGCCTTACAGCAAAAATGTGCTGTTGTGATCTCCCTTGGCTCGAACCAGCATTTTTGGCTGGAATGCGCCAACGTCGACGTAGATTGCTAGGGTAGTACAGACGGAAAAATCGATTTGACCAGTATATCGGGAACCGTTCTGAGCTCTTTCTGCATTCTTGGTAATGAGGAAATTGTTTGCAACCATCCGTGCGAGGCGTGGTTGGCCGCAGTCGAGTTCTCTTGCGTTAGCCCCATGGAAGTGTCTGACGGTTAACTTGGATCGATGGATTTGCACCGAAAGGTTGGCATTTGCGAGATCGGTATAGGAGCCGATCGGGATTACGTTCACGCGTCTTTACTTTTGAATTTTGCAGGTAGTTCATTTCGAACCTTTTTTTACTGGAGTTTGTATCATGGGTCTTCGTTTGCTTTCGTCTTTCTTTTTGAGTTGTTTTCTGATGGTTTCTTCGGTTCACGCGGGGATCGTTACTTACACCCTTAGCGGTGGTACGATCGACGGCACGTTAAATGGGGTTTCTTTCACGGGTGCCAACTATACACTCACGGCCGATGCCGATCCTTCTAACTTTGTCCTCGGAACGGTGTTTACCCTCCCCGTACTGTCCCAAACAGCCGTCAGTACCATGACGATTGATGGGTTTGCTCCATTCCAGATAACCACCGCGAACTTTGGGATTTTTTTAGCTGACGCGTCAAGTCTGTTCGGGCCCGGGATGGGTTACGGGGGATTTGGTTACTCGCCCGATGCCAACAACTTAAAAGGAATAGGTACTCTGGGTCCTCTGCCGAGCTTATCGGGCAACGTGAGCGTAACGGGTGCTCTAGACGCCTCCGAAGAAGAGATCTTCACGACAACGGCAGGAGATCTGGTATTTATGGGCTTTTCTGGGACCGCAACGTTCAGCGGAGAATTTCCCCCTAGCGCAGTCCCCGAGCCGACCTCGATGGCGATCTTCGGCCTTGGTGCATTGGGTATGGCTTACCGCGCTCGCCGCAAGCTCAAGGCTTAGTTCCTGGAACACAGCCTTTCACGTACGCATCGGATTTCGGAGAGTCACTCGAATGGACGCAATTCCTCAGAGAATCTCTGGGGGATAAGCCTCGGGTGATACCCCGAAAATTTCCGACGAGCTAGGGTGGAGTTTGCCTAGCCATATTCAGTATGGCATTTCGCTCTGAGAATAATCGAACTCGAACTATTACAAGCCGACGCTTCAAAACGTCGGCTTGTTTGCGTTTTCACGTAGCGTTTTCTCGATTTGCGAGCCCTGGCCCAGTCTCAAGCTCTTCCGTGCGCGATGTCCGATGCGCGATGACTTTTCGAATACGCACGAATCATCTCGAATGCTTTGTCGGGCTTCGGCAAGGCAATCCATCCAGCGAAAAATCGAATGCAAACTCGCTGCTAATCCGTGCTTTCAAGAGTCAACTCGAAGGTGTTTTTTTGATAATATCAGCCATGAGAAACGTACGTCCCCCCCCCCGCGTAAGTTAGTGCGTCTCTTTCGTTCGGAGTCCACCAATCGGGGATGAACTGACCGTTCGCTCCCTCAACCGAACGGCAATGCCCCTCTCGCTTGCCTACTGCAGAAAGGGAATCAGTCGGGCGAAGCGGCGGGGGCTTCAAAGAAAATGCAATTTGGCCTGTGATCTATAAGAGGCAGGCTGCGAATCATATTGTCGATGGAAATTCACCAATTCACCAATTTGTTGCTGAGGCATGCTGGACTGATCCACAAGGTCGCCTACGCATACTGTCGTGACGCTACTGACCGCGACGATGTAATCCAGGAAATCGCGATGCAGTTATGGCGTTCGCGCGACCGCTACGACAATCGGTTCAAAGAAACGACATGGATCTACCGTATAGCGATCAACGTGGCTATTTCTTTTCATCGGCGTGAAGGTCGGCATAGGTATCGTTGCGTATCGCTCGATAGTCCTGCTATCACGATTGCGGCACCGACGACAGAACCCAATCAGGACGTGGAAATGCTGATGCTTTGGATCGACGAACTGGGGGAATTGGACAAGGCATTGGTGTTGCTCTACCTCGACGAACACGACCACGCGTCCATCGCGGAAGTTCTAGGGATTTCCGTATCCAACGTGGGTACGAAGCTACACCGTATCAAAGATAAGCTACGCGCCGCATTCGACCGGCGCCTGCAAACGAACCAAAATGAGGCATCTAATGCAACTTGATGATCTGAAAAAAGCTTGGACCGCGCACGACGCGGATTTGGAGCGAAGTATTTCGATCAACGAACGCATACTTCGAGAGACGTTGCTGAGCAACGTTCGGTCTGCGTTTATTCCTTTCCAAATTCTCCGCGTTACAGAGGTAGCACTCGGGATCGCGACAATCGTGGCTTCTACGGCAGTGCTCAGCAATCATTTAACCGATCCACGGTACCAGATTGTGGCGGGAGGTTTGGCCGTGCTCGCGGGGTATGTCACGGGATACTGTGCATACTCTTGGCGACTGACCGCAACTATTGACTACGGAGCCCCAGTCACGATGCTCCAGCGAACCATCGAGCGCATCCGGCTCGCTGAGTATCGGGCGTTCAAGTGGACTATGCTCTTGGGGATCGTTGCCTGGTTGCCCATCGCGCTGATTCTGTTCGAAGCCTTGACCGGCTTCGATGCGTTGGCACGCCTCGCCCTGCCATGGCTGATTGCAAACATCTTGTTCGGGCTCGTGTGCCTGGGAATCGGTCAGGTGATTTCGCGTCGCTACGTCGAACTAGAGGACCTCAACCCATGGGCGCGTCGTATTGTGGATACCCTGTCGGGTCGTGCCGTTCGATCGGCGACGAAACAGCTCGCTGAATTGGCACGATTCGAACGCGACGATTGACATCATGCAGCCGAACGAAAATGCGATGTACTCTGGGTCAGACGCGGAAAGCTCGCCTCGCCCGAGATGATATCGGCTAAGCTTTACTGGCTCTCGCTTTAGTGTCGCTCGATGAGCGATTGAAACAATGGTCCCTTATCTGCGAAATGATGGTGTCGATTTGGCTGGGTAACACCGGCTGCCTCAAGAATGTCGCGAATTCCTATCGCTCCATAGCCTTGCTGTAAGAACAACTGAGACCTTCATCCAACAGCCGTTCTCTAGTTTGGCCG
>JBEICB010000281.1:0-5468 GCA_040373655.1 Pirellula sp. | reverse complement strand
TTGAATTTCGGAGTACTTCTCAACGAGTTTTATTGAAAGTGATTGTAATCGTTCCGGATTACTCGTTGCTAAGTTGACTGATTGGGAAGGATCTTCCTTGAGATTATAGAGTTCGAAGTCGACGAGTTGGTGTTTTTTGATTAAATCGATATCACCTTTCTGCAGACTTCCACCAGGTGTAATGTCGGGGCCGTCCCAGTGTCCGAGTACGATCCAGTCTCCGTCCCGAAGCGCAGCTTTTGGTTTGGGGAATGCTCGGTAATAGAACCAAAACAGGTGAGTGTGTCGCTGGATTGGCTTGCCGGTTTTCAGGAGCTCCGTCAAATCGGCTCCATCGAGTGGTTTCGGTGAGTTGGCGGAGTCACCCGCGAGGGTCGAGAAAGTGGGCAGCAAATCAATGCTGCAGACCGGTTCATCAATGATCTGTCCGGGCTTAATGCCCTTGGGCCAGTAAGCGATCCCAGGTACTCGAATACCCCCTTCGTAAACCCAAAGTTTCATACCGCGAAGTCCCCCGGGGCTACCATGGGAACGACGAGCGGCCTTGTAGCGATTCAACGTTTCGGGGCCATTGGAGGAAGTAAAGAATATCAATGTGTTTTCCAACAGTCCGATTTCTCTTAGCGTGTCAAGCAAATCACCCACAGCGGCATCCATGTTCTCGACGTTGGCATAATAGTGAGCTTGATCTACATCACTTACCACTTGTGTGTAGTGTTCAACTAACGTTACCGGCGATGCCACTGGCTCGTGGGGTTCATGGAAGGAAACGAAGCCAAAGAAAGGTTTCGATCGATCGTCTCGGTTACGAATCCACTGTGAGGTTTCTTGGGCGACGAGGCGGCAGGAAAACCCGTTTTGGGGGCCAACAGGTTGCCCATTACGAACGAAATTCGTCGGGTTTTCGTGGCTGGGCGCGGCATTGTTTTGAGTCGCGTACCAGTGATCAAAACCATGGTTGTTGGGTTGCGGCTGGGTTGGTCGATTGAACTGTCCGTTGCAGTGCCACTTGCCGAATACTCCGGTATCGTATCCTGCGTCGCGCAGCATGGTTGCGATAGTACGCTCGTCCGATGATAAGTGCATAGTATGCCCCTGGGGAATCCAGTCGTAGATCCCTGCACGATTTGGATTTCGTCCGGTGAGCAGTCCAACGCGTGATGGTGAGCAGACCGGTGCGGCAGAATAACAATTGGTAAAGCGAATACCTTCGTTTGCTAGGCTATCCAGGTTTGGGGTGCGAATATGAGGATGACCGAAACAAGAGAGATCACCATATCCTAAATCATCGCAAAGGATTACTAGGATGTTCGGGCGAGGTGCTAGAGGATTCCATGCGACGGTCAAGGGACTGAGGTAAAGAAGAAGCAGGTATACGAGGAAGGTTTTTCCGAGGATACTTTTGAGGGTTAAAGGAGCATGAGGATACAAGATTGACATTTTCGTGCTCATCATCGTAAGTACTTGTTGTCTCGCCGGCTACAGCCATCATTATATCTTATCAGATGAATGGCATTCTTCGACAAAATATAGTGGCGAGTAGCTTTTGCCTGCTTGTAATGCGATGTCGCAAGATTTAGCATAGCGACGATGTTTCTGTTTCATCCGGTTACCTTCACTCGATGGCCAAGGTTCGATTATTTAATTTTCCACTGCAAAAGGAATGATTATGAGATGTTTTAAGGCAATTGTACTGTCGTTAGTTGTTGCTACCTTCGTGCCTGTCGTGGCCCAGGCGGGCTTAATTATCAACCTAGTGGAGCAGTCGAATGGAACGTTGTTGTTCACTTACAGCGGCTCAATTGATCTAGCGAGCTTAGGTAGCCCAGTTGCCTCCAATTATAATCAAGGGATTGCGATGTTAAGTCCTTCTCAGGGATATATTAGGCTCGGTTCGCTCGTTGATCTTTATACCACTGGCTCATCAAGTACCCCTTCCAACTTTGGTTCAGGTGGCGCGATTGCGCCGACGTCAGTTGAGGTAGGTAGTAGTGCATTTTCTGTCGATTTTGTTGCGAAGACCATTAGCGTTCCGACGGGGTATATTTCATTTTCTCCAATTGCTGGTTCGGCAACTTTCTCCGGTTCCTTTGCTTCAGAGGGGATCAATGCAGGGACGTACGTCTACTCTTGGGGCTCGTCAACTACCGAATCTGTTACGCTAAATGCAACGCCTGCCTCGCCAGTGCCTGAACCTGCCACACTATGGATTTTTGCCATCGGCACAGCGGTTAGTAGTATGGTTGGGAGAAATCGTGCCAGAAAAGGCCAAGCCGTTGATAGGATTGCTTCCTAAGCAAGTTCTTTCTAAATACGAGTTGCGTTACCTTCCGAGTACTTCCGCGAGTTTACTAAACTCCACTTTACTCAACGTGTCGTTCTTGTCCGTGTCGAGACGATCGAAGATCGTCGTCGATGCGGCGGGATTATTCGGGTATTTGGCTTGGACCTCGTCGCGAGTGACTATTCCGTCGCCATTCGCATCTATCTGAAGAAATAGCGCATTGCCAACGTTTGGTCGATTGGTTGCTCCACCAAATAATGCGTCGCGGATTGCTCCGCGTATACGATTCCTGGGGTTGAGGGGATTAGGATCGCCAAGCTTGGAACTTGGTACGATATACTCGACATATCCGAGATGCATCTCATCGTACGTTTGTTGTCCCCAACGGACTTCTTTGGTTGGATCGGGGTTGGCGGGATTATTGCGACTGTTGTCATACCAAGCGGTGAACTGTACTGTCGATCCGGCTCGGACATACAGCGGTTCAGCATATCGATAAAGTAGTTGCCAATTGAAGTCGTAGCGAGGGATGTCTAGCAACACCTCCGAATGATCTCCAGATATCAATTCAAATCTTGCTGCTTTACCTCTTAGGTGCATATGAGGTAAGAATGCCAAGATCTGAACATCGGTTGGAATGTTTTTGATACTTCCAACGACCGGGTAATTGTCTGCACCTGCTGGGATCCGAAACCTTGGATTGACGACTCCCGCGACCCTAACCTCATGTCGAGGCTCTTCCTTGGCAAATACCAATCCGATCCTAGTGCTATCCTCGGTGGCTGTCCCATTCGGCGTATAGTGCATTTGGAATCGTAATTTGGCACCCTTGGGAATTCGTTTTGCAAAGCCATCCGGGTAAATCAAAGTGCTATTACCCGGTACATAGATTCCCCAATATCCAGCTCTTTCGTCAGCCACATCATCGCGAACTGCGTTTTCTGGATCGTTGCCTTGAACAAAGACGAGGACATGGTGCACGACACTTGGATCTCCAGGGCGTACTTCAATCGCTTGTACCCAACGGTCTTGATCGAGCCCCGTATCAACAATAACGTTTTGGTAGGGCATAATACCGGTTGCTTTAACGGATACGGGCTTGGGAAATTCGAACACAGCGTCAGGGTTCCCAATCGTCCATCCGTGGGCAAACGCTTTTGCAAGTGGGGAGTGATTCGAATCTCCTGCTGGCATTTTGTTATCAATCCAATTTAATATCAGGCTCTTCTCAGATTCCGACAACGAACGATCGTTGATCCAAGGAGACTTCGAATGGTCCTTTACAGGAGCCGCAAACCATGGTGGCATAAATCCCCGTTCGATTACTTGCCGTATCATCGCAGCATGTGCCACGGTGTCTTCGAGTGTGTCAAGTTTAAATGGGCCGACACCTCCTTCGCGGTGGCATTCGATGCAGTGACGTTGCAACAGCCGGGCGATGTGTTGATGGTAAGTGACCTCGGTATTTTTTACTGCCGCTGACTGCAGATCCAAAGCACAACCCGGTGCTGCAGTTGCCGGAATCATGATGGAACGACCATCCAATGCTGTATTGATTGCATCCCGGAGATAATTGCTCCGAGGCGAGTCCAAAGAGTATCCAAAACCATACTGGTCATCTATTGCGCCATGGTACAGAACCGTGTTCGATGCATCGAGCAAAAAGACGTCGGTAGTGCTAGTTGCTTCAAGTTGTGTTGCGATGTATGCATCTTTGTCGAAAACATATTCGATGTCCGTATCGAATTTTTTTGTGATCTCTACCATTTCATCGATTTTGTCGGACGCGATGCAATTGACCAAGATGAACCTTACGTCTTTGCTGGTGAATTCATGATAAAGATCAACGAGGGTTGGCAGGTATTTTTTGCTGATCGGACAAGTCGTGCTTGTCATCGCGATGACGGTCAATCCACTATTGGCATTCCTGTGCAGGTCACTTGTAGTTCCCCGGACATCACGCACTTCGAAGTTGGAAAGATAGCGACCGATTCCATGTTCACCGGGAGTCAGAAGCGTCGGAGCTAGTCGCACCGCGTTTGAAGCTTGCTCGGCCTTCTGTTGTGCTTTGGCTAGCCCCGCTATCGAAAGGATAAAACATACTGCGACGGTGAGTATTTCCCTTTTGATCGGAGCATTGCTCATCATGTAGGCTTCCAATTCGATTACGGATTTCATTGTCATTCCGTCTCTGCTTGCAGTAGAGAATTAGCGATTACGGGACGTGTGCGTTCGAGGAAGGTCGTGTCGACGGGTATCCCGAGTGAAACACCGATTTGACGGTAAAATTCCGCTAATTCCTCTGTCCATTTCCCTTGGACAACATCTCGAGGTGTTTCTCCTCGATTGTTTTTTATCTTCCAATCGGCATCATTCTCGATCAGCAGGTCAATGACTTCTTTATGGCACATGAAGGAAGCTAAGTGCAATGCTGTGTTGCCATCGGCATTTGCTAGGTTTACTTCTGCTCCGTTATCGAGCAACTTGCGAACTAAGCTCAATTGGCCCCATAAAGCCGCCTGCGCCAGAGGGGTAGACCCATTGGCCATCCGATCATTGATCTTGGTAGGATCTTCCAAGACACGGCGAATCGCTCCACCTTCGCTGTGAGGTTCATCGATGCGTTCCCGCAAAGCTATCGCTCCACTTCTATCTTTGGCCGTGTAAAAAATGAAATCGTTACTGACGAATCCATTGGGAACTTGCACTTGCAAAAAGTGCATACCCGGGTCAGGAAGTTTATCGAGCTGAATGAGTACTTCGTCCTTTTCGCCCAGTTCAACACTTCCTTTCACTCGCATGCCATCAACGAGCAACCATGCATCTGGGCCAAAGTACCGTCCGCTGAGTCTTAAAATTGGTTCTTCGTTTGTTGCGATCGGGAATACTTGGCGTCCACGTTGCTGTTGGATATTCCCTGAAGTCCAAATCTCCGGCTGAGGTTTTTGTGCTGTCGCCCCTGTGCCGAGATCTGCGGTAAGCGTCAGCACTAACATCCCCTGATCTGCCAATTCAAGCAGATCGTCGGCGGTAACCGGTTCAAAGTTTTCGCTAGTCCCGATCCGAAATTGAGAACGGCTGTGTATATCGGAATCACTGGATAGAACAGAATCACTGGATAGAACAGAATCACTGGATAGAACAGAATCACTGGATAGAACAGAATCACTGGATAGAACAGAAT
>JBEICB010000011.1:0-49075 GCA_040373655.1 Pirellula sp. | reverse complement strand
GGTTTCGGCCAGTGGGACAGGAGTCTGGTGCGGTACGGTTTGCGAACTATGTTCAGCAGGTGGATCCTCAGGCGAATGTACCTCCTCGTTTAAACGTACCTGGTTTGGGATTGCCCAGTGCTGGAGTTCCTAGCACGGGATTGCCTAGTTTGCCGTCGACGAATTATCCTCCGGTTGTGGGGGCGCCGGGCATCGCTGTTCCTTCCGGAGGGATACCTTCGAATATGGCACCGCCACCGGGAGTGGTCGGATCTCCGGTGCCCTATGGGGCGGTAGGGAGTAATGTTGGGTCGCCTGTCGGGGTACCGAGTGGCGTTGCGAATACGATTCCCGGTGGGATTCCGATGGGAGGTGTCAGTGGTGTAGCTCCGGCGACGATCCCAAGTGGGGCGGTGCCGACGGCAGTTTATCCTGCGCCACCCTCGTATGTGGTGCCAACACCTTCGGGCGTTGGGGGCGGGATGGTTGCAGGGGGGTATCCTACTGGCGGGGTGAATGGGTATGTAGGAAGTCCGTTGCCGACATATTCGCGTGCGGGGACATTTGTCAACTCGGCACCGTTTGTTACTCCGGCACCGGCTGCGGTCGATGCGCGTTGGATGGTGTCACCTGCGGTATGGCAGCAGGCATCGCGGGGGGCAGTAGATCCGAATTGCGTACCGGCCGCTGGAGTTGCAGGAGCAGGTGCAATGGCGGTTCCTAGTGGTGCCGGTTTGGGAGTCAATCCCGCGATGGGGCGTAACAATGTAGTTGGTGTGGTACCGAACCCTGGGTTGGTGCCAGCCCCAACGGCTAGTCCGTTTGCTTATACTCCTCCGGCAGCGATGCCACCGGCAACAGTTTATGCTCCGGCTAACGGCGGGTATGTTCCGTTGGTTGGATTTGGGCAGGGGGCCAATGCTCAGTTAGGGCGTGGATTGTATGGTCAACCGACTGCGTATGTAGATGGTCAGCCGGTGCGGAATTTCCTGCGATACGTCTTCCCTTGATGATGGATTCTTTTTTGTCGTTCGATTTACCAACATTAGTAGTTGGGACGTGAGCGATTGGATGGTGGGGGGGGTAGGATGAGCCGAGCAGCGCGCGTGTATTTGGATCATGCGGCCACGAGTTGGCCCAAGCCTGACGTTGTATTGGAGGCTTTTGAATCGGCTTGTCGCGAGCAGGGAGTGGCTGCGGGGCGTGGTGCATATCGCAGGGCAGAGGAATTGGAGCGCGAGGTTCGGCGAGTAGAGCGTTTGGTCTTGGGCATGACAGGTGCCAGTGACCGAGACGTGGTGGCTTGGACGAGCAACGGGACGATGGCGATCCATGGAGCCTTGCATAGTATGCTTTGGCAGACCGATTTAACACAGGTGCATGTGGTTACGACGGTTACCGAGCACAACAGCGTATTACGAACGTTGGAGGACCTAAGTCAGCGTAGGGGATTGCAGGTCAGTTACGTGGGCTGTGATTCTGATGGGTTGGTCAGTCCGATTGAAGTTAGGGAAGCGATTCGCAAAGACACACGTATTGTGGTTGTTAATCATGCATCGAATGTCACTGGGGTGGTGCAGGACATTTCAGCGATAGCGTCTGAGTTTCGAAGTACTCGGCGGCGTTTTGGTGCAGGGGAAGTGGAGCAATGTGTTTTTATGATCGATGCCGCGCAGAGTTTAGGTTTTATCGATATCGACATGGGGGAGATCGGTGTGGATTTGTTGGTGGCACCTGGTCACAAAGGACTCTGTGGTCCGTTGGGGGTTGGGATGATTGTTGTGAGAGAAGAGTTGATTCGTCGATTACGATCGCCATGGATCGGTGGAACAGGTAGGTCGAGCGAGGATTTGGGTGGGCCTTTTGAGTGGAAGGAGTCGATTGAATCGGGCAATCTCAATAGTCCAGCGATACTTGCTATGGGCAAAGGGATCGAAGTGATTCGGGGGCAGGGGAAGACAGATACGAAGAGGTTTTTGGAGTGGATCGATCGATTGGTTGGAGTGGTTGCAGAGCAAACGAATTTGAGGGCACTTGGATATTCACGCGGTAGGCAAACCCGAGATACTGCGAGGATCCCAATATTGAGCATGACAGGTACCACAATGAGTAGTCACGAGATGGCGATGCTCTTGGATAGTGCGTTTGGAATTGAGTGTCGATCGGGATTGCATTGTGCGGGTGCGATACATCGTGCGATTGGTAGCGATCCAGGTGAGGGAACGTTGCGGATGAGTTTTGGGCATACTAGTGAACTGGCGGATGTTGAATCTGCAGAGATGGGGATCCGAGCAATAGGGACAAGTCTATGAGACGCGGAAAAGCGAAACTCGATCGAAGGTATAGCTGGTTGCTAGTTGGTATTTGCTTTGGCTTGAGCGTAGGCTGTGGCACTCGGGAGGAAGTTTCTCCATTGGAGGGTAGATGGAAGACTGGTTCCAAAGTTGCAAATGACATTGGATCGGTGCAGAGGGATCAAACCGGAGGGGATCGTAGTGGCATTTTGGGCACGAATACGATCGAGTATCAGCCGCGCATGGTATTGGACGGGTCTGGATATGGATGGGTGATGAGTGCAGTGAAGCCTTGGGCTGCAGGTGCAACTTTGGAAGAGATTGCGCAGCATTTTCGGGTAGCAGTGCGCGAGAGTATTGAGTCACTGGATCGGCTATTAGCAGATTCTGCGTTAAGTGCGGACGAGGTGGCTTCGACGCATTATTCGCGTTCGACTTTTTTGAATTATGAAGGTAATCCCAAGAGGGCTTATGAGGATCTAGTCAAAGCGAGGGAGTTAGTCGAACGCAATCCGGTCATCGCAAAGGATTTCTTGTACACGATTATTTATCATCAAGCTATAACGGCGATGCGTCGTGGGGAGAATGAGAATTGCATTGAGTGTCGAGGTGAGAGTTCTTGCGTGTTGCCGATCAAGGGGGAGGCGGTGCATCGGAATCCTGAGGGATCGCGGTTAGCGATTGAGCACTTCAAAGAGTATTTGGCAAAGTTTCCTGGGGATGGGGAAGCGAAGTGGTTGTTGAACGTGGCTTATATGACGCTCGATGAGCATCCGAAAGGAGTGCCTGCGGAGTATTTAATTCCAATCGATCGTTATGTGCATCAGGAGCATGGGATTGGGGTGTTTCGCGATATTGGGCCTAGTGTCGGAATTGATCGGTTCAATCAGGCCGGTGGTGCGATTATGGATGATTTTGACAACGATGGGGACTTGGATGTGGTGATAAGTTCCTTTGATCCGACGCAGATCATGGGGGTGTATCGCAATGAGGAGGGGAAACGTTTTTTAGATGTGACGAAGGAAGCAGGGGTAGTGAATCAACTGGGTGGATTGAATTGTGTTCAGACGGACTTCAATAATGATGGGTATCTAGACGTGTTGATCGTCCGTGGTGCTTGGTTGACACCGACGTTAGCGATGCGTCCAAGTTTATTGAAGAACAATGGAGACATGACGTTTACCGATGTAACGCAACAGGCGGGGATGGCAGACGCTCTGAATTCAATCTCGGCTACTTGGTCTGATTTTGATCGGGACGGTTGGTTGGATGTTTTTATTTGCAGTGAGCAGCAAGAGAACAAGCTCTATCGCAACCGTGGGGATGGGACTTTTGAGAATGTCGCGGTGAAGGCTGGGGTAGCGGGTGGAGAGGGAATGGTCTGTAAGGGGGCGACTTGGGTGGACATCGAGAACGACGGATGGCCCGATCTGTTTCTCAATCATTTATCGAGAGTTGGGGCTCAGTTGTATCGCAATCGCAGAGATGGAACTTTTGAGAATGTGACCCGTCAGATGGGGATTGAGGGCCCGATGATGGGGTTCTCGTGTTGGGCTTGGGACTTCAACAATGATGGGTGGCAGGACATATTTGCCACGAATTATTCTAGGGATGTTGGTTTGTGTGCACAGTGGATGGTAGGTAACCGGGAGGCAGGTGGTGAGGAGCGGCCGAGAAGTGTTCTTTATCGCAATGAGGGTGGAAAGCGTTTTGTGAAGGTTGGTGACGCGGTAGGGTTGGACGGTGTGTTCATAACTATGGGGTCGAACTTTGCGGACTTTGATGGGGATGGTTGGTTAGATTTTTATCTTGGGACTGGAGATCCAAATTTCAGTTCATTGATACCTAACCGGATGTTTCGCAATTTGGGTGGAGAGAGGTTCGTGGATATAACGGCGTCTTCACGAACTGGTAATTTGCAGAAGGGGCATGGGGTGGCTTGTGGGGATTGGGATCGTAATGGTTCAATTGATGTGTTTATTGAAATGGGTGGTGCGTTCAATGGTGATAAGTACCACAACATCTTGTTCGCGAATCCGGGAAATGAGAATGCTTGGGTGACTTTGAAGCTGCAAGGAGGTCGATCGAATCGGCCGGCTATTGGCGCGAGGATTAAGGTTGAGACAGATGATCCCAAGTTGCCGGTGGTGTATCGGCAGGTAACATCCGGAAGTAGTTTTGGTGCGAATCCTTTGGAGCAGACTATAGGATTAGGGAAGGCAAGCGAGATTCGGTCCATTGAGATACAGTGGCCGGCGGATCATTCACAAAGAGTGCAGAAGATTTCGGGACCGTTACCGGTAGGGAGTTTTATGCGGATCGAGGAGCCTTCGTTGTAGAGTATTGCGAATTTGAAGAGCGGGCGTTTTTTGGTGATTGGCGGTCGGTATGATCCTTCGGTAGATGCTCAACCCAATCAGTTGCTAAGACGATTAGAGGATAGGGTTCTTATCAAGAATCTTGCAAAAAAATCGGATAAAGTTGTTTTCGGGGTATTAGGCTTTTTGAACCACGATTTCCTGCAGCTTTTTCTCAGTAGAAAGCTTGCGTTGCGATGGGTAGTTTTCCATAATTCGGAGCAAGTGACGCCTTGGGTTTGCGCAAGTACCACTGCACAAGCTGGAGTGGGTTTTTGAGCGAGTATGGGTGAAAAAATGGGTTTTCCGAGTGGTGGGTTGTATGCAGAGTTGCGGGCATTGGCATACGCGTTGATGCGTCGTGAGAATCGCAGGCACACGTTATCACCTACTGATTTATTTCACGAGGCGTATGTGCGTTTGCGTCCTCGGATCGAGGAGAACTTTGAGGAGCTTCGCAGCACAAAAGCTTTGTTTATTGTGACCATGCGGCGGATCTTAATTGATCACGCGCGACGAAGGATATCCAGAGAGAAGGCGTTACGTGGTGCGGGGCTTGATCCACAAAGGTTCAGTGATTTTTTGGATGCAAACGGTGGGGAGTTGCGGAAGGCGCAAAGGCTCCTTTTGCTAGAAGAAGCCTTGGAGACTTTTTATCCGAGTTTTCCTGAGCATGCGAAGGTTGTTGAGAATAGGTTTTTTCAGCGGATGACGATTCCGCAGTGTGCGACTGCTTTGGGGATATCGGAAGCCACCGTGCAGCGTCGGTGGGAGGCATCGGAGATGTGGCTTATTGACAAAATTCGAGAGCTAGAGCAACGATAAGAGAACAGATGTATGCCGCAATCGACACCGCAGCGATCGGTCTTAGTCATCCTAGAAACGTTGCTAGGACTAGATTCGCTTGAGGAGCGAGAGGCTTGGATTCGAGAGAATCTGTCGGCGGCACCGGAGATTGAGCAAGAGATCCGCAAATTATTGTCGAGTGGGAGTGCTGCGGGGGCGTTGGATGACCTTGTTCCTACCATGGAGCAATTGGGGGAATATCTTAGGGATTTGCGGGGGGAAGAGATTGGGCCTTATGTCCTGTTGGAAAAGTTAGGCAGTGGGGGCATGGGGGATGTGTATCTTGCGCATCAGAATACGCCGATTAAGCGATTGGTTGCTATCAAGGTACTTCATGGGGATTTAGATGAGCAAGTTGAGATCAAGCGATTTCAGCGTGAGCAACAGGTGTTGGCGAGATTACAGCATCCGAACATAGCCCACATCTACGATGCAGGAAAGGTGGATAGTGGCTATTCGTATATTGCCATGGAGTATGTGAATGGGTTGCAGTTCCATGAGTATTGCCGAAGGTACAATTTGTCGATTCGCGAGAGGCTTGAGTTATTCATCCAGTGTTGTTGGGCGATCGAGCATGCGCATCAAAAGGGGATTATTCATCGTGACATCAAGCCAAGTAATGTTTTAGTTACCCAAGTGAATCAAGTTGCAAGTATCAAAGTGATCGACTTTGGTATTGCGAAGGCTCAGTGGTCAGATACTTATTCGGAGGAGTCGATTCGTACGCTGGGTGAGCGAGTGCTTGGGGGTGAAATTCTCACGGAGGGTGGGAGGTCACCTGGAACACCGCCTTTTATGAGTCCTGAGCAAGGATCGCTTGATCCGCATATGGTAGACACGCGTAGTGACGTTTATTCGCTTGGTGCTTTGTTGTACACGTTGCTTACTGATTGCGAGCCGTACGATTGGGATACGCGTGAAGGCCGGTCGGTGGACGAATTTATCAAGACGGTAAAAACGAAGCCGTTGGAATTGCCTAGTAAGCGTTCAGTGGTATGGGCAAGCCAACTGCGAGGTGACTTGGATGCTATTGTTTCGAAAGCGATGGAGATCGAACCGCATTCTCGGTATCAGTCGGTTAGTGAGTTGATAGAGGACGTGAATTGTTATCAGCATGAGTTACCAATTCGGGCGGTCATGCAATCCCCTTGGAGGCGAACCTACAAGTTCGTTCGCCGCAATCGGATTGCGTTAGGAGCTGGATTTTTGGTGATTTCGAGTTTGGTGATAGGGTTGCTATTTTCTATTTTTCACTGGTTACGAGCGAGAGATTCGGAGCGGGTTGCTACGCAGAGCAGGGTAGGGGCGTACATATTGGCAGGGAGTTTAGGCTTACGGCAGGGGAGTGTTCAAATCGTTAAGGATTCATTGGTCAAGTCTTCCAAGGATTCTTGGGTTCCGACTGCGGTTGGTTCCGATCGGGTACAGCGATTGGACTGGAGATTGCTCAATTCATTGCAACCGAATCAGTCCGAGCTATTAGGAGAGACGGATGGAAAGATCTATTTTGGCTTGTCTATTCCCGAGCGGCGCGAATTGGTGGTAGCGGACAATCGATCGAATATTGTATTTATGGACGCAGAAACTCCTGGCATGAGACGCTTGGAAATCGTTGCGGGTCAGAAAGACATCAATGGTTTAGCTTTAAGTCCTGACCACCGCACGGTAGCGAGTGCGGGCGATGATGGGAGCGTCAAGTTTTGGGATGTAGAGACAGGGCAATTGCAACGTACTTTGCGAGTAAGTTCGGAGCACGTGTTTCAGTGCAAGTGGTCTGCGAACGGACAGTTTTTTTGTACGGCGGGGAATGAGCCGGGGCTTTTTGTTTGGTCGGTTCCGAATTACGAACTGGTCCACAAATTACCGTCGTCGGAGATCGATTTAGAATGTATGGATATTGGGCCTCAAGGGCAGTTGGTCTATGGGGCTGCTGATGGGATTGTGCGGATTGGCTCGCTTGATGGATTAGACCAACAGGTACAGTCACTTGTGTTAACGATGTCGCGGGTGACGCATGTGAATCGCTGTTCCGTTGTGTTATTTTCGCACAGTGGGGATATGCTTGGGGTGGGACTGGACAACGGGTTCTTGGTGTTGCTGCGTCGAATAGCGGGTGTCTACAAGCCGGTCGAACGCATCAAATTTCGGAGTGGAGTAACATCGTTAGCGTTTTCTAGCGATGAGAAAAGACTAGCGATTGGGGATACATTGGGAAATCTGCATTTGCTTCAATTGCAAGAGCATTGGCCAATGACTTCGACGATTAATTTTAGGCGGTTTTATTTGGAGGCACACCCATCGGTTTTTTTGCGAGCCGGGCAAGAGTATGCAAGTTTGTGGGATTATGTCACGAAGGCAACACAGGGAGCGACCCGGGAGTCTGTATCAGGGGAGTTAGATCGCGTTGAATTGGAGTTGAATGATTATTCGTTACCGAAGTTGCAATACAACGAAAACTATGTACGGGAATGGCTTGATGAGAATGGTGAATTTCATCCTGAATGGGTCGAGTTTCCAACGTTTGTGCAGTTCAAGGAGAAGGGGATTGAATTGCATTTTTCCGAACGGTTTTCGGAGTGGAAGGAGGCGGGGAAATTGGGCGAGCAATTTAGTTTGCGTAGCTGGGGACCACATCGAAAGAGGATTAGTGGGGTTTTCTGGGGAGCGGATGAAACAAGCATAAAGACGTTAAGTGAGGATCGAACAGTCCGCTCGCTGGAACTAAGGTATTCCGGAGCGGGATTGGTGCAACAGGCCAGTGTTGATAACTTCATCGTATTCAACGGCGATCGAGTGATGGTTAACGGAGCTGGCGGGGGGGCTCTTGTACTAAATTTGAGCGATACTGACAGTCGACCTGTAAGTGTGGAGAACTTCGATCGCGAAATTGCAGCGGTGATTTATCCGACCCCCGGTCATCCGGACGTTGTTTATGGATGGCGGACTCCGAGAGAAGCAGAGTCGAGGCGTTCCCAGAAGTTTTTTCGGTTAAATACTCGAGATATGGTCGCTGAGCCTTTAACAAGTATGCCCGTGATTGACTCTTTATGGCAATTATTGGGTGTGGTGAGTCGGGAGCGGCTTGTGCTGTTCTACCGGTCGGGTGAAAGTAGCGAAGACTCCTCGTTGGTTTGTTGGAATGCTCAGACGGAGGAAGTGGAATGGAAGATCGGTGTTTCTGGGGAGAAGTGTTTCGTTCGACCAGTTTCAGATTGTGGTCGATTCATTGCTTTTGTGATTGAAAATACGCTTCATTGGGTCGATGTCGACACAGGGAAAATGATCCGTATTGAACTCGAGCTCGATAACCGCGAGCTCGCTTGTGCATTTTCTCCCGACAGCAAGTACATCGTGACTTCCTTGAATATCAATTTACTGCGTTGTTATCGAGTGTCGGATGGAGGGCTAGAGTGGAGTCTGCAGGTTGCGGGTCCAGAGGCTTTGGATATCGACTGGTCTCAAGACGGGCAAACGCTGGTGGCCGTTGGCCTGGACGGAGTCTTGCGAACCTACGACACAACGTTAAGACAAATGACATCAGAATTTGCCTTGTTTAATTCAGATCGAGGTATTGAGAAGGTGAAGTTGTCACCGAAGGAAGATTGGTTGTTTGTGAAAAGTCGGAATGGCAGTTTGTATCGAATTCCTTGTAAAAGCTTGGGTGATCACTAGGATTCTGCGATCAGAGCCGGGGGGCAGAGGTGGACGCGAGGCATGAGAAAATGCAGGAAAGACAGTTTGTGAAGAGGGATTGGTGAAGCTTGGAGGGTAGTTCACGGTTTTTCAGTAGTGCGGGAAATCTGAGATTAGGAGGGATATCCCGTGACGGGAACGCCGATCCATGTTGATTGGCATTAGGGAATCCCCTACTATTTTCAGGGGCATACCTATCTGGGGCGACTAGACGCAGCGTGTCTACGCCTTGGATTTCCAGAAAAATGGGTGTTCCCGGTCCATTGGTTTCTTGTCCTGAAAGTGAAAAAACAAAATGCGAACTTCGCGTGTGCAACCGAAGATGGTTCGAACTCTGCTCCTGGCTTCTTTGGGAAGCTGTTTTACTTGGAGCGTGCCGGCGTTGTATGGGGAGGAGTTGCCTCGGGTAGCCAACGTCAATGAGCAGCCAGCCGATAACCGGATGATCATACGAACGGTCCGTAACTTGGTTGAGGAGGGGCACATCTCGCAGAGCAAGATTGACGATCAGGTCTCCAAGAGGGGCTTTGAGCTTTTCCTAAAGCAAGTCGATCCGCTCAAGTCTTATTTGTTAGCTGCGGACGTTGATGAATTTCGCGAGCAGGAGATGAAGCTCGACGACATGTTGCTCAAGAACAACATTTCGTTTGCTTACACAGTATTTAAGCGATACTTGCAACGGCTCAATGAAGTGATGCCGATGGTGCACGAGTTGATTGATGCTCCCCACGACTACAACGTAGAGGAGTATATCGAGAGCGATGCAAAGAACATGGTGTATGCCAAGGACTTGGATGAGTTGAAGGATCGGTGGCGCAAGACGATTAAGTTGAATTTCTTGGCAGCGCGAGCGGACGGTGACAAGGATGAAGAGACGCGGGAGAAGTTGCACAAGCGGTACCGAACATATTACAAGATTCGTTCGCAAACGGATGTTTACGAGCTTTTAGAGATGTATCTGACATCGCTAACCAGTGCTTTGGATCCGCACACGAGCTATATGGCTCCGCGTGAGAAGGACAATTTTGATATGCACATTTCCTTGAAGCTCAAGGGGATTGGTGCGACGTTGCGAGCCGATGATGGTTCAACGATTGTCGAGCAGATTGTTCCTGGTGGAGCGGCGGACAAGGATGGAAGATTGAAAGTTGGAGACGACATTGTTGCTGTGCAGCAAGAGGACGGGTCGCCGGCGGTAGAAACCCAAGACATGAAGATCGATGATGTCGTCTCGATGATTCGTGGGGAGGCGGGAACCAAGGTCAAGTTGCATGTGAAACCGAAGGCGGGTGGTGAGCGTCAAATTTATGAGATTACGCGCGCGGTGATCAAGTTAGAGGATAGTGCAGCGCAGAGCGAGATATTGGAGCGGGGTCAAAAGCCCGACGGGACTCCTTATCGAGTAGGATTCATCAAGTTGCCCAGTTTCTATCTCGACATGGAGGGAGCGCGATCCAAGAAGGAAGACTATCGTCGGACTTCGAAGGATCTGGAAGTCATTTTGAACAAGTTCAACGAATCGAAGGTAGACGTTGTAGTGTTGGACTTGGGTCGCAATGGCGGTGGCTCGTTACCTGAAGCGATACAGGCGACTGGATTGTTTATTGACTACGGGCCGGTGGTTCAGGTGAAGGATCCAAATGGTCGGGTCACACCGATGCTCGACGAGAATCGCAGCATCACTTGGAAGGGGCCATTGGTGGTCAAGATCAGTCAGTTGAGTGCAAGTGCTAGTGAGATTTTCGCAGGTGCGATTCAGGATTACGAGCGTGGGTTGATTGTTGGAGATCCCAAGACTCACGGCAAGGGGACGGTGCAGACACTGTTGGATTTGGCGCCGACCACCTTCGGGCTTGGTGCTTCGAAACCACAAGGTGCTTTGAAGTTAACGATTCAGCAGTTCTATTTGCCTGACGGTCGTTCTACGCAGCTTGAGGGTGTTTCCTCCGACGTAGTCTTGCCATCGATGACAGCAGAGATGGATATTTCGGAGAGCGATTTAGAGTATCCGTTACCGATGGACAGCGTGAAGGCACAGCCGCACAAGCACTATTCGATGGTAGATAGTGCTTTGAAGGCAGGGTTGCAGCAGAAGTCGACGGAGCGAATCGGGCAGAATGATGATTTCAGCAAATTGTTGGGGCGCATCGAAGCGTACCGTAAGCAGAAGGCTGAAACCAAGGTGCCTTTGAAAGAGACCGATTTCATGGCGCGTCGCAAGGAGACGAGCATGGAGAAGGAAGAGGAGAAGCAACTCGATGGCAAGGCGGAGCGTGATAAGATTTTCTTGAGTGATTTCTACAACGAGGAATTGCTTAATGTCGCTATCGATTATGTCAAGGCTCTTCAATCCGAGAATAAGTTGGTAACAAAGTAGTGCTTGTTGCAGATCTCGGATTCTGTGTCTAGCAAGACAATTCATCGGCGGTGTAAGGATATGTTATCTTTACGCCGCCGAATCACTTTCGTCACTAAGAACATCTTTAGATTTCGTTTTCCATGGTAATCGATTCCGATAAAGCCCTCGCACATAACACAGTGAATTCGAAGGAGAAGATACGTATAAGACGGATATGGATTGCTGTGTTGGTTTGCATTGCTTTGGCGTTTATCGGTTGGAACTGGTTAGCGGAGACCGATCATCAAATCGCTAACTTTGCTGCGATTGGATTGGTTGGACTTGCTGGTATTCTGGCGTTGATCGGAGTATGGCGAAGTTCCTTTTTCACGCGTCGAAGTAAGGTAGCCATTAGCGTTCTTCCGTTGATTGCTACTGGGATATTTAACCTTTTCTATGAGTACACCGGAGTCAGTGGGGAGGTCTTGCCACAGTTTCGATTACGTGAGGCATTTAGACGGGCGCGGGTGGTAAGGCCTCAGAGGCCGGACGTCTCGGATTCGGGGCCGGTAGACGAAGTGATCAAGGGGTTGCGCTTCACGCAGTATTTGGGGAACGACCGGGTCGGAAAAGTCGTTGATGCTTCGTTTTCGGTGGATTGGAAACAAGCGATGCCGAGTGAGGTATGGCGGCGTGACATTGGAGCGGGTTGGTCAGGTTTCAGTGTTGCGCGAGGGCTTGCGGTAACTTTGGAACAACTCGGGGATGAGGAAGCTGTCACTGCCTTACGTATTGAGGACGGAGAGATGCGGTGGCAGGTTAGACGTCCTGGTAGGCACTACAATCCTTTGGGAGGGTTAGGGCCGCGATCAACACCGACATTGGTGGAGCGAGGAGGTGAGTGGTTTGCTGTTGCATTAACGGCAACTGGGCGATTGATCTGTTTAGGACTAGAGACTGGGGAGGTACGTTGGGAGCGGTCGTTATTAGAGTTGGTTAGCCTAAGTCAAGAAGAGTTTGAAAAAGGGGTGTTTTGGGGGCGGAGTGCTTCACCTCTCGTAGTAGGTGACCGAGTGATCGTTCCGGTGGGTGGTGGTAAGGACGGGGCTAGGCGGATTACGCTCATGGCATGTTCGCTTGAGGACGGAAGTATTTTATGGAGGAACGGAAACCGCCAAGTTTCGTATGCTTCGCCGATGTTGATGCGGTTAGATGGGATAGAGCAGATTGTCAGTGTCAATGAGGGGGTTGTGACAGGTCATTCTTTGGCGGATGGAAGTGAGCTGTGGGAATCGCTTTGGCATAGCAAGTCAGACGCGGATGCTTGTGCATCGCAACCAGTGCAGGTTGGGGAAGACATGTTGTTGTTTGGAAAGGGGGCTGCACAGGGGGCGAAGGTGGTTCTAGTTCGTAGGGGGAACTCAAGCGTTGAGGAAGAGAAGAGCAGGGGGGAGATGGGGTGGAGGGTTGAGGATGTATGGGTCAATGCGAGGGTGTTGAAGACTAAGCTAACCAGTGCGATTTACGATCATGGTAGGTTGTATGCTTTGAGCGATGGTATTTTGGAGTGTGTGGACGCAGCGAAGGGGGATCGCGTGTGGCGTGGGGGGCGTTATGGTCAGGGGCAGATGTTGCTTGTCAATGGAGCATTGGTGATTTTGTCGGAGGATGGAAGGATAGTGTTAGCGGACAAAGAAACCGGCAAGCTGGTTGCTGAGCGAGAGGTGCTCGATGGTACGACCTGGAATACGTTTGCGATTGCGGGAGCTTTTATGATTATCCGCAATGGAACTCAAGCTGTTTGTTTAAAGTCGGAAGTGGGTAGAGACAGTGGGGCTTTAGGCGTTGGGGTGGTAGATGGTGGTAGGGTTGATAGTGGTGGAGGAGAAGGGAAAGTGGTCGGCGGATTAACTAGGGGAGGAGAGTGATGAAGGAGAAGGGATTGATACTGGGTTTAGATCCTGGGTTGGCGATAACGGGCTATGGGGTGATTCGTTTGGTAGCAGGGAAGCCGGATTTGGTTGAGGCAGGGATATTAAAGATGCGTCGAGATCGGAGTTTGCCGGAACGACTGAAGGAGTTGCATGAGGGGATTGAGGATGTATTGGGATCGTTTCAGGTAAGTGCGATAGCGATCGAGCAGTTGTATTCGCATTATGAGCGGCCACGAACCGCGATTCTGATGGGGCATGCGCGGGGAGTATTGTGTTTAGCAGCGGAGGTGGCTGGTATAGAGGTTTTTTCGTATGAAGCGACGAAGGTCAAGCGGATGTTGACGGGTAACGGACGTGCACCGAAGAGTCAGATGCAGCGTGCGGTTCAGTTGCAATTAGGGTTATCTGAGGCACCGGATCCTCCGGACGTTGCGGATGCTTTGGCGATTGCGCTTTGCCATCACTTTTCGAAACAAATTCATTCACAATTACACGATTAGATGGGTTAGGGTTGTATTTTGATCACAAAGATATCAGGACAATTGTTGGCGCTTGGTGACGATAACGTGACTTTAGCGAACCCGCCTTTTGAGTATGAGATATCGATACCCGAGTTTACTCGTCGGCAGTTGCAGGGGTTGGTAGGGCAGGTGATATCGTTGCACACGATTCACTACATAGAGGGTAATGCAGCGCAGGGGAGTAGATTGACGCCGAAGCTAGTTGGTTTTTTGACAACAGCGGAGAGGGATTTTTTTGAGTTGTTCTGTTCGGTTGATGGTGTTGGGGTCAAGAAAGCATTGCGTGCGATGACTCGTCCGGTGCAGGATACGGCGGTGCTGATTGAGCAGCAGGATGCGAAGGGTTTATCGAGTTTACCTGGGGTTGGTCCGGCGACGGCAGAAAAGATCATTGCGACGTTGCGGCGGAAGATGCCACGTTTTGCCTTATTGGTTCGGCGCGAAGAGCCGACTGTGGCCGATACACAGAAGCCGGGAGTGGTTGAGGAGACTTATCAGGCTTTGTTGGTCCTGGGGCATAATGAGTCCGACGCGCGTCGATTGATTGAGCAAGCGGTAGCGGGTGGAAAGAAGTTCAAAGATTCCGAGGCGATGATTCATGCGATTTATCAGCGGCAGACGGGGCAATCGGGTTAAATCAGTTTCGGCCGGAACCCATAGGTTAGGGTTGTCTTTTCAAGTCGAGCGGGGTGTGAAGTGATCCTGCTGGTTCCATGTTGATTTGAAGGGTTGGGTTTGGTGATGGATATGTCATCGGTTAGTTTAGTCGTGCTCTTGGGCTTAGCGATTGCGGTGGCTTGGCATCCCAAAACGAGGGCTTACGGTTTTGCAAGTTGGGTTGTTGTGGCTGTCTTGGCTGGATTGATTCAGCCGAGTCTGTATTTGAACAACTTGCCCCTCGACTATTCCAGGACTTTGACAGTGTTGTTACAGGTTGCGATGTTTGGCATGGGTGCAACTTTAACGGCGGAGGACTTTGTCCGAATTTTGAAGATGCCGAAGGGAATTTTAGTGGGGGCTGTGTTGCAATTTACCGTGATGCCTTTTTTGGGTTGGGGTGTATCAAGAGTGTTGGGATTGCCTGCGGAATTGATGCTGGGGATGGTACTTTTGGGGGCGAGTCCTGGTGGGATTTCTTCGAATGTAATCACCTACTTAGCGAAAGGTAATGTTGCATTATCGGTAACGATGACTGCGGTATCGACTTTGTTAGCTCCCGTGATGACTCCATTGATGGTTTACTTGTATGCGAGGCAGAGTATTGACGTGGACTATGTCGGTATGTTTTGGAGTATTTTGGCGACAGTGGTTGTGCCTGTCTTGTTCGGATTGGTGGCGAATAGTTTGATGAAACGATCGAAGGTTGACACGGCGAAGGCTGAGAAGTGGTTGGCGATTGTTTCGATGGTGGCGATTTGTTTGATCTGTGGGTTGATATGTGCGAAGAGTCAGGGGCAGATTGCCAAGGTAGGGTTAGTTTTATTGTTAGGGGTAACGCTACATAATCTATTTGGATATTTGTTGGGTTATTGGGGAAGTCGGTTGGTGGGGATGAATGAACAGGACTCGCGGACGATCGCCATTGAGGTTGGATTGCAGAATGGTGGTATGGCGGCTAACTTGGCGACCGATGTCTTGAAAAATCCTTCGGCTGCGATTGCGCCAGCGTTGTTCGCGCCGGTGATGAATGTGACGGGATCTATCTTGGCTTCGTTGTGGTCGCAGCGACCGGTTGATTCAAATTAATCAATTTGCGAGTTCGTTTGGTCATCGAGTAATTGGCCGAGTTGATCGTGATAGTCGTGGCACTGTTGAGAGTGTGTCGAGTTATTTGGAGTGAACGTGAAGAAATCCGAATGATATCTTCACGTTTTGTCGCTTCCTTGCTTCATGAATAACTCATTCTTCGTCTGTATTCTACAGATGCGGTGGAATGTCTGATTTGGAATGGAACGGGGAGAAATTTATGCTCAGCAATATCGGGCGGGATCGACGAGCGTTCACTCTGGTCGAGTTGTTGGTAGTTATAGCAATTATCGGAATACTAGTGGGTTTATTGTTGCCTGCTGTTCAAGCGGCGAGAGAGGCAGCGCGAAGGATGTCGTGCAGTAATAACATGAAGCAGATTGGACTGGCTTCGTTGAATCACGAGAGTGCATTTCAGCGGCTTCCTCCAAGTCTATATGTTGAGTTAGGGTTGCCGCCAGGCGGGCCTGGGCAACCTGGATCGCCATATCCTGGGATCGTGCATTGTTGGTCTGTATTTCTCTTGCCCTATATGGAGCAGGGGAGTTTGTATCAGCAATACAACATGAAATTTCCTTGGTTCTCCTCTCCGACTTTGATTCCTGGAACGCCGGATAACCAGGCTGTTTTACGCAATCCGATACCAGGATTTCTTTGTCCATCGAGCCCTGGGGGGGCTTCGCGTACGGTTTCGGGAACATTCACTTTTGGTGTAACACTACCTTTTCAGAACCTTGGTGTAACAGACTATGCCACGTGCAGTTCCATAAATCCTGGCAGCATTACCTTCTTTGGGTATCCTTCCGGAACGACCCAAAACGATCTCTTCAGCGCGTTATCTCCTGAAATTAAAGGGTCAGGGGCACAGCTCTTGCTTGGGCAAGCCTCCAGAAAACCGAGCCGAATTGCGGATATTTTGGATGGGACGAGCCGTACTATTCTCATGTGTGAAGATGCAGGACGTCCAGATTTATGGATTCAAGGTCGTCTGGTGCAGACTCCCAAACTCAACGATGGTGGTTGGGGGCATCATGAGAATGATTATGGATTGGATGGCGCGATCAGTGGGACTCGGACATCTCCGGGGAACTGTGTGATCAATTGCCACAACGACAATGAGACTTACTCTTTCCACGGTAGTGGTGCGATGCATGCGATGGCAGATGGAAGCGTACAGTTCACAAGTGCCAACATTTCTCCTCAAGTGTATGCAGCATTACTTACGGCCAGAGGCTCCGGTTTGACGGCAGCGGAACTTTCTCCATCGGCGTCCGAGGACTAAGGCCAAGCTGTTCTTGATTGCAATGTGATAGTGTGGGACGCAACGAATCTAATGCGATTTTGGATCGCGCGATTCGATTGCCGTGATGCAATAGAATTCTTTCGAGGTATAGATGCCAAAGCGACAGTCACTAGGATTTTTGGTACTTCTGCCATTTTTGATGGCCGCAATTGTTGGTTGCCCGAACAATGCGGCGAAGGCTGTGGCTTCACGCGGAGTGCTGAAGACATCCAAGGGAGAGGCTTGTGAGGGAGCACTTATCGTCTTTCATCCTTTGGAAAAGGGAAGGGTGAATGATCCCAAGCCGGTGGCAACTGTCGATGCGTCCGGTAGTTTTGTATTACGAACTCACACGCAGGATGATGGCGCGGAGCCGGGTGAGTATGGTGTCACCGTCGTATGGATGGGGCCGGCGTCTGCATCAAAAGAGTTCTCGCTGTCGTCGGAAACATCAAGTGGCGTAACTGACAGGCTAGCTGGAAAGTACGGAAATCCAAAGGACCCTAAGTTCAAGGTGACTATTCCACCAGGCGGCGACCAGGCTATTGAGTTGAAGGTGGACTACTGACATTGCTGAAATCAAGGAGGAGATTCAATGAGTCAATGTACTGGGAATAGGTTCGAAGCAGTCTTCATAAGTGACCTGCACCTCGGATGGGGAAGGGTATCCGAGGAGCCGGTCATTGGTTTTTTGCAAACCTTGCAGACGCGGAAATTGTATTTAGTTGGAGACGTCTTCGAATGGCTCTATCGAAGGTCAGGATGGATTGGGAACGAGATGGAGAAGTTTGCTGTAGCAATCAATGGGTTGATACAGAATGGTGCGCATGTGACTTTAATCTCCGGGAATCATGATCCAAACATTATCGGTGCAGGACTGGAGGCGAACTGGCTTACATCCAAATTCCCGCAAGTTGATCGCCGTCCGTATGCTTTTCATTGGAGTCGGAACGGGCAGAAGTATCTTGTTATTCACGGGGACCTATATGATCATCTGTTTCATAAAGGTCCTAGTTGGAAAGAGGCGTTTGCAGAATATTCCTACCCTGCATATTTGTGGTTTCAAAATCGCTTTCCTGAATTGAACTTTTCGCGGTGGATGAGAAAGTTCAAAAACGAAGACGCGTTGATGAGGCGGCACATTTCAGAATTCAAGCAACTCATGTGCAATCTAGCAAGGGAGTATGGGTGCGATGGAGTTATTTGTGGACACATCCACCTTCCAGAACAATGTAGCTTTTTCGAGACTGAATACTTCAATTGTGGAGATTGGCTAGAGTATCGCAGTTTTGTTGGGGAGTTAGCTGATGGGCAAGAAGGGATCCGATTGCTGAACGCAATAACCGACGAAGGGTGATTGCAATTTAGATCAAAGATTAGAAAGGAATCGTCATGGGAACCATTGCGTATAGTGTAAATGGGGAGGGTCGAGGGCATGCGACGCGAGTACACTCGATAGTAGAGATGATGATACCGAGCCATCGGTTTCTTTTGCTTGCCTCTGGAGATGCCTATGAACACTTGTCTGACGCTTATCGATCTCATCCGCTTGTTAGGGTTGAAGAGCTACCGGGATTGAGATTTCGCTACCACCGAGAAAAGTTGGATTACATTCGTAGTCTTGCTTCTGCCGTTCCATTTCTATGGAATCTTAGTAGGTATGTGGAAAGGGTGGTTGAGTTACTCGTCGAAGAGCATCCTGATTTAGCCATTACTGACTTTGAGCCATTGCTCCCACGAGCTGCGGTTCGCTGTGGGATTCCTTGGATCAGCCTCGATCATCAGCATTTCCTTAGTATTAGCGACTTCTCGTGTCTTCCTTGGGGTTTGCGATGCAGAAGCCGATTCTTGCGCAATTCCGTGTCGCTATTTTATCGAGGTCAAGGAGAAGAGATTGTCAGCTCCTTCGCACATTTGCCGTCAAGGCGAGGATGTGAAGGAGTTGAACGCATCGGAATTTTAGTCCGCAAGGCGATTCAACAGCTGAAATCTTCGGTAAGCCAAGATGGAGGGCTCGTAGTCTACATACGCCATCATGCCCCAAGGGCGTTTTGGGATGTCCTAGCACAAGTTGATCGACAGGTTCTAGTTTTCGGGAAATGCATTCCTCCAAGTCATAATAACTTCGAGTACCTTGGCATTCAAAACGAAGCGTTTATGCAACACTTGGCTCGTTGTGAAGCGCTGATTACAACTGCAGGTAATCAGTTGGTAGGGGAGGCCTTTTTTTTGGGTAAGCCAGTACTTGCCATCCCAGAGAAAGGGAATTTTGAGCAGCAAGTAAACGCTTGGTTAGTGGGGAATTCAGGCTTCGGTTGGGGGACTGAGTTCGAGAAGCTGACGCTACATATGATGCATCAGTTCCTGATCAGTTTACCTTTGATGCGGAAGAATCTGAGAGCCTTTGACGGCGTGGGCAATGCAAAGTCCATTGATCTTATTGAGCGGTACCTTTCTCATGGTGATACGGATCACTCGGAGTTGACAGTCCCTTCTAGGAGTGTTGCATAATGATTACACGAGTACTTTGTGGTATTCCACGGTTGATTAGGGATAGTTGGCGGATCCGAAAAGGGCTTTCGGTTGCTCCGAGGCTACTTACCTATACGGTAACATTTCGATGTAATGCGAAATGTATAATGTGTGATTCATGGAAATTGAAGGGACATAATGATCTTGAGTTGTGGGAGATTGAATCAATTTTTAAGCAACTTCCGATTTTAGATGCAGTTCGATTTACAGGCGGGGAACCTTTTGTCCGTACTGATATGCTTGAAATCGTTGATTTAGCGGTTCGTCATCTACGTCCTTTGGGGATACATATAACGACGAATGGATTTCTCACTGATCGAATTGTTCATTTATGCGAAATGCGGCCCCGGGGGACACCGTTGCAGATCATGGTTAGCGTCGATGGACTTGCCGACAAGCACAATCACATTCGAGGAAATTCGAATGCATATCGTTGCGCATTGAGCACGCTGGAAACTTTGGCGCCCCTTCGCCGCAAATTGAACTTAGATCTTGTTGTTAATCAAACTGTAGTTGAATCAGACGGAATTGAACAGTATGAGGAATTGCATACTATGTTGAAGTCTCTACGGGTTAGGCATCAAGTTGTCATGGCCTATGATGTGAGTGCGACCTATGCAGTAGAGCGACAGAAAGACATGGCGCCCACTCAAATAGGTCAATTTACGACCATTGGTAGTTTTTCGAAGGAATCGCTTGGTGTGTTCTTTCAGAGAATACGTAGAGATTTACGCTCGGATCCTTGGTGGGCGAGGAGGATAAAAGAATATTACTTGAAAGGGATTGAGCAACGACTGAACGCTTCGGAGTCCAGTTCAGATATTCTTAACCCAAGATGTGTGGCTTTGCGGTCTCACCTTAGGATTTTCCCTAATGGTGACATACCGACTTGTCAGTTCAATAGTAATATTGTGGGAAGTTTGAGGAGGAGTAGCTTTCGCGAATTGTGGGAATCGGATGCTATAAGGAAGCAGAGGGAGTGGGTGGATCGTTGTGTGGGTTGTTGGGCTGAATGCGAGGTTGTTCCGAATGCTGTCTACTCGCTTGATATCTTAAAGAGAGGTGCGTTATCGCCCAGGTAGGGGGTATTTGCGAGCATAGGTGCGTCCACCGGTGCGAAGGATTACTCCCTGAATTTCTAGGACGCTAAGGGTGCTAAGAACCCTGGATACAGGTAACCCTGATTGCATGACGATTTGATCGATGTCGCTTGCGTGTCCTTCGATTGCTTGGAGGACTTGGCGTTCGACTTCGTTAAGGGTTAGTTCATTGGGTTGCTGGATGTTATCCCCGCTGGAGAGCTTGACTGTCTTCGTGAGGGGACCAAGGTGTTCCATGATGTCTTCGGCGTCTTGGACGAGCAGAGCTCCATCTCGGATGAGACGATTGCTTCCTCGGGATGTCGGCGCACTGGCTTGTCCTGGTACGGCGAAAACATCACGACCTTGTTCGCCCGCGTGGCGGGCGGTAATGAGCGATCCCGAGCGTTCGGCGGCTTCGATGACCACAATGCCGAGACTCAGTCCACTGATGATGCGATTGCGTTGCGGAAAGACACCGGGTTTGGGTTTTGCTTTTGGTGGAGTTTCGCTCAAAAGTACTCCGTGATCAATGATGCGATTGGCGAGATCTTTATGCTCTGGAGGGTAGATCTCGGTGAGACTAGAGCCGAGTACCGCGATGGTGCGTCCACCGGCATCGATTGCTTTACGATGGCAAACCCCGTCAATACCGCGAGCAAGTCCACTGACAATTGTGCATCCGTAGTTGCAAAGCCCTTTGGTGAGTCGTTCCGCCATGTAGCGTCCGTAAGCTGTAGCATGGCGGGTGCCGACGAGTCCGATACTGAGGCTGTCTTCCGGAGTAAATGCACCTTGCATGTAGAGCAAGACGGGGGGATCGGGGATCTCCATCAAGAGGCTTGGGATTCGGCGATCGAAGGGATACAGGATCTCGATATTTTGGGTTTCGCAGATCTGGAGGACTTCTTCAGTTCGTCGGGGCATGTCTGGGTTTCGGATGTTGCTGGCGAGTTTTGGACCTATTCGGCAAACATTTTCTAGTTCGCGGAGGGTCGCACGTAGAACATTCGAGGGGGTACCGAATCGTTGAAGAAGCCTTGACATCATTCGGATGCCGATGCCTTCGACTAGGGAGAGTTGCAGGAATGCAATTTGTTCGGGTGCGGTTAGTTCGATAAAGTAATCGCTACACAGCGATTCAACTGAGTCGCTTGACTCGTCTTCGATCTCGTCAAAGAGTGTAGGAAGTTCGTTTTCGGTCATTGCATCAGCTCCGCATTCAAAATCTTTGGGCAAAGGCATCATGGGCGAATGCGGTTGATTTTCACTCTGGGGTGTGACACGTTAGGTCCACTGGGGGGAAATTTGCATGGTTATTTTCGGTGCGGCTACAGAAAAGTCTAGGCGGGAGGATGGATGCGTATAGAGGAGTGGCAAGTATTAACGGCGACGGATTACGCGTTGATTGTTGTTGCTAATTTTCGATTTAGGTGGAGTCGCTGGCAGTTGCGAGGGACGCTGATTCACTGAGTTTGCAATGGGAGGTGCAGAGCGATTTGGGTTGATTGGAGGTGTAGTAGAGTTGATGGAAGACGGGATGGAGTTTGATGGCTTGGGTGTGGCAAGAGTAATATCAGCGGAGGGATTAGATTCGTGTTTATCGGTTGCATGTATTTCGCTGAGACGTTTTTCATACAGAGCGAGAGCTCTCGTGGCGTGTCCGCGTGGACCGATGGGCCAGCGGTGAGTTTTGTTATCGCCGATGTGTTTAAGCAGGAAGTCGATAGCTTTTTCCACTCGTTCTGATTGCAGTTGTTCGTCACCGATGGTGAACATCAACCACTCGAGCATGTGTCCGGTGGTTTGTACTTTGCGTTCGTCTTTTGGTTCGTTTCCACGGCTCTCGTACCAGTTTGTGCTAAAGCTTCCGTCTGGGTTTTGGAGTTTCCATGTATAGTCGATGAATTCATTGACGAATTTTGCTGCGCGTAGGTATTGGCCTTCGAGGGGTTGGCCTTGCAGCACGCGTTGTTTGATTGCGAAAGTGTATCCCATGAGTCGGTGTGTTCCACCGCAAGCGGCACCGACGATAGGTTGTGCGAGTTCTTCTTGGATGAGTTTTTGGACGCTCCAGACTTTTCCGTCATTGGATCGCCATTGCTTGTTGGAGTCCACGTAATAGGAAAGACCAATGAGTTTGAAGGTTAGTTCACTTCGTTCACGGCATGTAGCCATTTCATAATAGACTAGGTCTTGGACGGTGAATTTCCGATCACCGATTTGGATAGGGTAATCGGGAGGTACTTGGCATTGTGCCAAGATAGCGAGAAATTGTCCTTGGTGACCTTGGACTCCTCCGCCGACATTAGGAACGAAGCCGTTTCCGCGTGGGGTAAAAATACGTTGTGTTTTGCATAGGCCGTTATGGCACATCCATCCGATGGCGTTAACGCGTCCTTTTGGTCCGATCATTTCGTAATCGCTACCGAAGGCGAGCAGGGCGTGCATGACAGCCCAGGGAGAGCGCTCGGCGGTTGTTTCGGGGTGATCGAGGTAGTGCTTTAGGCAGCCTCGAACACGTTCTAATCGCTCCCATTGGGCGGGCGATCCATAGAATTCGCGGCGTAATGTCAGGGATGGTGTTTCCACGGTACCGTCGATTTCGCCGTAGAGTTCAGGTTTCCGCGCGTGTTCGGCGTCGACGCCTTGGTGCGTATGGTCGGTTTGCGGGGATATCGCAGGCGCGTTTTCTTGCGATAGGTACTCATCCATGTCCTGATCGGGACTTTTGAGTGTACGTTTTTTGGGTATGCGTTCGGAAGATGCACCATCGTTTTGTAGCGTAGCGTCGATGTGGTTTTGCGATTCGGTTTGATCGTTTAATGGGATGGGCGTCTGTGGCTCGAACTGAGTTCCGATTGTTGGAGCAACGAACTTATCGACGGATGTGAATCTCTCTGGTTCATCTGGAGAGGAGGTTGAGGGATCAGGGTCAGAGATAACGAGTGACGGACTATCTTGTGGGAGTGTGAGATTTTCCGAGGCGGAGAGCGTTTGAGTAAGGACTTGTCCAGTGAGGCATTGTGACCAGTTAAGGGGGAGTTGAGTAGCAACTCCCAGACCCATAACAGGGACTAGGGATTCGTGTTGATAATCTGCGACGAGGATTGCACGAGTCCAAGAGCTGGTGCTTGCGGGAGCTAACCGCGTGCGTCGCGTGGATAGTTGTTCTGACGCGATTGTACTTCTGAGGGAGTTTGGGGGCGTATGAGCGGATGGGGGCTTGTCATTGGATTGAGCCAGAGCCGAGGTGGCTGGAAATAGGCCAAGTGGCCAAGCGACGAGGGCTCGAAAAAGAATCGAGGGGCACTTCGGCATGGGATACGACCGTAAAGTGAGGGACCAATGGAAAACCTGCGGCAAGGCTTGCTGGACCGAACGGATGTTGTCGGGAGGGACAAGCAGCGTCAATGGGAGTAGTCAGCGCACCGGGTGTTCTATCGGCGTAACTGGGTTGATCGATGCAACCTTAAAAATCGGAATAATTTCTAAAGAAACTCCGGCGGATTCTGCGGTTGTTTCGCGGCGTGGCAGAATGTCGCAAGTTGTTTGTGGGCAAGGGTTTGTGGTTGCAAGTTGCGAATGAGCACTTGACGAGCGTTAGGAAATCAGCGTTGTTTACATGAACATTTTTCCGGGAGATGCGTACAATCTGCAAAACTTGGGGCGACCGACATGGGGTAGCTCGGCTTGAAACAGGCCGATTTATTGGCATTTTTTGTGCGTTCAAGAAGAAACATTTGAGCCAGTAGCTTTCGGGCTAGAAAGGTTGCTCGATGACAACGAGGAAAGAAGCGTTGGCGAAACTCAAGGAGGTTTTGTTGTTGCGTCGCGAGGCTCTGCGTAGGGCGCTTGATGGGGACATCAGCATGTTGCAGTCCTTGAATCAAGAGGGTGGAGATGTGATGGATGCGGCGATGGATACTGCCCAAGATGAGATTAGCAGTCAGTTGGTCGAGGTAGAGAGTCGGGAGTTGCATCAGATAGAGGATGCACTTGCGCGATTCAAGGATACTATATACGGCGATTGTGAATTGTGTGACAAGCCTATTCCTTTAGCGAGATTGCAAGCGGTTCCTTATGCAACGACTTGCATTGATTGCGCCAGGAAGCAAGAGTCAGGTCATTTGCGACAGGGCGAGGAGTTTAGCTGAGTGATCCATGCCTGAACCCGATTTCGAAGTCATCGGTCCGTACAGGGTCTTGCGCGTGCTTGGGCGTGGCGGAATGGGGACTGTGTATCAAGGGGTGCATGGGAAGACGGAACAAGCGGTTGCGGTGAAAGTTATTTCAGAGGAGATGGCGCAGCACCAGCGTTTCCGTCGTCGGTTCAATGCTGAGATACAAACTTTGGTGCGTCTGAAGCACCCGAGCATTGTCAATGTCATCGGCGTCGGAGAGGAGCGTGGTCGTTTATTTTATTCGATGGAGTACATCGACGGGGAGAACTTGCATCAGCGATTGAAGCGGGTGAAGCGGATTGCTTGGGCGCAGGTTTTGGATTGGGCGATCGATATATCTAGTGCATTGAAGCATGCTCACGATTTCGGAATAATTCATCGTGATTTGAAGCCTGCTAATTTGATGCTTGATTCGCACAATAGGATCAAGTTGACGGACTTTGGTATTGCAAAGTTGTATGGAGCGGAGGAAGCGACGGTACCAGGTTCGGTGATTGGGACGGCAGACTTCATGCCTCCTGAGCAAGCGGAGGGGCAACCGGTTACGCCGAGGAGCGATTTGTATGCTCTTGGGGCAATTTGTTACGCTTGCATTGCTGGTCGTCCACCCTTTACGGGTACGAACGTGCCGGAGATTTTGTTTAACGTTCGATATGGGGTGTATGCGCCGATTGGAACGTTATTCCCTGATGTTCCAGAGGAGTTTGCCAGGTTAATCGATGAGTTGCTATCGCGTTCGGTGGTAAATCGTCCCCCGACGGCTTATTTAGTGCTCAGTCGATTGCAGTCGCTTCGTGCTGGTTTGAGCAAGACGATGGGTAAGTCGTCCATTGAGACTGCAGATGATCAGAAGGAGGTTGGAAAAGGAAACGTTAGGGAAGGTGAAGGCACGAGTATAGACGTCTCTGCTCATCCTTCGGTTGCGGGGCTTGCAGTTCCTGTGGATTCGACAAGGTTGTTACCGCCGGGCAACGATTTGAGGGCGGGTCCGGGAGGATTGGCTGGCCAGGAGTCGGATAAGGTGCGAGGTGCAGTTCCGACGAAGGCGCCGGCGACGCGGGTGGCCGGAGGTGATCGGAAGGGAGTTAAAGATCAAACGCTTGATGCTGCTGATGCACCAGCGACTGGACGAATTAGCGAAGAGGGCCCGCCGAGTGGAATCCAAGATGTTCGGGCAACGAATTTTACCGAAGTCACGGAGGAGGATCGCGTTCGAACGAGTGTATTACCGGATTTGAAGACGCCAGAGGAGGTCTCGGGGCGGTGGGGTGAGATCTTGATTACCCTTGCTGCTATTGGGGCTTGTATTTTGGGGATCTATTATTTCACGCGCCCGGTGTCTCCTGAAAAACTGCTTGGACCGATACAGGATGCGGTGGAGAATCGGGACGAAGCGAAGCTTTTTGAGCTTGAGGAATCGATTGGGGAATTTCAGAAGTTACATCGCAATCATCCCGACATTGACGTGGTTTACCGTGCAGCGGAGGAGATCGATTTTTTAAAGCGTTTAAGAACGATCCGGCGTGGTGCTGGAAAAGCCGATACGAATGATACTACCCTTTTAATCGATCCATTGCGACATATTAGTAAAGTGCATCAAGACGATCGAGAGCGGTCGTTAGAGTTGCTTGATGCGTTACTTGCTGCGTATGACCCATCGTTACTCTCCGCGTCGCAACTTGAGTGGTTAGAATTTGCGGTGAGGCTAAAGAGGGACTGGCAGGAGGAGTACGAAAGCGAAAAGTATAGTAATTCTCGAGAAACGTTAGAGAGTTACGTAAAGAAGATGCGACGCGAGTTGACGGTTGAGTCATTTGACGACCATTTTGCGGCGCTAAAGGAGTTATATCGCGACGTGCCGTGGGCGTTGCCGATGTTGGAGAAGTTTGAACAGGAACTCAACCAGGTCCGGTAGGAAAGGCGTTGAAACTCAATGTTTTTTGAGGTATACTGGCGTTTTGGCGCCGGATGCTTCTCTAGTACTTCCGGATCCGGGATTTGTTACAAGAACTCAAGTCTTGACCTTCGTCCATTTGACGATCAATGGTACTGAGTCATGAACCGCAATCGCCGACGTGCAAGCATCGCGTCGGCGTTGTTGTTTTTGCTCGGTAAATTTTTGGTTGTTGGTTGGTTCTGTGGTTTAGGGCGCGTGGGGATTGCAATAGGATCGAACAGGAATGGCTGATAATCCGATAGAAGCAGTAGCTAAGGCAGACACATTGATCGAAGCGATGGGTTGGATCCGTCGATTTCGTGGCAAGACCACGGTGATCAAGTTGGGTGGTTCGCTGATGGCGAATCCTGATGCGATGCGTCATACGTTGCTCGACATCATATTCATGGAGACGGTTGGGATGCGACCTGTGGTCGTTCATGGTGGAGGGCCGTCGATTAACAAGGCGATGGAAGCTGCAAAGATTCAGCCGGTTTGGGTCAAGGGTCGGCGTGTTACGGACGCGAAGACTTTGGAGATCGTTGAGCAAACTTTAGCTTTTGAATTGAACACGTTTCTGGCAGAGGAAGTCGAGCGGCTTGGTGGTCGTGCTATGAACTTGAATTTTCGAACGACGAATGTGTTGTTCGGTGAGAAATTGTTGCTTGAAGAGCCTGGTACTGAACCGATCGACTTGGGGTTTGTCGGGCAAGTGACGCGTGTGGATCGTCAGACGATTGAGAGTTTGACTTACACGGGTCAGATTCCGTTCATTCCTTCGATGTGTATCGATGAGCTTGGGCAGAAGTACAACGTCAATGCCGACACTGCAGCGATGGCGGTTGCGGAGGCTTTGGGAGCGGAAAAATTGATTTTCATCAGTGATGTCAACGGAGTTCGACGAGACAAAGACGATCCGAACAGTGTTATTCACTCGATGACAGCTGCGGAGGCCAAGGAACTGATTGCCAGTGGAGTGATCAGTGGTGGGATGATCCCGAAGGTTGAAGCTTGTTTATCCACACTTGGACGAGGTGTTGGCAAGGTCCACATTATTGATGGGCAGTTGCGACACTCGTTACTTCTGGAGATCTACACTACGGCTGGTGTTGGAACAGAAATCATCCAACAACGGAATTCAGCCGTTAGCAAAATTTAAGTTCACTGTTTTAAGTTCACTGTGATGAAGCATTTGAGAAACCTCATCGACTTGAGCGTCGATGATTTTCATACAATCCTCGATTGGTCGTTACGACTCAAGGCGTCTCTTGCGAAGGGGCATCGTCCTGACTTGCTCAAGAACCGTACCTGTGCTTTGGTTTTTGAGAAAGCAAGTTTACGGACGCGTGTAAGTTTTGAGACGGCGATGGCGCATCTTGGGGGTACGGCATTGTATTTGACTGGGGATGCGGGTTGGCGCGAACGCGAGACGATCGCCGACTTTGTCCGGGTACTCGGGGAGTACTGTGATTTCTTGGTGTGTCGAGCTTTTTCGCAGTCGACGATTGAGGAGTTAGCGAGTCACAACGTACTGCCAATTATCAATGGACTTACGGACGAATCGCATCCATGCCAAGCATTGGCGGACGTACTTACGATGCATGAGCACTTGGGTGGAAAGCTCGAGGGGCGGCAGTTGACGTTTGTGGGTGACGGTAACAACGTGGTACGATCCCTGGCGAGGGCTTGTGCTTTTGTGGGGATGCGTTTCCGATTGGCTTGCCCTAGAAAGTATCAGCTTCCTGAATCATTTTTGGAGGAGCTTTCGAGTGATCCTGCTTTGGATTTTGACCAGAGCGAAGACATTTCCAGCATGGTGAGGGATGCAGATTTCTTGTATACGGATGTTTGGACGAGCATGGGGCAAGAGGCGGAGAATGAAGCTCGTAAGCGTGCATTTGCTCCCTACCAGCTCAATGCGAATTTGTTGAAAATGTCACCTGATCGTAGTCGCATTCTTCATTGTCTTCCGGCGAGGAGGGGAATGGAGATAACGGATGAGGTTATCGACTCATCGAAGAGTTTGGTGTTTCCGCAGGCTGGAAACCGATTGCATGCTCAAAAGGGGCTATTGGTTTGGTTAGCTGTTCAAAACGGTTATTTGCCGGCAGGATCTACGATTTCACAACTTCTGAATTAGGTCGTCCATGACGGAGAATTGAATTGCTTAAGAGCTTGTTCCGTAACTGGTCGCTCGAACGCAAGGGGCTATTGTTCCTGGGTCTGGCATTATTCATTTCTTTGGTTTTAGGTTTTTTTGCGGTACAGTTCGTCGCAGAGCGATTGGTGAAGGAGACCACACGTCGATCTGCTCGTGATTTTGCAAACACCGTAGTGCGGTTACGGCATGCGACTTGGGACTCCCCGGCGAAGGCATCGGAGGCTTCAGAGTCCGATTCTGCACTTATAGCTGATCCGTTGCCTTCGCCGGACAGTGAATTGTTCGAGTCTGGTTCGACGTATCCGATGCGTTCTGAGTTACTGCGATTGAAGGACGGATTGGAACATGTGAAGTTAGGTGGTGAGGTTGCGCAGGGTAACGATTTAGGTTGGTTGATGAAGTTGCATACTCGGCTTTCTGAGCTAGAGACTGCGGCGAAGGCGAAGTATGAGGCGGAGCGTCGGGAAGGTTCTGCAACGTCGACGAATAGCGAGAGTACTGCGAATGCTTGGTCAACTCTAGCGAATCCGACCAATGCATTATTCGAGGAGGATGGGCCAATACAGGGTGACTACATTTATTATCATCCGATTCGATTTCAAGATGGTTGTCGGCAGTGCCATCAGCGCTCTGTTACCGAATCGCAGCCAAGGTTGGCTCCGATCTCCGTGGATCCATTTCGGGTTTTAAAGATACGCATTCCGGTATCGGAGACACGGGTTTGGCGTATTTGGAGTTATTCGCTGTTGTCTTCGATTGGCATTGGGACGCTGGCGCTGTCACTTTTTTTTATTCATTTGGTCTTGAAGCGTTTGGTGATCAATCCTTTATCTGAATTGAAGTTTGTCAGCGATGAGATCACTGGTGGAAAAACGGATTTGCAATTTAGGGTCGACACCGACGACGAGTTTACAGAGCTTTCCGATTCGTTTAACCGGATGTTGCGTCACTTGACTGAGACGCAGCATCAGTTGCAGATGGTTAACAAGGAGTTGGACTCACGGATCGACGAGTTGGCTAGTGTGAACTTGCAGTTGTTCGAAGCGAATCGGTTGAAAGGTGAGTTCTTAGCGAACATGAGTCATGAGTTACGTACTCCACTGAATAGTATTCTCGGTTTCAGCGACGTATTGTCGGGTATTGAGACATTGACGGACAAGCAGCGTAGATGGGTTGGGAATATTCAAAATTCTGGCCGTATCTTATTGGAGATGATCAACGACATCTTGGATCTTGCCAAGGTAGAAGCAGGGAAGATGGAGGTACGACCGGTATCGTTTGATTTATTGTCTGTAATAAGTGCGCAGGTGGAGATTTTTAGGAAGTTAGCGGAGGACAAAAACATCGACTTGCAAGTGGATTCGAGTCGAAGTGAATTACGGATTGTGCAGGACCAGAGCAAGATTGCTCAAATCTTGACGAATCTTTTGTCTAATGCGATCAAGTTTACGCCCGAGGGGGGCTTAGTTACGATCGCGGCGGAGGCTATTTCGGATCAGACATTCTTTTTCTCGGTTGCAGATACGGGAATTGGGATTGCGCCGTACGAGCATGAGGTGATTTTTGAGAAGTTTCGGCAGGCCTCTGCCAATACGAATAGCGATGCTTTGACGCGTGAGCATTCGGGAACGGGACTGGGGTTATCGATTGTGCGCGAGTTGTGCAGGCTGCTGGGAGGAGATATCAGTCTCACAAGTAAACTAGGGCAGGGGAGCAACTTTCGCGTGGTACTTCCGTTGCGATATGGAGAAGTGGAAGAAATGCGGGAGCCGGGCGATATTTAGGCGAAGAGGTCGTGTATGACACGGCCGTGGACATCGGTTAGTCGGTAGTTTCTTCCGGCATGTCGGAAGGTCAATTTTTCGTGATCGATTCCTAGGAGATGAAAGATAGTTGCGTGCAGGTCGTGCATGTGTACTTTGTTCTGGATTGCGAATTGGCCGAATTCATCGGTCTCACCGTAGCTTGCACCTGCCTTTACTCCACCGCCAGCGAGCCAGACGGTAAATCCACCGGGGTTATGATCTCTGCCGGTGCCATTTTTTTCCGCGTAGGGTTGACGGCCGAATTCGCCACCCCACCAGACCAGGGTATCTTCTAGGAGACCGCGTTGTTGAAGGTCTGTTAGCAGGCCGGCAATTGGGCGGTCGACTGCTCGTGCGTGATCTGCGTGTTTAGGTAGGTTTGAATGTTGGTCCCAAGCTGGATTTGCAGAGTCATCTCCGTAATTAACTTGGATGTAGCGCACACCGGCTTCGCAGAGGCGTCTGGCTAACAAACATCGTTTTCCGTAGGTGGCAGTTTCTTTTTGATCGATACCGTAGAGTTTTTGGGTTGCTTCGGTTTCGTTCGACAGATCAAAGACTTCAGGGGAAACTTCTTGCATGCGTGCGGCTAGGGAGTAGCTCTCTATGAGAGCTTCAATCTCGTCTGCTTGTGGTAGGGTGGAGTGGCTCGCGTTATCTTTTCCTCGGAGTCGTTCAAGTTGCATTTCTTGGAGTTGTCGTTGCAGGGCCCATCGCCCCTCCTTGGGCGCATACGATGGAGCATCGATGGGGGAGGCATGTTCGATCCCCATATCTGATTGGCTTGCGCGACCGATGGGTGTACCTTGGAAGCGTGCTGGCAGGAAGGCTGAGCCGTAGTTTCTCGAACCGCCATTTCCGATGGATGGTGCGATGGAAACAAAGCCTGGAAGGTTTTCATTTTCGCTGCCAAGCCCATAGAGGGTCCACGAACCCATGGAGGGACGCACGGAGTTTAGTGCACCGCAATGGAGGAAAAGAGTTGCGGGCCCGTGTGCGACACCGTCGGTATGCATGGAGTGGATAAACTGCAGTTTGTCAACGTGTTCGCCGACTGCCGGAAATAGATCTGAGACCAATTTCCCCGTTTGACCATAGGGTTTAAAGGCCCAGGGCGATTTCATGACGCGTTGATTGCTACCGAGTTTCCGAGTATTCGCAAACTCGCGAGCGTCATCGAACGGGATCATTTCACCGTCGCGTTGTCCCAAGATCGGTTTATGATCGAATGAATCGACTTGGCTTACGCCCCCTTGCATAAATAGGAAGATAATACGTTTGGCTTTTGCAGGGTGGTGGAGACCATCGCGGTTACGGATTGCGCCACCGTTTGGACTTCCTAGTGCGTCGCGGCAGAGCATTGCATGTGTTGCTAGAGCGCCGAAGCCACAGCTGGTGGTTCGCAATAGTTCACGGCGATTAATCATAGTTTCATTCCTATCCCATTCACTCGAAAGTGGCGGCCAGTACTTGGCCTAGGTTTTGTCGATTGATGTGTTTTCGCTAGTTTGGTTTCGGCGATTTTTCGCCTTAAGTTATGCTGGCGAGAGGTGAGATTGAACAAATGGTTTGCTCCGGATGTTATTGCATCAGGGAGCGTATCGAAAATCAATAGAGGCGATAAGTTGGTGGGCTAATTCCTGCAATGAAGCTTGCTTGAGAACAGATTGTGCCCAAGAGAGTTCCGGCGGGGTGGGGTCTCGATGTAGGATTCGTCGAAAGATGGCATGGATCTTTTGTTCTTCTTCGGTATCGGCAGAGAAATCCTTTATTGCTGCTTGGGCGCGTTCGGCGACCCAGGGGCTATTCATCAGTGCGAGTGCTTGGGTGGCAACCGTACTTCGACTCCGTTCTGAAATGGAAAAACTCGGGTTTGCGCCGTCGAATTCTCTTATCAGTTCAGGAAGTGCGTTGCGGAACCAGGGTAGGTAGACAGATCGGAGTCCTACGGTGTGTTGGTATCGATAGTCTTCTTTTGTTCCGTTTTTGACTGTCGACGAGACGAAGTGTTCTTGGTGGGGACTGTTGAGAGATGTCTCGAAGTTTTCTTCGGCGTTGGCGTATTGTGCATCGACGAGCTCCCCGGAGGCTTGGAGGATTGAATCGCGCAGAGATTCAGCATCGAGTCGGCGGAGGTGGGAATGCGAGAAGAGTAGGTTTTCCGGATCATTTTCTATCGCCGATGCGGTGGGCTTAATTCCTCTTCGGTAGGCATCTGAAGTGACGATGGTTCGAACAAGCCATTTCGTAGACCAATTGTTTTCCATGAATTCTAGGGCCAAGGCGTCAAGTAATTCTGGATCGGAGGGAGGGGTTCCGGTAGTTCCGAAATTATCGACGGATCGAACGATTCCGTGTCCCATTAATGAGGTCCAAATTCTGTTTACATAAACTCTTGGTGTTAGCGGATTTTCGGGTGCTACGAGCCACTGAGCGAGTTCAAGGCGGCCATTTGCGTCGGGCGGGATTTGGATACGTTGTGCCAAACTTGGTTCGTGAGCATTAATACAACTCAAGAATCCTCGTTGGACGGATTTACCTAAGCGATGAACGGAACCGCGAATATGGATTGGGATATCGCTTGGTGAATCTCCAAGTCGAACTGATTGCACCATGGGGCGTGTGTCTAGTATTGATTGTAGTTTTGATTGTTCTTTTTCGAGAGATGCAAGTTTCGCTTTGGCTAGTTCCTGATTATTTTCGGAGGAATTCTCCGAGGTCTGTGAGGTATTCGTGGTTGATGTACCTTCGGGTAGAAACTGAACGGCATCGGCGATCACATGCCCATCTGCACCTTCATTGCTGATAATGACAAAGGCTTGACCACCGCGTTCGAATTGGAATGTTCCAAGAGTGCTCCACAAACCATCATCAGCGGGAGGTTTCTTTTGGTTAATGGTAAAGAGTTGATCGCCGTCAGCGCTGAAAACGCGTACTGCGGTTTTGCTGCTGCGGTTATCGCCGGGAGCATATGTGATACGTACGAGGTACTTGCCTGTTTGCAAGTTGGCCGGCTCGAAGGTCACGGATTTTGCGCCACGGTCTTGATTGCGATCGTGGACATAACCTTTACCGACATAGTTTGCGACAGAACTGGAGTCTTCCCATGCGCCAACTTTTCTAGCAGTTGTGTTATCGACGATCACACCTAGGAGATCCTCGATTGCAACGATGGTTTGCGCTGATTTACCTGTAATGCTTGATTTGAGTTTCGCAATTTGGTCTTTAATGGATTTGAGTTGTTCAGCGGTTTGGGTTAGTTCTTGTTGTTTATTATCGGAGACAGGGAGTGGAATACGAATCCACTTGGAGACATTTTCGTGGTCAATTGAAACGGAGGATTTCAGAATGCCGGCGAGTGCGTAGTAGTCAGCGGTGGGAATGGGATCGAATTTATGATCGTGGCATCTGGCGCAACTCAGCGTTTGACCTAGGAATGCTTTACCGAGGACGTCCAATTGCTCATCGATCGCGTCCATTTCAAGTTGCTTTTTGTCTTGCTCTTCGTAGTTATGATCTCCGATAGCAAGAAATGTCGTCGCGCTCAATCGGTCTTGTGCGAGTTGCAATTGGTCTTTGGTCCATTCGGATGATTTCGATTGGCTTGGGAATTCTGCTACATTGAGTAGATCTCCGGCGACTTGCTCCATCACAAGGTCTCGAAAAGACTTGTCCTGATGGAAGGATCGAATCAAGTAATTGCGATATCTCCAGACGTCGTTCAGGATAAACCCGCGAAGGGTAAGGGATTCCGCGTAACGAACGACGTCCATCCAGTGCCTTGCAAATCGTTCTCCGTATCGAGGTGAAGAGAGTAATTCATTGACGATTTGCATCCGTTCAGCTTGGATTGCGTTCTTGTCTGCGTTGGAGGTTTTGGAAACAGCAGCCAGCCGATTTTTTGCGTTTTGTAGAAAATCAAAGGTGGGATTTAGACCATGCAAGTCGATCACTAATCTTCGCAACCACGTTTCGTCGTCCACCAACGGGCTTGGTTCGATGCTTGATGAACGATGTTTCACGGCCAGTGCTGTGTCGACAATATTGCGACTTTGATCGTGACTTGCATTGAATAGATCGACTTGAGGTTGAATCGGGGCGTAGGCCCAGTGTGACCGTGCTTGGGCGACTGAAAGCGGCTCTTTGGAGGCTTGGCTATTGTTCGAGCGTTCTGGTTCGGAGGGGGGCGTTTCAAACTCTTTGGACGCGATCATGCCATTTGCAATCCAAGACTTCAGGAGTTCAATCTCCGAGGCTTGCAGTTTGCCATCTGGAGGCATTTGGAGTTTTGGATCGCGGTATTCGATTGCGCGTAGCAGGAGGCTTTTATCGGGAGTCGTTAGATCGACAGCGGGACCTGAATCACCTCCTTGAAGCAGGGCTGGTTTCGAGTCGAGGCTTAGGCCCCCGCTTTTCTCGGTGAGGATCGAGTGACATTCATTGCACTTATCGAGCAGTAGGGGGCGGATACGTTTTTCGAAGACTTCGACTGCCGTAGGGTCGGCTTGGGCGTAGCTGTGGTTAGGGAATGAAAAACAGCAAGTAGCCAAAGCAAGAGCGCTGAAGTACTTGATGTGCGAGTACTTCGCGGGCTTGCGGTGGGAGGCGGTATTGTGATGCGGGTGGGGGTTATTCCCAGATCGTAGACCGGAGCCTGGATCCATACGAGGTGTTCATGATTCGAGGGAGGACTGACGAAGTGAGCGAATTGCGCAACTTCTAAGCGTGTAGCTTTATTATGACTGATTCTTTAACCGGCTGCATGTCGGTGATTGGAATAAAAAGCGCTGGAAAGAACACAAAAACGGTCAAATCAGTCTTCGTTCCCCCGAATTTGCTTGCGATTGAGGTGCTCAAGTTTCAAAATTTCCAGATCCTTCCAAATCGCTCGATGATACGTTGGGGGGCAGCATGGAAATGGAAAGGACAGGGAAGCTCGTGGAAGAAGAACCGACAGGTAGTCAATCCGAAACTTGTCGCTCGGTGGGGCGATATGTTGTATCGATGTCTTGGAAGTCCCGTTTGCTTGCAGTGGGAATCATCGTCGCGTTGGGTGTCTTGGTCCTTGCCCAGCCGCCGGGTAGACGATTTCGTCGCGACTGGCAATCAGCTGGTCGAGGGGGTGTACCGACATGGCAGGTAGACCGAGACTTCCAGAAGGATACCTTCACGTTTGTTCGGATCAAATATGATTCGTCGGGGTATCGTCGTGGGGGAGGTTGGGCTACGGACTTTCGGGACAGCGAATTGAATTTTTCGTTGCGGCTACAGCAGTTAACCACGATCAAGGTAAATCCTGAGCCGATGGTGTTAGAGCTGACCGACCCACGGCTATTTGAGTATCCCTTTATCTACATTATCGAGCCGGGTGATTTAATGTTCCACGAGCCGGAGGTTGCGGCTTTGCGCAAGTACCTGCTTAAGGGTGGGTTTTTGATGGTGGATGATTTCTGGGGTGATTCGGAGTATGAGAATTTTTATCGAGAGATGAAACGTGTTTTTCCGGATCGGGAGCCGGAAGAGGTGCCGCTTGAGCATGAAATATTTCACTGTGTTTATGACTTGAAAGAGAAGCCGCAGTTGCCATCGATTCATTCGGCTTGGGCAGGTCGTGACCGTGGAGTGACTTGGGAGCCACGTTATGACTCGGATACGAGTGTCCCGCATTACCGTGCGATTTACGACGATGAAGGTCGGATCATGGTATTTATTTGTCACAACACGGATTTGGGAGATGGCTGGGAACGAGAGGGTGAAGACCCTTGGTACTTCGAGGAATTCTCGGTGAAGAAGGCTTATCCGTTAGGAATAAACATAGTCACGTACGCGATGTCCCATTAGTCCGAACCTTTTAAGCATGACTTGCACTTCAAATACAGGATGACCAGTGCCTTGATCGAAAACGATTCTTCAAAGAAGCCCCAGAGCGAAATTCCCATGAGTGATGCAGAGTTATTTGAGCAAATACAAAGCGGCAGGCGGCGATTGGAGGCTGAATTATCCAAGACGATCGTTGGGCAAAAGGAGGTGATCGAGCAGTTGCTGATTTGCTTGTTCTCTGGGACACACTGTTTGATAACGGGAGCTCCGGGTTTAGCGAAGACTTTGCTCGTTCGCAGTGTGGCGCAAGTATTTCACCTTGCCTTTAGTCGCATACAGTTCACACCGGACTTGATGCCCGCAGACATTACAGGCACTGAGATTCTAACGGATCACGATGGGAAGCGAGAGTTGCGTTTCGTTCAGGGGCCTATCTTTGCGAACGTGGTATTGGCTGATGAGATCAATCGTACTCCACCGAAGACACAATCTGCGTTGCTTGAAGCGATGCAAGAGCGGCAGGTGACGGCAGCGGGAAAAAGGTTTCAGTTACCATCTCCGTTTTTTGTTTTAGCGACACAGAATCCGATTGAGATGGAGGGGACTTATCCGCTTCCAGAAGCTCAGCTTGATCGTTTCATGTTCAACGTGCTAATCGACTATTTGCCCTTTGACGATGAGCTCAAGGTAGTATTGGATACGACAAGTGGTACTCCTGAGCCGATTGAACCATTATTTACAGGAGAGGATATTTTGGGGTTCCAGCGATTGGTGCGCAAGATGCCGATCGCGGATGAGGTTGCTCGCTATGCGGTGAGGATTGTTTCTGCTACGAGGCCCGGTCAACCGGACACACCGGTTTGGGTTGAAGATTCGATTACTTGGGGGGCTGGTCTGCGGGCAGCGCAGATGTTGGTCTTAGGGGCCAAATCTCGCGCGTTGTTGCGTGGTAACACCCATGTTCAGTTTGATGACATTATTGCACTTGTACCACCGGTACTTCGGCATCGTTTGTTGTTGTCTTACAAAGCGGAAGCTGAGGGATGGACAGTTGAGAAGTTTATTGAACGGATACTCAGTGAGATTCCAGCGAAGTAAACGGTGTGATTTCTGGGGGTTGGTGCCGTAACGAAACGTGGGAGCTACTGGATTGAATACACGGAATGCGAAACAAGAGCCTGCGGTATCTCGGCCATCGGATTGGATCGATCTGAAGACTTTGATGTCCGTGCGCAACTTGCAGTGGCGAGCGCGGAAGGTGGTCGATGGATTTCAATCTGGCTTGCACCGGAGTCCCAAGCACGGTTTTTCTGTTGAGTTTAGCGAGTATCGTCCTTATTCGGTTGGTGACGATCCAAAAACGATTGATTGGAAGCTTTTCGCTCGCACGGATCGGTATTACCAGAAGCGGTTTGAGGATGAGACGAATCGTCGTTGTTATTTAGTGGTCGATCAAAGCAAGTCGATGGAGTATCACTCGTGCGAGCCATCCAAGTTGGAGTATGCGCGAACATTAGCTGCGACGATTGCATTGTTTTTGTTAGAGCAACGCGATGCGGTGGGTGGAGTGAGTTTTTCGGAGTCGGTTCGTGAATTGATTCCGGCGCGATTTCGAACTGGCCAGTTTCAGCGGCTTTTGGCGATGTTAGAGCAGTCTTGTGACGGTAAGTCGACCGATCTTGTTGCACCTTTACGCCAGGTTGCAGAGATTGTTCGGCATCGCAGTTTGATTGTGATCCTTTCCGACTTGTTGGTTGAACCGAAGGAATTGGAGGTTCCGCTGGGGTTTCTTCGCGCCAGACGGCACGAGGTGGTAATACTTCGAGTTCTGGATCCACAGGAGCGGGATTTTAGTCCCGAGAAACCGGTGTTAGTCAGGGAGATGGAATCTCAGGAGGAGCGATTTGTTTCGCCTGATGAAGTACGAGCGACTTATCGAACAAGGTTTGAGTCGCATCGGCAAGAATTGCAGAAGGTTCTTGCACCACTGGGCATTCCATTGTTGGAGTTCCTTTCCACGGATCCCATGGAACGAGTCTTGGGTGATTTCCTAGTGCAGAGGGAGCATCCCCGAGGGGGGAGGTAGTTCTCAATGAGTTTTCTTACACCCCTTTATGCGTTAGCTGCTTTGGCGGTTGTGGCACCGATCATTTTTCACCTTGTGCGTAAACGCCCCAAGGATGTCACAGAGTTTAGTTCTGTGATTTTTTTGGATTCAGTGCCGCCGAAGTTCAGTAATCGCAGTCGATTGGAGCATCTGGGGTTATTGTTGTTGCGTGTGGGGGCCTTTGGATTACTGGCGTTCGCGTTCGCGCGACCTTATTTGAGAACAGCTAATGATGAGGGTGGCGAACCGCAAACTCGCAACGAGCGATTGCTGCTGATCGACACTAGTGCGAGCATGCGTAGAAGCGGCCTGTGGGAGCAAGCGGTCGAGAAGGCGATGCGAGTGATCGATGAGGCTAATGCGGATGATGTTGTTGCGGTGTACTCGATGCAAGAGAGTTTAGAGCCGATTTTAAGTCTGGAATTGGCTAGAGAATTGCCGGTTCCCCAGCGGCGTTCAGCGGCAATTAAAGCGATGAAGAGTTTATCGCCGACTTGGGGCAGCTCCGATATTGGGGTTGTGCTCAGTCAAGCGGCAGAGTTGTTCGGGCAGGACGCAGTTGTTGGGGAATCAACGACTGACGATTCTGGAGCTGCTGGTAGCGCCGGTAGTGTCTTGCGAACTTTGTTTCTGGTGTCGGATTTTCCTCGTGATGGAACATTGGAGAGTTTTCAGGCTGGAGTATGGCCCGAGGCTGTAAAGCTCGTGCCATTGGTTTGCGAAGCGGCGCAGCCTGGAAACGCATCAGCAATCATTTTGCCAACAGATACTAATTCTGGTGATCAGATCGCGCAGGTTGATCAAGTGGACGGAGAGGTCAGAGTGATACTCTCGAATAGTGGGCTTTCGAGTAATGATCGATTGCAATTACAATGGCTTAGTCGATCAGGGATACCGATACCTGAGACGAGTCGAGAGTTCTTTGTTCCGCCGGGGCTTCAGCAAGTAGTAAGAATCCCTTTGCCGAAAGATGTTGGAGAGGGGGCATTAGGCTCGGTAGATTCTCGGGGAAATAGTAATTCGGAGAGTGGTTCTTCGGCGGCTTGGACGCTCGAGCTCAGTGGTGACGAACAGGCTTTTGATAACCGGCGTTATTATTGTGTAGAGCGGTCGCGCAGAATATCGGTCGGCATGATCGACCGAGTATCCGATGTACCGGAAAACTCTCTATGGTACTTTGCAAAGCGTGTTCCGTTGTCAAGAAGTTTTGAGGTGGTTGAATGGAATCTCTATGAGCCGACCATTCTTCTCGACGAAAAGACTGTGAAGGAATCGAATTGGTGGGTTGCTTCGCATGCAATGACGCTTGCCCAGGCTAGGATGCTTACAAGATATTTGGTCGATGGCGGGCACTTGTTTTGGGTGTGGGACAAGCCGACAGACATGCTGGGTGATCCAAGCGGTTTCCACCAAGGAATCTCGGAGATTTTACAAGAATGGATTCTGCAAGCGAATGCGGGAGTAGTGGGTGGGCGAGACCATGTGAATTCAATAGGTAACGTTAGAGAGAGCGAGGGGAAGGGATTTGCGTTACTTGAGAATTTGAAGCTATCTCATCCTGTTTTATCTTCATTCGCAGATTCAAAATTCAATGATTTCTCCAAGATACGATTTTGGAATCACCGTGTCTTTGAACCAAGTGTACCTGAAGCTTGGAGCATACTGGCCCGGTTTGATGATGGTTCACCGGCGTTATTGGAGCGGTCTTTGGGTAAGGGGAAAATTACGATAATGACTAGTGGTTGGCAGACGAGTGAAAGTCAGTTTGCGTTGTCAAGCAAATTTGTACCGATATTAAGTGGTCTGTTTGATCAGGCGGCTGCGATGCCAAGTACCGAGGAGAGAGTGATTGGATCGGAAGTGAAATCATTCTTCGAGGGTGGGATATTACAAACGCCTGCGGGTAAGGAGTTATCTCAAGTAGAGTCGCGGGACGCTCGATATAGCGAACCAGGTATTTATGAATGGCGAGCTGATGAACGAGGGATGGGCTCAGAGACCGACGGCCAAATAAATCGAGGTGCGTCAATTCCGGAGTTAGGTGATTCATCGAATCAAGTTTTCGCGGTGAACATGGATAAGCGAGAGACGCGGACGGATCCGATGGAGCTTGAAGAGTTCAGTCGGGTTGGTGTGACGATAGATCTTGCAAATGCGAAACAGAGAGGGCTTGCGCGGAGTGCGGCGAGCAAGCGGCTTGCTGAGGAATTGGAGTCGAGGCAGCATGGTTGGTGGTGGATGATAGCAGTGGTGTTAGTATTGGCAACGGTTGAGTCGACTTGGGGAGTTTTCAGGTCGGAAGACAGGTTTTCGGGTTCTTCGACAGGGAATGCGGTTTAACTATGGGGCATGACATGAATCCGCTCATTCACGAAAAACTTGTTAGTTTAGCGAGTCGTTACCGTAGTCAGGCATTTGCCACGTTGTTGGGACTCTTCTGGGGTGGCTTGTTGGTTTTGGCTTCCCTCGGGTATTTGCCTTCATTTTGGTATCCGCGAACGGTCAACGGGATCGTCGACGCGGGTGCACCACAGACGTACCTTTGGGGAGTAGTGTTCCTCGGGCCTTTGGCTTTATTCATATTAACGAGATTTGTTTATCGAGATTTTCGTAGTTTGGCCAATCGGTTAGAGGCAGCGTTTCCTGACTTGAAAGAACGATTGCTGACATTGCTGTCACCGCTTCGTTCTGGAGAGTCGGAGTTCATGCGGAATCGCTTGACGTTAAGTACTTTGCAGCATGCTGACGAAAAGCCATGGGAGGCACTTGTGCCTCCGAGGCGACTGCGGTGGCTTTGGGTTGGTCAGACTGGCTTGGCGGTTTCGTTGTTCGCCATGTTATTGATGAAGGCACCAGAGCGGACTCCGGAACGGGTTGTAGAACGGGAGGATGGACTTGATAAGGGGTTAGTGGTTGAGCCGGGTGATGTGGAGTTGGAGGTTGGGAGTGATCTGTTGGTGACGGTTCGGTTTGGAGATGGGAAATCTAAAGAAGCGATATTTGTAGTTGAGGGTGAGTCAGGAGAATTGGAATCGCAGCCGATGCAAGAAGCGATGAATGACGCGATTGCAAGTGCGACAATTCGAAGGGTGAAGAGTCCATTTCAGTATTGCGTGCGGGCGGGGGACGAGGTCAGTAAGACTTATAGTGTGCGAACTTTCGAGCATCCGGCTTTGGTGGATTCCGATGCGGCGATACAGTATCCCTCGTATGCGGGGCTTGAGTCCAAAGAGGTGAAGAACACGAGGAGAGTTACTGTCGTGGATGGTGCGACGGTGACATGGAAATTGACATTGAACAAGCTGGTAGATGTAGCGGAGTTGGTGGATTCCAATGGGGTGGTACATCCGTTGCTACGGGATGAGACGGAAGCGTTGGCGTATCGTTATCCATCGACATTGACCGAGTCGTCGAAGTACCAACTTCGCTTGGTTGATGGGGACGGGCGTGGGACGAAATTCCCGGAGGAGTTGGTTGTCAAGGTTTTACCTAATCAGGAACCGCAATTGAAGTTAACGAGTCCATTAGAGCAACGGGTGACAGCGATTGAAGAGATAGCTGTGAGCGCAAAAGTGCAAGACGATTTTGGGTTGATGCGTACGGGGCTACAGGTGGTAGTTGGTGATGGGGAGCCGAAAGAAATTGTGTTGGTGGATCGAGAGGGCAGAGGAGGGGGCTTGGAGAAGAAGCAGGAAATTCAGCATTTAATTGATCTTGAGTCATTAGATGCCAAGCCAGATCAGTTGGTGACGTACCATTTCTGGACGGAGGATCAGGATCGGGATGGCCAATTGCGGCGGGTCGAGAGCGATTTGTTTTTTGCGGAGGTTCGGCCTTTTGAAGAGTTGTTTCGCGAAGGGGATTCATCAGCGACGGAACAGCGTCAGCAACAGCAACAACAGCAGCAGAATTCACCTGCTGGTCAACAAGCGGAGGACTTGGCTGAGCTTCAAAAGAAGATCATGGCGGCAGGGTGGAATATTCTGAGGCAATGGCCGCGTGAAGAAGGTGGGCTGCCAAAGGCTTATGAGCAGATATCGGTAGTGCGAACATCGCAAGAGCAGGCTTTGGAGCAAAGTGGAGTTTTGCAGCAGCAGTTACAGGATGAAAAATCACAATTGCATTTGCAGGATGTTCAGAAGTCGATGCGTCAAGCAATAGAGTTGCTTGTGACAGACGGTAAGAAATATACCTCTGTCGAGTTGCGCGAAGCGATGACACAAATGCGGAGAGCTTATGAAGGATTATTGCGATTAAGGGCGAGGGAGCATGAGATTGTCCAGTCTCAGCAACAGCAGTCATCAAACTCTCGTTCGCAGACTTCTAGCCAAAGGAATCGCCAGCAGCAGATAGAGCAGTTGCAATTGGAGCAGGACGCAAGTCGTTATGAGCAAGAGTCTCAGCCGATAGCAGAGGAGGAGGCGAGTGCACGTGAGGCGAGGCAGGTGATGAGTAGGCTTGATGAGCTTGCGAAACGCCAAACGGATTTGAATGAGCAGATTCGCGAGTTGGATCTGGAATTACAGGCTGAGGAAGTTGATCAGAAGCGTAAGGAGTTAGAGGAGCAATTAGAGAGGCTTCGTGAGGATCAGCAGGAGATGATCCGCGATACCGATGAATTGCTTGATCGGATGCAGACGCCGGAAACTCGCGATGCGATGGAGCAAGCTCGGCAGCAAGTTGAGCAAGCGAGGGAGCAGATGCAACAAGCACAGGAGCAACTTGGGGAGCAGAAGACTTCGTCGGCGTTGAACTCTGCAACGCGGGCGCAGCAAGCGGTAGATCAGACGAGGGAGGAGTTACGCGAGGGAACTTCTCAGGCGTTGGGGAGGCAAGTGTCGGAGCTAGTAGAGCAAGCGAAGGAACTTGAAACGCGACAGAGCGAGCTAGAGAGATTGTTAGGGGATCAGGTTCAGGAAGAGGATCCGCGCGGGGGGCCGCAGGATCGCACGAACTCAGTTCCGGAAGGGGCTGAAAAGGGTGGGGAGCCAAGAAAATCGATGTTACGCTCTGATGCGGAGTTGGCTAGAGAGTCGCAGGATGGGCGCGAGCCGGCTGAAGCTTGGAAATCGCAACAGGAGGAACTGAAAGACTTATTACAAGGGATTAAAGAAACCGTGGAACAAGCGGAGTCGAGTGAACCGTTGCTTGCTGAGCAGCTTTACGAGACATATCGGCAGGCGATGCAGGAGGGTACGCAGGAGCGGTTAGAGAGGATTTCTCAGTTGTTAGAGCGTGGGTTGGATCAACCAGCACTTGAGGATTCTCGGTCTGTATCGCAGCAGCTTCAGACACTTCGTCAGCAGGTCGAGGAGGCTTCGGAGAGTGTACTGGGAAGTGAAGCAGAATCATTACGGCGGGCATTACAGGAGATTCGCAGCGCCGATGAACAGGTTCGAAGTGAGATGCAGTCGCAGTCGGGGGGCGATTCCGAGGAGGCTAGAGGGGCCAGCGATGAAGGGGAGCGAAAAGAGAGATCGAAATCGGAGACTGAGTCTGGTGGGCAGAACGCGTTGGATGAGACGTCCAGGGAGTCGCGAGAGGGTGCGACGAGGGATTCGAGTTCGGGTCAAGCGAGAGAGGGTGGAGAGCAAGATGCGGATGCTCGTGGGCGAGGACAGGGTGTTCGAGCGGATTCGATGTTAGAGCGACTTCGGGTAGACCAAGAGGTTAATGGGGAGAATGGGGCACGGAATGCGGCCCCTATTATGGGTGAAGACTATGCGCAGTGGAGCGATCGATTGCGTGACATTGAGGAGTTGGTACGCGATCCGGCGTGGAAGGCGGAGGCGGCGCGTATACGCGAGGCTGCGAGAGAGTTTCGCATGGAGTACAAGAGGCATGCCAAGGAGCCTCAGTGGGATTTAGTGAAGGAGTTGATTTCAGATCCACTGAAGGATCTCCAGAAGAAGGTTCGGGAGGAGTTGCTTCGCAAGACAGCTAAGCAGAATGAGTTGGTTCCATTAGATCGCGATCCTGTGCCGGAGCGATTTCAGCGGAAGTTGGATCGGTATTTCGAGGAACTAGGAACGGGGGAGAGAAAGTGAACGAATGGCTCTCCGACGTAATATTGGTGAATAGAGCTTGGGTTACGGGTTTTGTTTTTCTGTGGCTCATACTAAGTTTGTTGCATTGGTTTTCCTATCGCAAAACGGTGGATCTCAGGACAAAGATGGTAGGGACGATCTTGAGATCGTTTGGGCTAGCGATACTGCTTGGATGTCTTCTAGAGCCTTTACGAAGTGTTCGGGTGCCGAAGCCTCAGGCGAACAGTGTTGCAGTGCTATTAGATAACAGTCGTTCGATGCGGGCGCTGTACGGTGGTTTGGATATTAGTTCGGGTGGCGAGCAAGCGGAAATCAGAACTGCATCGACAGAATCTTTGATGGCTGGATTTCGAGAGGTGATCGAAGAGTCATCGGAGTGGATAGCTCCGATCGAGGAAGTTTTTCGTGTACGCAAATACTTGTTTGGGCAGCAGGTAAAGGGAGTAGATCGTTTGTCGAACTGGAGTGGCCAAGAAGTCCATTCTCAGCTTTATTCTTCCTTGACCAACGTACAAACTAAGTTGGCACGTGAAACTCCATCGGCGATTGTGTTGTTCACAGATGGGCAGACATTGCAGTCACCCGTTACTAGCAAGGTGCCTATTTATCCAGTGTTGTTACCGTCTGAGAGCAGCGGGAAACGAGATTTATGGATTGAGGAAATACGAGTGCAATCGAGTGAGTTTGAAACTGCACCTTTATCACTTCAGGTAGAGCTTGGTCATCAGGGGTTGAAATCGGAGCAAGTGGAGGTGGGGTTATATGATCTTGGTGGTCGGGAATTGGAGTTGAGGAATCTCACGCTTGGCGAAGCTGATCAAGGGGGCTTGGTTCGATTCCAAACGCGGCCGAGAGAAGCGGGGCCGCAGGCTTATCAGTTGCGTGCGAGAATATTGCGAGACGTAGTAGGGTATGAGCGGACGTTGGACAACAATCAGCGGTTAGTTTCCGTGGATCGAGGAATTGGGCCTTATCGTGTGTTGTATGTTTCTGGTCGGCCGAATTGGGAGTTTAAGTTTTTGCGAAGGGCATTGAATGAAGATCCGGAGATGTTGTTGACAGGCTTGGTTCGCATAGCTAAGAGGCAGCCCAAGTTTAGTTTTCGCGGGAAGAACGTAGATGATACGAATCCCTTATTTTCGGGATTTGAGGATGTCCCGGAGGAGACGAAGGAGAAGATCGACGAGCCGGTGTTCGCAAGGTTAGGTGTACAGTCTCAGGATGAGCTAACTAAAGGGTTTCCGAAGGACGCGGAGGAGCTTTTCGCTTATTCAGCGGTGATTATTGATGATCTTGAACTGGAGTTCTTCACTACGACTCAGATGCAGTTGCTTAGGCAGTACGTCACGCAGCGTGGTGGTTCATTGTTAGTGCTTGGTGGGCAGGAGAGTTTTCGGGGGAGGAATTTCAAAGATTCGATTTTGGGCCAGATGTTACCAGTTTATGGGGACACGGCAGAACCGGAGATGGTCGAACCACGGGTTGAACAAGAATCAGTGGAGGGGGTGCGTTATGGGCTGACGCGTGAAGGCTGGTTACAACCGTTTTTGCGATTGAAGGACAATGAATTGGAGGAACGCAAGCGATTGGAAGCGATGCCTGGATTTCAGGTTTGGAATCGAGTGAGGGGGGTGAAGGCAGGTGCGAGGGTGCTTGCGGAGGGGACGCAAGGAGAAGGCAGTTCGGTTCCATTATTTGCGGTGCAGAAGTTTGGCAAGGGGACGACGGGAGCGTTAATGGTTGGCGACATGTGGCGGTGGGCACTGATGTCGACGGAGGAGAACGCGAATCCTGTCGCTCAAGCTTGGCGGCAACTGGTGCGAGGCATGATTGTCGATGTACCGAAGCGAGTGACATTGGATACGGAGTATGACGAAACAGTTCCTAATCTCCGAAAGATCAGTGTTCGCGTAAAAGACAGTTCGTATTTGGCGATGGATAATGCCAAAGTTCGGTTGACGATAACGCTTCCACAGGGGGAATCGATCCATTCGGTTGCGTTTCCTTCACAGGAGACTGCTGGATTGTATGAATCGAGCGTGTTACTCAAGGAGAGTGGAGTTGTGAAGATTGAGACGATTGTTGAGGCGGCCGATGGCGATCCAGTTGGACAAGGGGCATCTTGGTTTGTCCATGAGCCGGAAATCGATGAACTCAAGAAGTGCAAAGTAGATATTGAAACGTTAGAGCGTATCGCAAGGGATAGTGGAGGTGAGGTTCTTCAATTGCGAGAATTGGGTGGGCTTGTGAAACGTATCGAGCCAAGAAACTTGCAGTACAGCGAAGAGAGAGTCGAACCGCTATGGCATTCTCCGTGGTGGTTGTTCTCAGCTTTGGTTTGTTTAGCGTTGGAGTGGTGGTGGAGGCGACGACATGGAATGGCTTAGAGGTTTAAACCGATTGCGATGTCGAAAATGGTGTGCAATTTTTGCGTCTAGTTTTACCGGTCTATTATTGCTGTTTGAGTTTGGGCATGCGGTCGTTGGACAGGAGGGTGAGGTATCGAAAGCGGTGCCGAACGCATGTGTTGTAATTGGGGCGGAGGGGGAGCCTGTGTATGGTTCGATGTTCAAGGCATGGGCTCGTCGTGGGGGTCCGGTTTGAGCTATCCCCGATTCGCAGTGGATCGGGGGTGCAGGGGATAGCGAATCGAACGAAAACGCACTTGGTAAACGATTGTCAGATCGCGAACGAATACGACTATGGATAGAGCAGACAAAGGGTCTTTCTGCAGAGCAGCCACGGTGGCTAGTGCTTTTAGGGCATGGCACCTATGACGGCAAGAGTACCAAGTTCAATCTTAGGGGCGAAGATCTCTCAGCATCGCAGTTGCAGGAATGGCTTGGGGGCGATCGCTCACCATGGGTTATCGTAGTGAGTGCTGCGAGTTCAGGGCCTTTTCTTAAAGCATTGTCAGGACCAAATCGCGTAGTGATTGTTTCAACGAAGAGTGGTAGCGAAGGCAATTTTTCGAGATTTGGAGAGTACATGAGTGCGAGCCTCAATGATTCAGGTACGGATCTTGATCATGATGGCTCGATTTCTGTGTTGGAAGCTTTTTTGGTGGGATCACGAAGAACGCAGATGTATTATTCTGATCAGGGGTTGCTGGCAACCGAGCATGCTTTGATAGAAGACAATTCAGATGGAGCGGGGACGAGTCATGAATACTACCTAGGGATTCGTCCGATTTCACAGTCGCAGCGAGGTTCAGTTGCGTTGGAAAAAGTGGATGGATCACTAGCGAAGCGAATATATGTTCGAGAGTCGTCTGGACAGGTGGTGCTTGGGGCTGCCGAGCGTTTGCGACTTGAAGAAATCGACCGGAAGATCGAGGCTCTGCGTTTGGAGAAGGGAAGTCTTTCGGGGGACTTGTACTATGAGCGTCTCGAAGTTCTGTTTTTAGAAATGGCGAAGATACTTTATCCCAGCAAGTGATATGTTCCTTTGGGTGTTGGGAGATCTAGTCTTCCAAAGGCGAAGGAGTCGAAGAGACGTCCGAGGCGGTCATAGCAACGGTTAAGGTTTCGGTAGTGTCGGAATTGGGAGAGAGCGCCGAGACCTTGGGCTCGGGGTTGATCGGGATCGATTTCCCATGGGTGGATATAAAAGTGGATGGTGCGTCCGGAGCGTTCAATTTGTTTGAGTCCCCAACGAGTGAACCACCATGGAAAAATACGGAAGTAGCCACCGCCACCGATTGGGATCCGCAATGGGCCTTTAGGTAGGACGGAGACGGGGTGTTCTGTAATGGATTTTTCGCCGCAGGAAAGTGTGTAGGAGTCTAGGGGGGCATCTGGAATACCGTAGCGATCATGGCGGATGGGGACGACGCTACTGTCGTGTTCGAAACCGTGCTGGCGAAGGAGATTGACGGCCCAGCCGGTGTCTTTTTTTATCGAGAAGCTCGGTGCGCGAAAATGTCGAATTGTTTGTCCGCTGAGATTTGAGAGAACTTCGTTAGCCATTGAGAGATCCATGGCCAGAGCGGTTGGGCCTTGTTGGTACACGAGACGGTGCCAATAGGTGTGTGATCCTACGATGTGTCCGGATTGGGAGATTCGCCGTACGAGGTCTGGGTACCGTTCGGCGACCCATCCGAGGACATAGCAAAAGCTTTTTACATTTTTTTTATCAAGCAGATCGAGCATCCGGTTGGTGTTGCTTTCGACCCGTTGTTCCCAGTCTCCCCAACTTTCTCTCGGTGCGATGGAGTCAAAGTTTGAAACGTGATAATAGTCTTCCACGTCGATGGAGAAAATGTGCATACCGAGGGGGCCTAGAGAGTGCCGGATGATGCGGCTTGGTGCGTGGAGGGTTTTCCGCGGCGATTACGAGATGTAAAGATCGAAAGTCAGAGGTTATGTGGAGGGTTTAGTGGTGGAGGTTTCTTCAATGTGTCGCCACATGTCTT
>JBEICB010000219.1:0-7929 GCA_040373655.1 Pirellula sp. | reverse complement strand
CGTGGGGCCATTTTGATACATCACATCAGAAATAGTAACGCTATTTCCCGGTGCAATCCAATCGACAGCGACATCGTTGCCATCATCCCCATAAAGCTGATCGTTGCCGATTCCTCCGCCCGAGGGATCGTCACCATAAAGTAGGTCGTCACCGTTTCCGCCGAAGAGAATGTCGTTCCCATCCGAGAGTATGCCTGCGAAGTAGGTATCGCCGTACAGTTCATCGTTTCCATCGCCACCATGCAGTGTGTCGTTTCCGATATTCCCACGAAGATCGTCGTTGAATGTTCCTCCATAGATCGTGTCATGACCATCCCCACCATCTGCAATCAGCTTAGCCGTTGTTAATAGACTAGCATCGATGGTGTCGTCGCCCGACGAGCCGTATATGATGTACTCTTCGATTGTAGGGTTGGGGCTAGACGTTGGGCCATTTTGATAAACACCGTCCGAAATAGACACGTTGTTGCCCAATACGATCCAATCAAACCCCCGATCATAACCCACTCCAGGACCACCATGTATCGTATCGTTTCCAGTACCGCCATAATAATTATCATCGGCGTATAAATAATCGTCCCCCTCGCCACCAGACAGAAAGTCGTCACCGTTGGAGACTCCTACGTTGGTGCCGTCCCCGTAGAGCCAATCATTACCGTTATCGCCGTAGAGAGAATCGTTACCATCGAGTCCGTAAATCGTGTCTTGACCATCATCGCCATGAAGCTGATCGTCTCCTGGGCTACCATAGATCGTATCATTATCCCAGCCACCGAACACCGTTACATAACAGCCTACCCAGTTCGACGCGTCTACATAATCATTACCTGCGTGACCAAGAACTAAGAGACTACTGACCGAACTAGCCAATATCGCTTGTTCGCCAGGAAGCGTACTATCGGTGTCGATGTCGCTAACCAAGTTTCCACCAAGTGGCAGATCGTGCTGGAAATGATTGCTTCCAGATACGGAAATGGTTACCGCATCATCCCCAGAGGAACCGTCCAGAGTGATAGAAGTCCCAGCGCTGGCGATCGAAAACGCCATCGCGCGCCGTGTCTCTAGTCCCTCGATACACAGCGCCCTACGAAAAGCGGCTTGTTGTTGACTTCGGGTACGAACAGCCTGAAATCTCCTGCGAATCAATTCATACGCGTGCGAAATCCTCATCGAAGCCACTCCAAAAAATTGTTGCGCAGCAGTAGAAACCAAACGGTCCACCAAACTGCGGGTAGGAACAACGTAATGCGGAGTCTCCACGAATTCAGGATCTTCCTCCGCCCATATTGCAGGTATCAGTGCCGAAAAAAAACCTTTCTGGAAAAGTGGGAAAATTCAAAAAACATTTAGGAAAAGTTCGTCAGGACCCCCGCCCAGGACTAAAGGATTGACAGGGCAGACCCATCGAATCACAATCCGAGTGTCCATTGAAGATGCATCTAGAAGTTCCCTAAAAGAAATAGATATTAAATCATGCTGAAACCAGCGTTTACGCGGTTGCTGCGCACCTTGTTTTTACTCGGTGTCTGCCTCGGGTTTGTCGGGCCCAAAGTCCATGGCGAAATTGTCCTCGTGGGAGGTTTTTTTTCAGGCCAAGTCGATCGCGTAAATGTTGCTACAGGAGCACTGTCGAACTTCTCGACCGTCGCAACCGGCGGCGATCCCTTTCCCGGAATATCTGGGTTGGCCTACAATCCAATAAGCAACGTCGTCTATGCGACAGCCCGAGTCTCCAGCCGCATTTACTTTCTCAATCCAGATTCAGGCGCAGTAACCGGTTTTCACCAACTTAGCTCAACCTTTGCTCCAGCCGGCATCGCTGTCGATCGAGATGGTTTTGTCTACGTCGCTAACAATGCAGGGAACTCCATCACCAAGTTCAATTCGGGGTTCAACAAAATCTCTGATATCGAATTGCCAAACTTCGGTGTTGCGAACAATCAGCCAAATGCTATGGCTTTCGATAGCCAAGGCAAAATGATTATCTCTACCTTCGGCGGAGTAGGTTTGATGCAATACGATCCTGATAATGGAAATATCACTTCGTTCAACAGCAGCAATCCAGTGGCGAATGGGCAAGTCGCCATCAACGGAGCTGGGGATATTTATGTTGGTGGTGCTGCGTTCAGTAGCGATGTTACGAAGTTGAATTCTTCAGGTGCGATCACCGGTGGCATCGCCATCACAGAATCGTTGTTGCCGAAGCCACCTTTGGGATTTGCGAGTCCCGACTTTACTAGTCCGGCAGGGGTCGCGATTGATACGTCCGGTAACATCATTGTCGCCGCTCTTGGACGCACGAACCCGACGGCGGCTTCTGATAACTTTCAGAATAATGGAGGGGTGTTTGTTTTTTCCCCTTCCGGTTCTCTGTTGGCTTCCAACGTTCAAACCACGCCGTACAGCTCAGCTTTGAGTTTCACCGCCGTTCCAGAGCCGACTTCGATGCTCGCAGCTACGGTAGGGATTGCGACGTTGGGTTGGTTGCGTCGCCGTCGTGGAATTGCGAAGCGATAGTTGCTCGATGCTCTCGAAGAATTCGCCGGAGCTCTTCGACGGTCTCATTGCGAGTCAAGATACTGCTGTGTGTGGTGGGTACTTTACGTTCGCTTTGTACCCCATCCCAATGGGCACTGTCGTAGGGTACTACACCATCACTCTGATGCACGCCGAACAATGGACCTCCTGTTCCGACTATAGAATGCAAAGGCACACCCTCGGAAAGTTCCAGAGAGTTTAGGATGCGCAAGAAGGGTTGGTTTGGATCGAGCATATCAATGCTTGTGGGAAGACCTTCCGAAAGGGTCTCGCGAATCACATTAGGATTCCTGCGTATCAACTCTTGCATCCCTGTGTCGCTCTGGACGACCAGAGCACTTGCCATCTTTCCAATCGCGCGACCGGCAGTACTGCTCCCACGATGTGGCGTGGCGATAAAAACAGCCCGTGAGATCATCGGGTGAGGGTCAAAGTAAAATCGCTGAGCAAGCTGAGCGCGAAAACTTTCTTCCACCGCCATATCTTCCAAAGGAACGCGCGAAACCGAATTCCATACTTGCTCGCCGCTATAGCTGATCATTAATTTGGTGATCAGTCCTCCCATACTATGACCGGCCATCACCGACTGTCTAAGAAACGGATTCTGTGCCTCTGGATCGAGATCCGACATCACACGATCGAGTTGTTCACGCAGCTCGCCCGCAGATCGCAGAAATGGTTTACCGGTTGGATAACCAAATACCCAAAGCTGGTAGTCTTGCATCAAGTCCTCGTCTGCACGCAACTGATTGCAGATTTCACCGAAGGTGTCAGGACTAGACAGCAATCCGTGGATCAGAATCAGAGGGATCTTGTCGGCCTGATATGGCTCCAACATAGTTAGCTTAGAGGGGTCTTCAGAACGGTCCGGACGTACAAAATCTTGGAGACGCGTTTGTGGATGATGATGCATTGCATAGGCGAGACTAGCCGTTAGATCATAAGCCAAAGGTAGTTCGATACCGGAATCTTCATAAGGAACAGTGGCGTCCTCACTCTCAGATGCCAGTTGCGTGCGGACGGTATCCAAAGCATCGCCATACTGGACTGATCGAAGAGTGACCGGATTGAAAAAATGAAGTACTTCCCCGTTGGGAGATAGGACGGCGGTAGCGGAGAAACTCGATGTTTGAGGAAGAAAGGACTTGCGTGGGTCTTCGGTGGCAGTCAATCGACGTCGAACAATGACTACTGGAACCCCTAGTCCGTCGCGTTGGTGGCCTGTCTTGAGCCGTTGATTGCCATAATGGCCCGGAAACACGACTTCGTGAAAGTCTTCGAAGTCCCAAGGGAAACCATGTAGCTGCACGGGCATGGATCGATGCAGTTTACGATTTGCATGCAGCATGGACCGAAGTTGACGATTATGCGGGGCGTAGGGTGAGCCTACTTCGAATCCGGCGTGCAGATGATCAGCAATCGGTCCTCGATCGATCCAATAAGACTTCAACCGGATCGATGAACATGAACTCATGCTCGCGGCCAAAATCGCAGCAGCAGTTAACCCTTTTCTGGTTATCGACCTGACATGATACCGAGGCATAGAACCGCTAACACGATAGAAATCCATGAACTTCCGCACGTTCTGGTAGCATCGGCGGGCAAGCGCCCAAGCTTCAAAGCGAGTGGCACTTGTTGGATTTTGAGGATTTGCTCGGAAAAGCCGAGTGATGCAGTGTTTGTGGCACGCGAATCGAACAGGGGCGATCCGCGTCGGAACCGTTAGCCTTTGAATTGATAAAACAACTCTTGGTTCTCACGCATCGCTGCTGGAATATCAGTAGGAGTCGCCCCATCTTCGAGCAAGCACCAGCCAGTAAATCCTCTCGAATCGCAGGTGCGCAACCGCTCAAAAAGTTTGTCCCAGGGATAATTGACTTTTCCTGGTCGAAGGTCGTGGATATGAACGGTTCCCATCCATGGAGCAAGCGAATCGTAATTCGCCTCGAATCCTGCCCCTTGAAGGTCCGTCGGATTGCAGTTCCAGCAAACGACTACGTTGGGGTGGTCGGCAACTTCCATGATCTTGCGCATATTGGGTATTTCTTGAGTTCCCGCACCATGGACTTCGACTCGTATTTGTTGCTGGAGCTTCGCAGCGTAGATACCCAGTTCATGCAGCGCTTTACCAATTTGTTCAAGGGTCTTTTCGACAGGAACCTCTTTGGGCAACCCATTGGGCCGGACTTTGACTCCCGTTCCACCGAGCTCTGCACATAGATCAAGAAACGCTTTGGTTTCATCAATATTTTTCCTTACTACAACTTGATCGACGGCATGGTACTCACAAGCGCTACCTAGTCCAACCAAGGCGACGGGGCTATCTGCGAATCGTTTCCTGGCTTCGCCGCGAGCATTTGCGCTCATGGATGGTTCGACCCCATGGCGATGCGTGCTACGCAGTTCGACCCCTTCGAAACGGGTTTGCGCGCAGGTCGTAAGTAGATCTGCCAAGGACATGTCTTTTCCCCACTGGTAAGTCACGAGCCCGAGCTTCAGAGGAACTGCAATCGTGGGACGATTCGCAGTGACGAACCCGTTGGCGTGGACCTGCTGTAACGAATACCAACTTGCACTCGCTGCCGCAGCGTACTTGAGAAACTCACGGCGATCGGAAGACCGCTTGGCGGGAAAAGGAGTGAATTCAGACATGGGCAAGAGGACTTTCTCTTCAAGGATTTGAATTGGCAACGCAAATCGACGAACCATAGTATACCTCTTCCAAATGCCGAATTCGCTCGTTTCTCAGGAACCAAACCAAGGACAAAAAGGGGGTTTTTCGGTATCCTCTAGCGAGGGATGCGGCGTAAGGATGAGCCCGCCGAGAATCAAGGTTATTTACGTTTTAGGTTTTGCTGTCGAAAGAGATTACTTCGAATGAGCGCACTGGATTTCGAATCCATTCTCGGACCAGGCGGAAGTATATCCAGACGCATCGCCCAGTACGAGCATCGCCTTGAGCAACTTCAGATGGCGCATGCCGTAACGCAGGCTCTTGAATCTAAGAAACATCTTATTGTCGAAGCGGGGACTGGGGTTGGCAAAAGCTTCGGGTACCTAGTTCCAGCCATTCTCTACGCAACGTCTGACGAGGGTCGCCTCGAAGAAGAAACAGCACTGGCTAAAAACGCATCGCAGGACGAGGAAGAATCACAGATTCGACGTATTGTCATCAGCACGCATACGATTAGCCTCCAGGAACAATTGATCGGAAAAGATCTTCCTTTGCTCAATGCGGTCATTCCGCGCGAATTTAGTTCGGTATTGGTCAAGGGACGCAGTAACTATTTATCTCGCCGCCGACTTCAAGTCGCCCAATCAAGGCTAACAAGTTTACTCGCAGACGATCGCGATTTTGACCAGTTCGAAGAGATTCGACGCTGGGTAGATGCCACCAATGATGGCAGCTTGTCAAGTTTAGGATTTAGACCAAGCGGCGTGTTGTGGGACGAGATCTCAAGCGATTCTGGAAATTGCATGGGCCGCAAATGTGGAACATACGACAAGTGCTTCTACTATGCAGCAAGGAGGAGGATCGCTAATGCGCGTATCCTTGTAGTCAACCATGCTTTGTTTTTTAGCGACTTGGCCGTCCGTGCTCTCGGAGGTAGTTTTTTACCCAACTATCAAGCGGTGATTTTTGATGAGTGCCATACGATGGAGTCGGTGGCCGGAGAACATTTGGGCCTTTCTATAAGCAACTCGCAAATCGATTATACGCTCCGAAAACTCTACAATCCGCGTAACGACAAAGGGGTGCTGGTCTCGTTAAACCTGCGGCAGTTAATGCAGCTTTCCTATCGTTGCATGGAATCTCTCGACGATTTTACAATCGATGTCTTGGATTGGACCGAAACTAATGCTCCCGCAAATGGTCGCATTCGCGAGCCAATCCCAGTCAAGACGATTTTGGTCGATCGCTTGAAGGAACTTGTTGAACAACTAGAGCGATATGGAAAAGACCTTAAAGATGCCAACGCAAAGCTTGACATGATGTCGGCCGCAAATCGTTTGAACGCACTTGCTAATGGACTAGAGACGTGGCTCCTACAAAAAGAAACGGCGGCTGTTTATTGGTATGAGAAACGGGAATCGCGCGGTGTTGGTAGAACCATTGGTAGGTTGACATTGCGCAGTAGTCCACTAGATGTGGGAGTGTATCTCCGCGAACACCTGTTCCAGAAGGTTTCAAGTGTCATTATGACAAGTGCAACGCTTGCAACCAAACAGACTAGTCCCACACAACCCACGGTCTCAGAAGTTACTCATTCTGAGGAAGTAACGTCGCAACCAAAGTTGCCGCATTTACCAAAAAAGAACGACGCTGCGTTTCACTTCTTCCAAAATCGAGTTGGTGCCTTAGGATTGCCCAGCCTTCAAGTCGGTAGCCCCTTCGATTATCCGAGACTCGCGGAACTCCACTTGCTGACGGACTTGCCCGATCCTTCGATCGCCAAGGGTGATTACGAACGGGCTATCCTGCCAGCATTGCAACATTACATCGACAGGTTTGACGGGCATGCCTTTTTGCTCTTCACGTCTTATGATTCGCTCCGCAAATGTAGTCAAGGTCTAGGGCCTTGGCTAAACGCCAAAGGGCTTGCGACCTATTCCCAAGCCGACGGGATGCCTCGCACTGAGTTGCTCCAAGCCTTCAAGCAACAACCTAGAGGTGTGTTGTTTGGCGCGGAGAGTTTTTGGCAAGGTGTCGATGTGCCAGGAGATGCATTGCAACTCGTGGTGATCACCAAACTACCCTTCAGCGTCCCCGATCATCCGCTGCTCGAAGCTCGATTGGAATCCATCCGGATGGCGGGTGGAAATCCATTCCGAGATTTTCAGTTGCCTGAAGCGGTAATCAAATTTCGTCAAGGATTCGGGCGTCTTATCCGTACAGCCACGGATCGCGGAGTGGTCTTGGTCACCGATCCGCGGATGACCACTAAGCCCTACGGCAAGACATTTATGGAATCGTTACCTGAGTGTCCGAAGAAGATTATTTCAGCCAAGCGATTTAATTCTCGCGATGGCAATGGGAATGATTGAGGTTGATGACCATCACCAACCCATCCGAAGAGAGTCTCACGCAAAAAAGTCCGTCGTGAGACGTTCACTGTCACAAGGCCTTACCTGTCGCAAGGCCTTACCGTAGCCACCGCTCGCCAGACGGTGGGGAGAGCCGTTGGCTCTCAGAGAGTTGAGTATAGAAAGTGGAAAGTAGAAGCGGGCGGGCAAATCGCCCTGCGATCTTCTTTGCGTCTTGGCGCGTTTCCCCGTAGCCACCGCTCGCCAGACGGTGGGGGTCTTCCTGGCAACTTCCACCGCTTGGCAGCGGGTGGCTACCTTTAGCGATCCTCATCCCGTAGCCACCGCTCGCCAGACGGTGGAGAT
>JBEICB010000084.1:0-20665 GCA_040373655.1 Pirellula sp. | reverse complement strand
GGAGGTGTTCGACTCAATACGATAGCAGCAATCGCCCAAACTGGGGTCGAGCGTATCAGTGTCGGAGCCCTGACTCATTCCGCTATCGTGCATGATATCGGCCTGGACTGGAAACTCGGCGACGCTTAGTCAGAACCTTCTCTACATTGTTCCCGAAAGGTATTCTCATCATGGCAAAACATCGATTCGATCACAAAAAGTTTCGAGTAAAGGAAGGGGACTCGGTAAAACTATCCAAAATTTCTACCAAGGCCGGTGATGAACTCGACAGCAAGACCCAGGGCGTAGAGTCCCTCGAGCAGGACATCGCAAGCCTCCAAGCTGCTCAGGACAAATTGTTCGCTGCCAACACACGATCTCTCCTGATCGTTCTCCAAGGCATGGACACTTCGGGTAAAGACGGAATCATTCGTCACGTATTTCGTGGCGTGAACCCCCAAGGATGCCGAGTCTTCGGCTTTCGCGCACCGAATAGCGAAGAACTCGAACACCACTTCCTGTGGCGTCCCATGCGATTCCTGCCAGCCAAAGGAATGATCTCCATCTTCAACCGCTCGTATTACGAAGAAGTCCTCGTCGTAAGAGTGCATCCTAAGTTTCTCGATGCCCAAAATTTAATGCCCTACAAAAAGCTCTCCGATTTGTGGAAGCGCCGCTACGAGGAGATCCGAATGTTCGAGCAAACCCTCACACAGAGCGGTACATCCGTACTGAAGTTCTACTTGCACATCTCTCGCGACGAACAACGCAAACGCTTGCTCGAACGCTTGGAAACCCCAGACAAACACTGGAAATTCAATGCAGGAGATCTCGCTGAACGCAAACTCTGGAAAGAATACGAGGTCGCCTGTGAAGAAGCGATGGAAGCCACCTCAACGAAGGCTTCCCCTTGGTACGTAATCCCCGCGGATGACAAATGGTATGCCCGAGCCGCAGTTGCAGACCTAATCGCAGGACATCTCGACTCCCTCGAATTGCAGTACCCGCAAGTCGAAAACGAAGAGTTAGCAAAGTATGCCGGTTATGCTGAAGAACTGAAGAAAGAGAATGCATGAGTGCGATCATCGACATCACTGATTGCCCGTTGGATATTGCCCAAGCTATCTCGCACTGCCAAACACCTCACAGCGGTGCTATCTGCTTCTTCGTAGGCACGACTCGCCAGTATACGGAAGGAAAACCCTCCGGGACTGTCGTGGAAACTGAGTACCTGGAGTACGAAGCTCATCGAGAAATGGCATTCGAACAACTTCGCAAGCTTGTTGACGAAGCCCGATTGCAGTGGAATTTAAACAGATGTGTTGCCATCCATCGCATAGGCCGAGTCAATATCTGCGAACCAAGCATCTTGGTGGCCGTCAGTGCTCCGCATCGCAAAGCGGCATTCGAAGCCTGCGAGACACTCGTCGATCGCATTAAAAAAGAAGTCCCAATCTGGAAACGTGAATTCTACAAGAACCAACCAGCCGAGTGGGTTCACCCCGTTGATGCTTCATGAACTCACTGCTTCATGAAGGCACGTCAGAATCTGCCTCGCCCCCAGCTTCTCCTTGCTTGGATTTGCGGTTTCTCGGTAGTCGATGATGTTTCTCTGGACGTGTAAGCATCCCCCAACGCAACGCCTCGTCTTGCTCGTAGCGCTTATTCAGCGTTAAGGCAGTTAGGGCTTTCGCAAGCTCAAACCCCAGATAAAAAGCATGTGAAGGATCGACGTTACTCGCTTGCGGCAACTGCATGAGCTCACCCATGATTAAGAACGGGTCGGTACCGCGCAAGTGCACCCCTGCGCTCATCAGGTGAATCTGCTCACCATCGATCGCAATCCGGTAGTTATTGTCCTTGATCTCGCTCGCAAGGCCTTCAAGCGTTGCCGCACTGCTGTGCGGGGTCACCGGATCGCGCAACATCACTAACCGCTCTTCAAGATGCTTCGGTGGGATTCGATGACGAACTGCGTACTCTACAAGTCGGCGAGCAAGATCACATTCCGCAACCGAGGACTGCGCCCAAGGAATGACTTGGGTAGTCAAGACACTATGAATCTGTAGCTCCGCACAGATCCCCAAAAGCACCGTATTGATTGCTGCTGAGTCTCCATCGGTCAACTCGGTTACATTTCCGATCCCCATCATCATCGCTGCCTCTGGAAATAAATCCCGCGTCTCCATGTACCGCCGCAGTGAAGCAGCAAAACCACAACCTATCGGTTCGAGAATCGGATCGAGCCGGATGGAGACTCCCTTATTCAATAAGTAATTTGCCGTCTCTACCATCGAAACACGAAAATCCTCAGGCGTGTCCGGGATGACCACAACCTCTACCCCCCAATCCACAGCCCTATGTCGATTCTGTGAGTTCACAGACAACACTAAACTAGCCCCTCCAGAAACGGCTTGCTCGACTTCCCAAGGATCAAACGTATCGATCGAGACCCGAATCCCCTGATCGATTACGGCGCGAACCACAGCAGCAACTTCCTTCCATCGCACCCCCGGTTCGCACCCCAAATCAATTCGATTCGCTCCCAAAGAAATCAATCGCTGCGACTCCCGCACAACCTCTTGGACAGACATGCGAGGGGCATAATTAATCTCCGCGATAATCTCAATTTGATACTCGCCGTAATCCGCCGATCGAAACCGCTTCCTTCCAAAGAGAGTAGGTAAATCTCGCACATCCTTCGGCCCACATTCAATCGGAATAGAGACCTCATTGTGAATCTCTCGGCGAATCGCATCGAGATGAGGGGCAAGATATCCCGGCAACAAGACTCTTGTCGCACTCTTTGGAATTTGCAAATGGCGCATGAGCCATTTTGGAGTCATCAAAGCCGCAACGGTTATTGGCAAAACGTCGATGCTATATGCGAACCCATGCTGCGAAGATAGCTGCTCGACGATCTCGCGCACAGCGCTCTGTGCTAAACGTCCTGTTACAAAATGAATGGATTCGCGAGCGTCTGATTGCATGATCGATTGATGAAAAATTTTCGGGACTTCCAAGCGACGGGCATGTTACGCCCTATTGACCCGTGCTTAAGTTTGCGGGAACATGACGCATGCGAGAAGCACTAATGGATCGGACGCTTGGATGCGTTTGTTTCGTGGCCGGTGTTTCTCGTTTTTTTTTGCGCACTGCCTTAGTTGGAATTCGAACGCGATGTTTGTTTTCCCAAGTTCGAATCCAACATCGTTGCTCTCCAACCCCTTTCATCGAATCCAGTGCATTGCGGTAAGTCATTGTGATCGGCTAAACCTTTTCAGGCAAGCGAGCTAGAACATGCAAGTCAACAGCTCTCCAGATGCTCACTCACCCTCGACGATCCCCATTCTACTTGAAGATCCTTGGTTCCTCGTGCTCAATAAACCTGTTCACTTGCTCACCCAAGCACCAGCGGGAATCCCCAATCTGCAATCAAGTCTGGTCTCACAACTACAACAACCAAACGCCCCAACCCCCTTTATCGGAATTCCACATCGACTCGATCGTATGACAAGCGGCGCAGTGATCGTGGCTCGAAATCAACGCGCCTTGCGTCGCTTGTGCGACCAATTCGCCGCTCGAACCGTGGACAAGATCTACTTGGCCTGGGTTCATGGAGCACCCAGACCATCCGACACATTTATGGACTCGATTCGCAAAGTCCCAGATGAACCGCGAGCGGAGGTCGTCGAAGAGACTGCACAAGGCGCTCGGAACGCCTCCTTGGAATACGATACTCTTCTAACACGGACCGATCACAATGGCACGCTGAGTACCTTGGTAAAGATTCGACTCGGTACTGGGCGAATGCACCAAATCCGACTCCAATTTGGACATCGAGGGCACCCAATTCTTGGAGACTCACTCTACGGTAGCCAATCTTCTTGGGGGACCAGACCCGACCATTTTCGAGAACCGCCAATGGCTCTTCACGCATGGCAAATCGATTTTCACCATCCCAAAACGGCAGAAAGAATCTCCGTAACCGCTCCAGTACCGACCGAGTTTCCTTGGCATCTCCCCTGATTCCCCGAATCGTAGAAATCCAACCGATACGTTCTCAAAAACCAATTTTCCAACCTCTCCCCAAAAAATCGGCGGAATTCTAAAGCTTCACAACGAACCGTTTGTCTGCTTAAAACTCCACCGAAACGGATTTCAACCTCATCGCTCCTTGGCTTGGCACACCATGTGCAGTAAAGTGGTGGCGTGCCGGGATCGTGCCAACTTTGTAGTGCACGAACTTTACAACGCGCTAACTTCACGCGATGGCTCTCGGCGTTGTGGTATTCCAAGAAGGAGAAATTGCGACATGGGACAAGCAGCAGAATTTTCGGATTCAAGTTTCGATAGCGACGTTTTGAATTCCAAGGAGCCAGTCTTGGTTGACTTTTGGGCTCCATGGTGTGGGCCATGTCGCCAAATCGCTCCGCTGATCGATGAACTTGCCGTCCAGTATGCTGGTAACGTCAAGGTGGGCAAAGTCAACGTTGACAACAACCCAGAACTGTCGGTCAAGTTCGGAATCAACGCGATCCCCACCCTCTTATTGTTCAAGGGCGGAGAGATCATAGAGCGTTTCCAAGGTGTACCACCTCGCGCCAAACTCGAAGCTGCAATGGCTTCCGCTAGCGAGTAGTTGATCAGCTACAGACTGGCGTTTGCGATCAATTCGCAAATCCCCGCAGCCCAAATCAATAACCTGGGCAAATACACAGCACCGAAGGCAAACCCTTCGGTGCTTTTTTTTAACTCGCAATGAGTTTGTGAAGCACCTCACCTGCGACGTCAGTCAACCGGAAATTACGACCGTTATACGGGTACGTGAGCTTCAGGTGATCGATCCCGAGAAGATGCAAAATCGTCGCGTGGAGGTCATTCAAATGGACTCGGTCCACCGCCGCCTTGTACCCGACTTCATCGGATTCACCATAGGTAGTGCCCCCTCGGGTTCCACCCCCTGCAAGCCATGCAGTGAAGCAGTGGGGATTGTGGTCTCTACCAGGTTTACCCCCCGTTTGTGCAATCGGCAGTCGGCCAAATTCTCCGCACCATATCACCAACGTGTCCTCCAACATTCCCCGCTGATGAAGATCTTCTAACAGTCCAGCCACGGGCCTATCGGTTTCATCCGCGAACTGTTGGTGATTTCCCGCAATGTCCACGTGTCCATCCCACGACCTCTCATTCTCCATACCACCTGAATAAATCTGGACAAAGCGAACACCTCGCTCGAGAAAGCGACGCGCCATCAAACATTGTCTAGCGACATGATCGCATTTTGGATCTCCCACGCCATACAATTTGTGGATTTGCTCAGGCTCGCCGGAAATATCAATTGTCTCCGGTGCGCGACTTTGCATGCGATATGCGAGTTCAAAGCTCTCCAGTCGTGCTGCAAGCTCGGACTCAGCAGCATGGGATTCCAGATGCATGCGATTGAATTCCGCTAAAGCATTCAACTGCTGACGTTGGGTAGTGAGCGTTAAATTCTTGGGCAATTGCAGGTTCTCAATCGCATCTCCTGTCGGCTTCAAATATGTCCCTTGGTAAACCCCAGGCAAAAAACCAGCCGACCAATTTGCTGCATGACCTTTAGGTAATCCTCGCCCCTTCGGATCACTCATAACGATAAACGCAGGTAGATCACTGCTTTCAGAACCCAACCCATAGGTAACCCAAGATCCCACACACGGAAAACCCATGCGTGCCATCCCTGTGTTCATGGCAAAAAGCGCAGGTGAGTGATTATTCGATTCGGTATATCCCGAATGAATAAACGCCATCTTGTCGACGTGATTCCCCAAATGTGGAAAGATCGACGAGACCATCTTCCCGCACTCCCCACGCGGCGTAAACTCAAACGGAGACTTCATGAGATTGCCAACGGAGTTTCGAAAAAACCCAGTCGTATTCGAAAATGTCGAGTCGTACTCCTTAATCGACTTACCATCCGCCTTTATCAGCCCGGGCTTGTAATCCCAAGTATCCACCTGTGAAGGCCCGCCATTAACAAAGATCCAAACAACCCGCTTCGCCCTGGCGGGAAAATGTGGCTCCAACGGCGCAAGCGGATTCTTTGCACGATCCCCAAGCCCATCGCCGCGCGCTACTTGAAGCCCACCTTGCTCAGCCAAAAGGGCTTGCGCCCCCAGCCATCCGAAACCACAACCAGCTCGCTGTAACCAATTTCGGCGACTCAATGCTGCTTGTTCGACACTTGTGATTGAGCGATCGTTCATATCTATAACACCATTCACACGCTTTTGAAAAATCTCGAAATCAAAACCGCCACCCGATGAATGCGGTCAGTCGACATACAAGAATTCATTCGAACAAAATAAAACTTGACACACATCTGCAAAAGCCATCAATTCCAAATTGCTACCGTTGCCGGTAGGAGATTGCCCGCGTTCACGAAGCGCGTTTTGATACAACGAATCAACTAAACTGCGTTCCTTTTCCAATGGCTCGCGAGACAAAACCCTCAAGAACACGTCCTGAACACGATCCGGCTTCGACATCGCTTGAGCAGCAAGCCGCTCCGCAGATTCCCTCGCTAAAGGATTATTCATCAACGCCAAGGCCTGTGGTGCTACCGTCGTCGTCTGTCGTTGCCCAATACTGACCAAATGTTCCGGCCAGTCAAATAGCATCATCATCGGAATCAACTGACTTCGCTTGATAAAAAAATACACACTGCGACGCTTCATGTTCGGATCCAAAGATCCTGGGCCATACATGGTTGCATCCAGTAAACCTGATGTCCTCAAAAGCGAATCCCGAACCGCCTCCGCTTCAATCCTCCTCGGACTCCTATGCCACCAAAAACGATTGTCCGGATCCATTGCTAGACGAGGATCATCATCGAGTCGGTTTCCTTGCATATATGTATGGCTAGTCAAAATGGCTCGATGCAACGATTTAAGACTCCATCCTTGCTCGACGAATCGCGATGCTAACCACTCCAATAACTCTGGATGACTCGGTCTCTCCCCAGTTGTCCCAAAATCGTTGGGAGTCGAAACCAATCCTCTGCCAAAATGATGCATCCAGACCCGATTGGCCATCACGCGAGCTGCAAGTGGACCAGCACCAGATTCCACATCGGTAAGCCACATGGCAAGTGCTGCCCGCTGATAGCTAGACTTTTGGTTGCTCTTCGGCTCAGTCCACTGCAAGTCAGGCTTCGACCGCGAACGACCTAGAAACACTTCCGGCACCCCGGGACTGACAACGGAAACTTTCTGTGCAACATCTCCACGCCGCAGAAGATGGGTTTGCGTATAAAAGTGCGGGTAACCCCGATCGTCAGCATGGTGAGGAAGATGCTGCTCTCCCTCGGTTGTTACCAAAATTGTTGTAAGCTGAACCGGTGGTCCCTTGCGCTCTAACTCTGAGAGATTCTTCTTCAAGTCTCCCCAACGCGTTGAAATAGTCTTGTACCAATCCACACTCACCTTCCAACCTTCAGACGCCCTTAGCGACTGCTCAATTTGCTCGTCAGTCTTCCCGCCTTCCGATTGCTCCTTGTATAGATTCGTTAACTCACGGACGGCTCGAACTACATCCGACGGTGGCTCTTTTCCGCCTATCTCTACCGGAGGACTAACATCGTTCGATACAGAAAAACGAATCCTACCAACAATATGTTTGGAATTCGGATGATGAAACCGCAACGAAAGCTGTACCGTTGCTGCAAGCAACTCCACGTCCCCATCGCCCAGCGGTAATTCTTCGAAAAACAACACCGCCGCTTGACTCTTGCCAATCTGACCATCCACAGCCCATCCAGATACAAGGTCAGTATCGAGGGACGCCGCAATCGAGAGACTGTCCCCATTCTGTTGATGCGTCGCTGCAGGCCTTCCAAGCTTGATCGATCGAGGTGGTTGCCCCTCGGAAATGATCTCTGCTGTGATGTTGCCCAATGCAAAGTTTCCATTATCAGCACGTCCCGGTCCACCGCGTGGTAACGAAGGGTCGCTCAATGCTTCAATGCGTAGGGCACGAACCTTCGTCAAATCAAGCTTGCAATCAAAAACCAGTGTTTCCCTGGCCGGTGAATCCCCAGTCGCCAAAAATGATCCATCTGCTTGCGGTACGTACTTGCTTCCGTTCTCCGTACCCAAATTGCCCGAAAGCACGCTCCAAGGTCCCGTAAGCGTCGCAGCATCATCGCTACTGGAGCGTTTGAGGAAGTCAAAAACCTCGCGTCCCAACCCAGCTTGCTCATAATTTACAAGCTCCGTCTTTGCTCGATCAACACTTTGCTCGAAATCAATACGTAGTTTCTTGTTTTCTTCAGGGTCGAGGTCAAACGTCTTCTCCGATCGAATCGCCTTTGTAAACGTTGAAGCAAATCGATAATAGTCTTGGGCGGTTATCGGATCGAATTTATGATCATGGCACCGCGCACAGCCGATCGACAGACCCAAAAAGGACACTCCGATCGTAGCCGTCATATCATCAAGTTCGTTGTATCTCGTCGATTCAAACTCCGTCTCCGTAAGCTGCGTGGGAAATGCCCCAGCACCTAGAAAACCAGTCGCCATCCATGCTTGTGGATTCTCTGGGCTCAATTCATCTCCCGCAAGTTGCCATTGGATGAATCGATCGTAAGGCAAATCACTGTTGAAGGCCCGGATAAGAAAGTCGCGATAGTGATATGCGTTCGGACGATTGTAGTCCTGTTCATACCCAAAGCTCTCTGCAAATCGCACAACGTCCATCCAGTGCCGAGCCCATCGCTCACCATACTCTGGACGATCCAAGAGCTGATTTACAAGTGCCTCCCAACCCTTAGGCGAAACGTTGCTACCAAGCGATTGATCCGATGAGGAAGTATCACCGTTCGAGCTTGAACGTTCCGAAGATTTCAGGGTCACTAGAGCCAATGCGTTCTCAAGCTCTTCCGGGGTCGGAGGCAACCCAAGGAGATCAAACCATAGACGACGCACTAAGACCCTCGCATCAGCTGTAGCCGACGGATATAAATCGTGGGCTGCTTGCTCTCGAAAAATCCAAGCATCAATTGGATTGGTAGCTGTGGCCGATAGCCCCGAGCTCGGTGGCTCGAGATTACTCAGCGGTTGAATCGCCCAATGTTCTCTCCCCGCCTGAATATCCGGCCCCTTCGGCACCGGATTGACCTTACCTGTTCTCGGATCCGGAGCGCCGAGCTTGAGCCACTTCTCAAAATCGTCAATCACACTCGCAGGTAATTTGCCTGCAGGAGGCATTTCGTATTCCTCGTATCGTATTGCCTTGAGCAAAAGGCTGCTCAGTGGCTCTTGCGAGTCGATTGCTGGCCCCGAGTCGCCGCCAAGAACCATACCTTCGCGACTATCGAGCCATAGATTGGCCTTCAGATTCCCCTGCTCCTTGGCTTCCTGGGAATGACACTTCTGACAATGTTCCACCAAAACTGGACGAATCTTAGACTCGAAAAATGCCAACTGCTCTGGTGGGATTACTCCATCCGCTTCTTGCGCGTTCATGGTAGCCGTCGCCAATAGAACAAGCGCAAGCGAATTCGATGCGAAGCGCAAAGAACAGATGCAATGAAGCAGAGTATTCATTTGGGTGACGTACAGGAAAGGTGGGAGGGAGGGAACAAGGCGGGGCAGATAAAATCCGCGAACTGTTTCACACTAGTTTACCACACGCTTGGCCCGCTCGGGACAAATGCATCCTAATTGCGGTGCATTTGACGCCTCAACTTCAGCGCTGAGCAAGCTCACTTAAGTGCTGAATACTACTATCTGTCGGGAACAATAAGAATGAAAATTCCCTGGATCGAATCAAGGCCTGCTGCTGGTTCACGCGTCGCAACTCGAACAGTTGTTCTGCTAGCCGCTGAGCTGCTTCCGCTGTCTCGGACCGAATTCGCTTCCTTAGTGAAAGCATCCGCAAGTGCCATTCACGTTTGCGTCCTCGCGGTGGTATATCCACCAAAAGGGCTTGATGCTCCTCAAGTAATATCCGATGCTCCCGACGAGTAAGATCCAGGAATAGCTCTGGACGTGATCGAATGTTATGAATTCCCTGGTTCACGGTATCTAGGCGCGATTGAATCGTTTGAAAATCTTTGTTGCTCTCTTCATTCAATGGGAGCCTAAAAGTTGCGGTGGCAATCGCATAAGTCGGTGGCGGACTTCCCAAAAACGACTCGATCAAACAATCCGTCAATCGATCGTACAATCCTCCACCAATGCCATGTACAAAACCATCAGCTACGAACATTCGTAAAAACATCGTGGTGATCAAAGCTCGCGGCCGCAAACAAACTCCGTCCTGAAACCAACTGCTTAGCGTTTCTGCGATGTCTTCTTTTGGTCCAGAGACTCGAAGCGTCCATAGCAATTCCGAAATACCAACACCAGAACCTAGTTCGTATCCACCGTCAATACAGCGAACCCAAAGCCGATTGCGCGTTGTATCGGTCTTCCTATAAAGCCAGAACGGAAGTTCAATCCAATGCTGATTCCTCACTAATGGAGGAACAGGTTGCCCAGGATTTTTCACATGATACACCTGCCGATAGGTCGACAAGCTATGGTTGTACTGCTCATGAAGAATTGTGGAATTCTCGATGCAGTGCGCGGCAAATAAAGCCCAAGCTTTTGTCTCACATACCGTCCCCATCGGGATCTCTAAGTTGCGCAATCCTGCATCTACTTCTATTCGATGCCTTGCTTGGGAAAAAGCCAAAGCCGCATTGATGGGTTGCGACTCCGATCGCAAATAATCGCAGAACGGTATGGCCAATGGCAAATCTATTCCCATCGCATTCGATGAGAAAGCAACCAACTTGGCAAAGGACTCGAGCTCTTTCCGATCAATCGTATGAAAATGCCAAGGCTTGGCCTGCGACTGCTCTCGATCTACAACAAGCGGTAAACGAACGTTCTCGATACGAAACGATGACGCTCTGTGTCCTGTAGAATTTGTTTGCTCTGGACATGGGACTCGAATCGAAGTTGACTTGGCCAAGTCATGATCAACGATTACATGCAATCCAACAGCAGGTCTGCCACGACTTGACAAATCGTTGACCACAGAATTAATGTAGAAATTCTTGAACCAGACACCCGGATGAAAAGGCTCCGGTTGATGCCCACCAACGATCCAACAGATTTCCTTTTCAAAATCTAACTGTTCAGCGGTTACTCCAGTTGCGATTCGGAAGTTCGGCAAATAACTCTGAACGTAAGCCGTAGCAGCCGATGCGATCTCTCTGCGTGCCAGCCTCCGAAGTTCAGCGATCCAGCTTTGACTACCAAGAATGCCGACAGAAGAATCGAGAGGGGCGCTAGCTCCACGCGTTACCTCATCGATCCACGTATCGCGATCCGGGACAACCAATGATTGCCTATCCTCGGTAGGTGCCTTTACGGCTTCCCAATTTCTTTCATACTGCCCCAACGTGGCCACCGAAGTCTCTAGCAGCACTCAGTGCCGCAACCGCTGACTGAAGCCGATTTGGGGAGATCATACCCCCGTGCTCGCATCGCTAAGATGCTCTCATCGATCACTTGGTTGTAATGGTTCAACCTCACTCCCCCATCATCGAGGGCTCCACCAAACGACCGAGATAGATCCAGATAAATCAAGGGTACGGGTATTTCGATAATTCGCAACCCGAGCATCGCGGCTTGTGCCCACAATTCCAACGGCATCGCATATCCATCAATCGTAATTCTTAGCTGCTCAAGTGCTGAAACTCGATAAGCTTTGAAACCGCAAAACGCATCCGTAAGGTTCCAATGGAACGTATCGTTCAACCGCTTCGTTACCGTTCGGTTGATAAACAATCGCTCAGGAGGAGGTAGGGAATCACCGGCATACGTCTTTAAGTACCTGGAACCAGAAACAATGTCCGCATGCTTGCAAGCAGAGATAAATCTAGGAATTCGCTTTGGTTGATGTTGCCCATCGCAATCAAGAGTAACAATGCCCTCGTACCCTTCATCGATCGCAAACTGAAAGGCTGTCTGTAAAGCAGCACCGTACCCTCGGTTCTTTGGATGGTGCAAGACATTTACGTCCCTGCGTAAATCCAACAGTTCAGAAGTCCCGTCCGTCGACCCATCGTCGACAGCAAGAACATCAGTTGCATAGCGAACAACCTCATCGAGGACGCCGTTTACACTATTGACTTCGTTGTAAACAGGGATAGCTGCAAGCCAACGTTTCATAACCCGTACCATTCCGTAAAAGGAGTAAAGAACCCGTGCATTGTAGATGCCGCAGGTCAAGGGTCAACGTTCAGGACGTCGCAACACAGTTTCCGGGGGGGCAGACCGATCGATAGTTCGGATTGCGGAAACCTTAGCGGCTGGCAAAAAGTGACTCGGCGCTAAACATGCATCCGATTCTGTAATCCCAGGTGCCTGCTCGCTCCTGTCATTCAAATACGGGTGATCTACTGACAGCAATTCTCCAATCTTAGGCATCCTCAGCCACTGCACGCTGCCGTCGCTGAAGAGAATGTTTACCGCCCTGAGTCCATGCATCTCAAAGTCAGATTCTAAGGTCTTTCGTGGGTCCATCGAAACCGGCCATCGGTCACCGACCCATGCGATTCGACTCGGCGACCCGACTTGAGGTGCCTCGTACCGCCCTCCAATCCAAGTCCCAATGTTGTAGGCGTAATCCCCGCCTGCTAAAAATCGCCAAACCTCTTGCTGCTGTCGGCCCGCAAGCAAATAGTCCAAAGAAGTCGGGACGTTTGCAAGCCATTTCGTTGAAGGCTCCGATGGACATTGCAGCCAACGCTCGTGTTCAAGCAACTCGCTGTCCCGCAACCGAATCGCGTAAACACCTGCAAACGAAAGGGGCCCATTCGGTGCAATCGCAGGAAGTCGGTGCGAGGGTTGGAACTCTGCGAAAGCTCGAAGGGCTCCCCCAACGTTCCTCATGTTTTCACTGCATTCCTGCCGACGGGCAAACTCTCTCCAGTTCAACAATCCCGGCAATAAAAACGATAAAAACACAATTCCAGCCGCTACCGCCACGAGACTATCGAGCCAAGCGATCTGAATACCGAATGGCACCTTGGAATTGCCGATTTCCGACAAGGCCCCCTGCTCTGAAACATCTACGTCCGAAGTTCGGCCAGCCATGGCATCCGCAGAAGCGGTTTCGAATTGATTGATCAATTCCATTGTCTGCGGGACCAAACCGATAGATGGTAGCTCTTCTTCAGCTAATTCGGAACCGACTTCAAACTCCTCAGCGAATGGCTCGAGCATCGACCGAAGATCACTTAGTCGCTGCATCAACGCTTCAGAATTAGCCAATTGCTCTTCAATGGCCGCCGCTTCCTCATCGGACAGGGCACCGAGAAGATAGCCTAGCAGCGTTTCATCAGATGGAAATTGGGATTCACCGAGCATGGCTATGTCACGAAGAGAACCGTGTGTTTATCGGCCACTTGTCATCGCGGTGGCTGAAGTTTGCCGAACCGCGCATTTCGCAAGACTACCCAAGTTAGGAAGCCTCACCCTCTTGCATACGCAACCAAATCTCATTGAGTTTACGCATCGCCGTAAAAACACGACTTTTCACCGTTCCTACGGGAATATCAAGTATTTCTGCGATGTCCGCGTACTTAAGTCCTTGGTAAAAAGCCAACTGAATCAACTGCTGCGTCTGTTCGTTCAACTGAGAAACTGCCTGACGAACTCGCGAATTAGTCTCCGCTCTCAAAACGATCTCTTCGGGTGTCGCATCCCGCGATGGAATCCTTCCAGCTAAAGCTTCGTCCGCTTCGCTCTGCTTCGGTACACCATCAAGGCTGGTGGCCTGATGACGCTTGTTACGTCGCATAAAGTCAATCGCTTTGTTGCTGGCAATCGCATACAACCAAGGACGAAAACGCTTGCCTGATTCAAACTGACTAATCCTCAGGTGCACACTGAGAAAAGTGCCTTGAAAAACATCTTCGGCATGCTGAACGCTTCCCAGAAATCTACGTAGAAACGTGAAGAGTTCGCGTTCGTATCGACGCATCAACGCTTCGAAATGCTCTGGCTGACGCTCGTGAAGATACCTCTCTACCAACTGCTCATCCGTCAAATCTACAAACCGGCACTCCATTTCCCGGACAGCGTTGTTTCGCTGATTCATTTGTGTCGACTGCATGGCTGTGTTGTTCCTTTGGATCCAAGCTTCATCCGACCCGGTGCAAACCCTATCGTTCCCCCCCCTTAATCGTGGCATTGGCACACATGGTGCCAAGACGCTAATTGGGGCAAAGAACTCCAGAAATACCGATTGCGACGAATTTCTTCGACGCCTCTAGTTTACCGGCGGTTCCCACCAAAAGTCAAAGACCGGCCAATTGAATTGTCTTGTAACGGCCAACCAAGAAGAGAATTAGCCAAATTTGCCAATTTTTCCGTTTGCAACTATCCCACAACTCCGGCTGTCTCCCCAAACGACTCTTGGAGTACTCCGGGAGAGAACCTTCCAAACCGAAACGATTTTCCCGTTCGAAGATTGACAAATGTTAATACCGCGGGAGCAAACAACCCTGGATCAACCTTGTAGAAGTCGTACTCATACTCCTTGAACGTCTTCGCGAATGGCCTTCCAAAATCCTTCGAAGTCTCGCTCGGAACTTTCGGCCCCAACCGCATCAACTCCTCGTCTGAAGCATTGACCCACAAAGTAACATGCCCGCCGTAGAGAATTGCGTCATTGGTCCTACCAATGCCCTGCACAAAGTCTTTCGCTACTGGCGGCATCGGCGCGCTGCCAAATCCCGATTGGATTTGCTGTAAATCAAATCCCAGCTCAAAGAGCTTATGAAGCGAAGTTTCAATCGATCTCGCTACGACTTGGATCACACCCGCGATGCTACTGGTTGGAGCGACACAAAGCACTACCTTGTCAGGGGCGACACCGCACTCTCTGGCAACCAGTTCCACAACCTCTTCGTTCGGCAGAGTGTCGCTTTCCAATACCCCAATCGCCTCCGCAGAGCAGTCATTGAGTTGGTAACGATCCAGCACCGACTCTTTACCTCGCTTGGCACGCATCGGCCCGGAGCCCATTGCGAAATACTTGCCATGCGAAATTTTCCATCCAGCATACTGACTCGCCATGCAGGCTTCGACCGGAGCATCGGTCGATACGATCACCTGAGGGCCCTCCCAAATCGAAGGATTCGCAGCACCTAACTGAAGGGAAGCCCTCGTTCCAAGGCAAATCGTTGCCAACGCCTTGCCTGCTTCTATGCCTCCGAGAGTTTGACAACCAAAGTCAATCACCCTCGCTCCATTCGATAAAGGATGCAGTGCAATTCGCAATGCATCCTTTTTGTCAATCACTTCACGCTCAACCCAGGCGATCGTTTGGGAGTTCAAAGACAAAGTCATAAGCTAAACAATGGGTTGAAGGACGGTAATTCGTTGGCGGATAGATCCACCAACCAGGAAGCCACAGCCGCTTGGCACTAAGGCTTTGCTTCCGGTTCCGATTTCACTTCTTTAGTATCTGCGATGATGGTTGCCTTCTTGACGACGATCGGCTCAACGGGAACGTCGCTGTGTGGCCCCTTGTTCCCCGTTTTGGCCTTAGCCATCTTGTCAACGATTTCTTCTCCCTTAACGACTTGCCCAAACACGCAGTACCCATAACGATCCGCTGCGTAGCGTTTATCCAAATCACGGTTGTACTTCAAATTGATGTAAAACTGCGAAGTCGCAGAGTGTGGTGCTCGTGTTCGAGCCATCGACAAAGTCATGCGGTCGTTCTTCAGTCCATTTGCAGCTTCGTTCTCAATCGGATCGTCGGTTGGCTTTTCCTTCATTTCAGGGGTCATCCCGCCCCCTTGCACCACGAAACCCGGGATAATCCGATGGAAAATGGTCCCGTCGTAGTGCCCTTTTTTGACGTAGCTCAAAAAGTTTGCCACAGTTTTTGGGGCTTCCTTCTCAAACAATTCGACTTCGACATCCCCCATCGATGTCTCGATAAGCACCCTTGGGTTTTGTGCAAACGCGACCTGCGTCGCCAAAGCCAAACAGAGCCCCGCCCCGGCCAAAGCTGCCTTTTGCCCGACCAACATACACTGCCCAACGAGCGCAGACGCCAACTGATTCATTTGCCGCATGGTTTGTATTCTCCAAATTTTTGCTAAGGAATTCCTTCTTTGGGACAGGCTGGTTCGCCTCCACCCGCCGGTGGGATATGATACCGACTAACTTACGACGGATCGACGGCAAGTGGTTCAGTTTTACCCGCCTGTTTTCAACGAGTTTCTTTCCATGGCTTGCTTTTTCACACAACTACGCACCTGCGTCACTCCTTCGCTATCGTGTCTCGATGCTCGATGGAGCCAACTTCGATTCTCTTGGAAGTTGCAACCAAATAGACGATTCGCTTCGCTCGCCCTAGCTTGGCTCCTTTCCTTCATGTTCGTCGGCGGACTCGTAGCGCAACAAGCCCCATCCCCTGCGGTCGCCGAAACTACAACCCAAGAGGGCAACAAGACCGCGGGTGACGAGCAAGTCGACACCAAGGGTGTCAATACAAAGCCTGTCTCTCCCAAATCTCCGATGACAATCGCCGAACGCTCAAACTATTTGGCGACTGCAAAAGGAAACGAAGTCGAAGACTTTCTCGAACAACTCAATCGCACAAGCCCCTTTGCCAAAATGATCGAAGTTGGCCAAACGCACGAAAGACGCTCACTTTGGGGACTCGTAGTTTCAAAAGATCTACGAGTCTCTCTTCCACTACCCGCCGATGACCCTCGCTTGGTCGTCCTCATGATCGGTGGCATTCACAGCGGTGAATGCGACAGCAAGGAAGCCCTTCTGGCTCTCGCTCGCGATACCGTTCAAGGCAAACACAACAACTGGCTAGACCACGCCGTTTTGGTCTTCCTGCCTAACTTCAATGCCGACGGTAACGAACGCGTTGGCCCCATGCACCGCCCTGGTCAAGAAGGCCCCGCACTTGGAATGGGAATCCGCGAGAACTCACTCGGCCAAGATCTCAACAGGGACTTCGTCAAATTGGACACCCACGAAGTCCGCTCGCTCGTGCGTCTAATCGACAGTTGGCAAGTCGATGTCTTCTTCGATGCCCACACCACAAATGGTTCGTTGCATCGCTACGACATGACCTACGATATCCCTCACAATCCAGCTGTTAATCAAGACATGATCGGCTGGCTCAAAGACAAAATGCTCCCCTCCGTCTCGGAAAAAATGGAGCAACGGGGCTCTCCAATTTTCCCTTACGGAAACTTCAACCGGGAACACACGGTTTGGGAAAGCTACGGCTATGAACCTCGCTACAGCACTGAATATGTTGGACTGCGTGGCAAGATTGCGATATTGGTCGAATCCTACTCCTACGCTTCCTACCAACGACGTATCGACGTCAGCTACAGCTTCATCGAAGAATGCCTGAATTACCTGACCGCGAACACCCAAGCCGTTCGAACACTTGTTCGCAAACCCCAAACGTCTCCCCCCACGAAAATAGCCATTCAAGGAGTGATTGAACCGGGAGAAGAGCGGGCAAAAGTCGCCGGATACCGCTGGCCTGAGAAGCCTTCAGATGGCAGCGAGTTCCCCAGCCCGAAGGATAGACAACGCATCAAAGAACTCCAAGAGACCGAGTACGAAGTCCGCTTAGCAAATAAGGCCAAGGTCAAACTAGAAGTCGATGCGCCCATCGCTTATCACATCCCTAAGGAATACTCGTGGGTGGCAAGCCGCATTCGGCTTCATGGTATCCCCATGATCGAAGTATCCGGTCAAGTCACCGCACAAGTTGAACAGTATCGAATTGAAGATCGCAAAGAGCTTAACGAATTTCAATTCCGCAAGATGTCCAAACTCAACGTCACGAGCGAGAAAGCGGAAAAGCAACTCAGCGCTGGTTGGCTCGTGCTTACCGATAACCCACTCGGAACACTCGCAACATATATCCTGGAACCACATTCCGACGAATCACTTGCAACATGGGGCTTTCTCGATCCAGCGCTGCAACCAAGTTCCATGTACCCCATCTCTCGTTGTCTCTCAATACCTAGCTTTCCCTCAATGCGAACACTCGATCCGCTCGAGTGGTTAGAACTCACCCCCAAAGACATCGCAGGTGAATCCCTCTCGATCGATAAGCTCCATGGACCTGATAAAAAGATCGCTTATATGGGCACTCCCAGCCCAATTCCACGATGGATGCCTCACGGCGAAGGCTATCTGCTGCGACGAGAACAGCGATGGTTTCATGTGGATGCCAGCACAGGGGCAATGCACCCCTGGGAAACTCCGAACCGGCTCGTCGAAGCACTCTCCAAACTCCCTGAATTTCCGGACAACGCTGCCGCACCCTTCGGCAGGCAAATGGATGTCTTTCAAGAAGGACTTGAGACAGCAATCGTTCAGCACAAGAACGATATCTTTTTCTACGATCTAAGGTCCGACGTCGCGAAACGCATAACCCAGTCTCCAGATAAAAACAAAGAACTGGTCGAATTGTCCCCCAACCAGAATCGGTTGGCATTCGTCCACGAACAAAATCTGTTTGTCGTCGATTGCAAAACGGGTGAAGTCAAGCAACTAACTACCGACGGTGGCGGTGACATACTGAATGGAAAACTAGACTGGGTCACCCAAGAAGAAGTCTATGGCCGAGGGCAATTTAAAGCGTACTGGTGGAACTCAGATGGTTCAAAAATCGCGTTCCTGCGATTGGACGAAACTCCCGTTCCAAACTTCGTTATCGACGACTCGATCCCATTCGCGCAGCGCGTCGAAAATATGCGTTACCCAAAAGCGGGGCAGCCAAACCCGCTAGTCTCCCTGCGAGTTGCCGATGTCGAAACCGGGACAATCGATGATGTCCCCTTACTCATCAAAGATCCCTCGGATCGAATTGTCGTGCGAGTCGGCTGGAAACCAGACTCTCCCCACGAACTTCTCTATCAAATCCAAAATCGTATCCAAAACCAACTTGATCTAGTCTTGTACCACACCCAAACCAAGACATCCTCGACGCTGGTACATGAACAGTCAAAGGCTTGGGTCGATGTAATTGACTCCCCTCGATGGCTTCCCGATGGTAGCTTCCTTTGGCTTAGCGACGCCGGCAGCGACGGAAATTTTGTCGGCAGAAGACACATCTACCATGTGGCAGCCGATGGTTCTAGGAAACCACTCACCCAAGGAGACTGGGATGTTAAAGAAATTTCTGCTGTAACCGATTCAGGGAAATACGTCTGGTTTACCGCTCACAGGTCAGCCCCTACAAACACAGATGTCATTCGACTATCTCTCGAAACCAAAGAGATGGACTCTATGGGAACACATCTCGGCTCCCACCGCATCAGCGTTCACCCCCCAGGTAGCTTCTTCTTCGACACCTGGAGCAACCTGTCCCAACCGACCGAGACTTGGCTGAAATCCCGAGAAGGAAAAGACATCCGTTTGATTAGCGGATATCGAAGCGACCGATTCGATTACGTGGAAACCGCAAAGCCTGAGTTGGTCACAATCAACACTCGAGACGGACAAACGCTCCAAGGTCTGTTGTACAAACCGACAACTCAACGACCAGAGAAAATTCCTGTTGTAATCTATGTATACGCAGGTCCATCGGCACCCACAGTTGAGAATAGCTGGATCCACCGAAGCGACCTATGGCATCGCTATTTGACTGACCAAGGAATTGCCGTGCTCTTGTGCGACAATCGCTCGGCATTGGGTAAAGGGAATGCGGATACATGGAAGGTTTACAGGAACCTTGGCGCCCTGGAATTGCAAGACCTCGAAGACACGGTTCAATGGCTAGGTAATCAAACTTGGGCTAACACCGACCGGTTAGGAATCTGGGGTTGGAGCTACGGCGGCTACTTCACGGCCTATGCAATGACTCATAGCAAACTGTTCCGTGCAGGCATCTCCGGTGCGCCCGTTACCGATTGGCGAAACTACGATTCCATCTACACCGAACGATACATGGATACACCCCAAGCGAACCCAGAAGGCTACCAATCCAGCTCCGTTGTCCAAGCTGCTAAGAACTTAAGCGGTCGCCTCCTACTTATCCATGGTGAGATCGACGAAAACGTCCACATGACCAACACCCTACAATTCGCCAATGCACTTCAAGAAGCAGGAAAGCAATTCGAAATGATGATCTATCCGAAAAATCGCCATGGCATCGTCGACCCAGAACAGATGTATCATCAATACCAAATGATGACAGATTTCTTTCTCCGAAATTTAACACCGTGAAGCAAAGACTAACCTATCCCATGAAATACCCTTAGGCAAAAATGAAATCCGGAACCGCTTCACAATAGATCATCCAGTCTTTCTATACTTTTTTTGCGCAAGTAAGAAGGTTAGACTCTTGGAAACCAAAAAGTGAATTCATACGCTGAGGTTTATTGGAACTTATTTATGAACCAAAAAAACAATCAAGGAAGTCATCAATTTCAACTTCGCGCGGTCATTGGTAGTTTGCTTGGTGGATTCGGTGGGGGGGCAATAGGACTAATTCTCGGGCCGATGATTGGCCCCTGGTTCTTTCAAAAGCCATCACCTTCAGATCCGGTTAAATCAGTATTTTTTGACGTCTGGTTCTATTTTCTTATCCAAATATCTTTCGCTGCAGTATTCGGAATTCTATTCGCTGTCGTCGGTGCCGTACT
>JBEICB010000348.1:0-3608 GCA_040373655.1 Pirellula sp. | reverse complement strand
CGCATCGGTTCCACCCACGATTGTCACTGGGTCCAAGCCCGTATACACAACGGTGCGGCCCTTTAAAGTGATCGATCCAGATTGCTCAGAGGCCGTGGGCAACAAAACGTCGTCGCTCGTTCCGTCCGAAACGCTCAAGCCATCGATGATTTTCGGGTCGCTACTTAATCCGCCGGCAATTGATCCCGACAAAGATCCGTTCTGAAGAAATCGAAATTTATCGCTCGTAGCATCTCTACCTTGAAGATTCTCAAACCCTTGAAATGCAGTTTGCACAACGTTGTCTTCTTTACCCACCGAGACGCTCCCGGCATTGGCAGCGGAGATACTCCAATTGACATTGCTTCCAGGGTCTCCAGGGCCGATCAAGGTGTCGGTCAACGACGTTCCAATCCAGCTTTCAATGCGAAGTGCACCAGCGACCCCGGTAGCTGTCCTGGAACCTAAATTAACAGCAACGGCGCTCGATCGCTGTGAGTAGCTAATTGTGTCACTTGCGGGCCCAGCCCCAGGTGCTGTCTCTCGATCGATGCCACCGTCGATGGCCCCTGAGATCGATCCACTGTTGGTTATCTGGAAGCTATCCGCAGCACCTCCTCCACTTAAGTTTTCGATAGAAGAGAAACTGGTCGATGTATTTAGGATCCCAGAGTCCTGACCTTGAACGGACCATTGGTTGGATTGCTCAGGCCCAATGAGTGTATCTAAACCCGTTCCACCTTGGAGTTGACCAGTTATAGAACCCGTTACTCCATCCACTTTTCGAACGGTAAATTGGTCTTTGGCAGAACCACCAGTAAGGTTTTCAATGTTTGAGAAAGCACCATCGAAGCCCATTTCCCCTGCATTCGTCGCATCGATCACCCATTCGAAGTCGACATTGGGACCCGTCAAGGTATCCTGACCTGCCCCACCATCGATTTTCACCCGGTTGGGGATGTTATTTCCAAGTACTACAGTGTCATCGCCTGCTGCGGTGTTTACTTCTATGGTTGTGGGTGCAAAACGACTATTGCCAACTCGCGTCACCATTCCATTGACACTCAGGTCGACGACAACACCTTCGTTGGAAGAACCCGAAACCACTTGAAGACTTGCTTGGTCAGCCCCACTGGTCAGATCCGCGGTTAGAGTCCCGTTCTCAAAACGAATGAATGTCGGACTGAATGTCGGGTCTGTCGATACATTGACGATTCGATCCGCTCCGCTTCCCAAGTTAACGAAAAGCAGTTGCGATGGATTAGGGAAGGAAAATGAATTCGAGCCACTGGTAAAACTCAGTCCTTGGAACTTCAGCGACGAATTACCCGTAGTATTCAAATCGGCATCGGCGAACTCGACCGAACGATCAAAAATTGAACCAGTGAAAACTCGTTGACCCACAGAACCAGACAATGGTTCATAGCGATCCAATCCAACAAACACCAGGGACTTGGAACTCACCGTCGCTGAGCCCGACTCATCGGAACCCGCAGGTTGATACGCCAGCAATTCCCCTGCACTGTTTTCCACTGCGATGCCGTCCAAGCCACGTAGACCGCCAGTGATTGAACCGCTGACGGATCCCGATGGCTTGATGATGAAAGCATCGTTGTAATCATCTTGTCCAACGAGTAATGCAAAGCCCTCGAAGGCAGTGCCAGAAACCTCGCCGGAATTCGCGCCGGTGATAACCCAAGTCGCTTGATCCTTGGCCGGCAGAGGACCACTGAGTCTGCTGGAACTTCCCTGTCCGACGAATCGATTGATATTCGCGACACTAGGAATTCCCGGAGCAACAGTCGTAGATAAATCGATCTGAACCGCCGAGCCTCGGGTTGAATAGTCAATCGTGTTTACAGACGGAGCGTCAGGATCAACCCTTCCGCCGTCCAGTTTGCTCGAAAGCTGTCCGCTTGCACTAAAAACAAACGTATCAGCCTTGCTCCCCCCCTGGATCGCACCGAAATTAGAAAAGTTCTTTCCGTTGAGCTTTCCGGAGTTAGAGCCAAGGATCTGCCATGCTGATTCGCTATCAGGGCCTTGTAGTTCGTTCGCGCCAAGACATCCATCGATAGTCCCGGTGAGTCCTTCTGCGGACATGACTCGAACAACATCCTTCAGACTACCCCCCGTTGCGTTTTCAATCCCCGAGAACTGGATAGACTCATTGAGGATACCGGAGTTTTCAGAAAGTATGCTCCACGAAGATGCGAGGTTTGGCCCCAAGAGCGTGTCCGTTCCATCCCCTCCGACAATCTGAATCGATTCGTAGGTACTAGTCACTATTTGAATCTGATTATCTGAATTGCCACCCGTCAACTCAATCCGCTCAAAACCTGTGAGCGGAAACGTCTTGCCCCCTACAATAACTTTGTCGCTATGGAGCGTGATGTTAGAATCGTCCGAGACTGCTAATCGATCCGTGCCCGTCCCGAGCATGGAGATCGACACCGCCGGCAAGCGGGCGACATCTAGTTTTAGAGAGTTGTCAGCAGCATTCCCCGAAATTCGCACGCCACCATTGTTTGCGGAGCTCGCCGATGCAGTCGCGATGATCGTTCCGTTCTGCAGCAATTGATATTGACTCGCCTGCGAACTGTAGGATATCACCAATTCCTCCGTGGTCAGTGATGCGGGAATTTGCAAATCCGCAGCAAGCAGCATCCGAGGTTCCAACGGTTCATAGGACTGAGGTCGGAAAGCCTCTCGATTGGGTCGCTTCGTCCCACCGAGAATCTGCCGACTGGATCGCCCGGCCGAATCGCTCTCCGATGGCAAAGACATCAACCTCGCAAAAAAGTTTTGGATCTGATTGGCCAATTTCGTTACGCCACGAAGCGACAGCGAATTGCGAAGCAGACGCTGAAAGAGTTTTCTTCGCAATAACGTCAGAATGTGTTTTGCGCGTCGGAGGAACGACTCTGTTTTTTTCATAAACAAAACCAATACAATGGCGTTTGATGAGTGACTGCCGAACGGTTTTGCAAACGTAAAAGGGGCAGGTGCCCGCTGGCAAAACGGCGGAATAAGAAAAATGCATTCGGACTTGTCAATCGAGGAAGCTTCCAATCATAACAAACAAATGAGTGGATTTACTGGATTTACAAGTGTAAAGTTAGTTTAAAGGTCGAAATCGCATGGAAATTTGGCCCGGGAGAAATCCAATCCTTGCGGGTTGGAGAACAAAGCTACTCAAGGAAGATCCATACCGATAATCTGTAGCGTTTTTGAGGTTTTTCAGAGAAGCTTGAGGGGATGCAACGAAAGATGGCAGATGTTCCCAAAAACCCCAGGGTTGGCATCCGGCACAGCGACTTCGTTGAGTTAACTATTCATTTTCGTTGCAATCTTCGTTGCCAACACTGCATGATCCTGGAATCAATGCACTGGCTTGAGCCCGCCGACGAGACGGAACTCGAGGCACTCTTGGAGCAACAGCGTCAGCTACGTCCTTGGAAGGGGCTCATTCTGACCGGATCCGAGGTAACACTTCGCAAAGATCTATCCGCGATTGTGCGACGGGCAATTGATGCAGGCTTTGAATTCGTCCGAATCCAAACCCATGGTATGCGGCTGGCCGATGAGAGTTATTGTCGGGAGCTGATTGATGCGGGGGTCAAGGAATT
>JBEICB010000113.1:0-15714 GCA_040373655.1 Pirellula sp. | reverse complement strand
GTCCGGCAATGAAGATGCGTTGGAAGGGTAGCAGCATAGGGGGGTAGCCGAGTCGGAGTATTTCCGGATTGGAGCAACGCCGAACAAGTTGCGTTACGACGGTGAACTGATTTGAGTTTTTACGGTAGTTCTTTGAATTTTAGACTGTTGGTATAAGTTGTGAAATAGAGGTTTTTATGGAGGTTGAACGGATGGTATTGCCTGTGGGGATTGTCAGAGAGGGAGAATCGCGAATTCGGATTCAATGGTCTGATGGCAAGGAGAATTTGTGGGATGCTTGGGAGTTGCGTAAGCTCTGTCCTTGTGCGACTTGTAAGGAAAAGAAGGGGGGGGAGAAGAAGGTTGGAATTGGGAAGGGTTTAGAGGTGATTTCTTTGTCTGAGGCGCGTCCGATGCGGGTTGAGGGGATGCGTCCTGTGGGAAATTATGCTTATGCGATCGAGTTCTCGGATGGCCACTCGTCAGGATTATTTGGATTTGGGTTATTGCGTGGTGAGGAGGCGTCGTCGAGATCGGGAGAGGCTTAGGGGTGAATTTGGGTTGAGTTTGGATCAGCAAGAGATTCGATGGCCCAAAGTGCGGTTTCTTGAAGAGTTGGGTCGGGGTGAGAGAGGAATTTTTCGATGGTGGGGATAGCGTTTGTCATCTTCAGGTTAGCCGCCACGCAGAGGGAGTTACGTTGTAGGTGGATCAACCCGGTGCGATAGAATGGGGTATGCTTGAAATTTTTGATGAAGTCCTCGGGGGATAGTTCAAGCCAGAATAGGGGATTCGATTTTTCGGAGACCAGTTCGGGTTTCATGGGTTCCGGATGCGAGGGGCAGGTGTTGGTGTTGGTTTTGGATTGCTTTCTGTTCCAAGGGCAGACGATTTGGCATGCGTCGCAACCGAAGATCCAGGGTCCGAGTTCTTTTCTGAATTCTTGCGGGATTGCGCCTTGGTGTTCGATGGTCCAATAGCTGATGCATCGATTTGCGTTCAGGACATAGGGAGCGACGAAGGCGTTGGTAGGGCAAGCCTCGATGCAGGCTTGGCAAGATCCGCAGTGGGAGGCATGTGTTTGTGGTGGAAGAGAGTTTGCACCGAGATTTGCATCGGTGAGGATTGCAGCAAGGAAGAAGTAGCTACCTAGTTTTTTGTTGAGCAGTAGTGTGTTTTTCCCGATCCAGCCGAGACCGGCGCGTTGAGCGAAATGGCGTTCTAGGAGTGGAGCGGTATCTACGACGATTCGACTGTGGGAGTTGGGGAACATTTTGCTGAGTTCAGCGAGCAATGGCTTTAGTGTGTTGCGAATCCAAAGGTGGTAATCGGTTTTGGCCATTGCGTAGGCACCGATTGTGCTCGATTGCTGTGTGTCTGTTGCTAGGACTTGGGGAATTTTCTGCGATTGCGAGATAGCTTTGCTTGGGAGCGTCCAGGGGTGTGGTTGGTAGGGCAGGGCCAGAAGCATCAGAGATTTGCAATTTTGAAGGACTCCGTTGGGATGCTGATAGGCGTGTTTTCGACGTTCGATGTAGGACATCGAGGCGGCGAAGCCGTTATCTAGCCAGTTGCACAGATCGGGAAAGGTCGCTGCATCGACGGCGGGGGTGAAGCCGACGAGTTGGAAGCCAAGTTTCTCAGCTTGTTCTTTTAATTGGTCGCGAGCGATATCTTCGAGGATCATTCGATCATTGGATCAGCAGCGTTGGAGGAATATTGTTACAGTCTGGACATTCTCTGAGCGTAGTTCTTGGAGTTGGACCGGAGATCTCTTATAGTGGAAATGCTGTGAAGACGGTAAGGGTAAGTTGTGAATAGTGTGAATAGAGAGTGGGAATTGCGATGCAGATCAATCGCCGTAATGTAGTTGGAGTGTTGGCAGGATTTGGTTTTTTTGCCATGGAAAAGCCATTGGGAATGAAATCGTGCGAATTGTTTGGGCAGGAGCCAATAGGTTTGGTGGATTCGCAATGGGATCAGGAGCGTTCTAGGATCATTCGATCTGCAGTTGATTTTTTGCGACAGACACAGGGAGTGGATGGTTCGTTTAGTTCGCAGGCTGGTCCAGGGGTTACGGGTTTGGTGGTTGCAGGATTGGTATCGGTTGGCGTGGGAACGGAGGATCCCTTGGTTGCTAAGGGAGTTGTTTTTTTGTTGGGGACATTGCGGGAGAATGGAGGGTTGTATGCGGAGGGATCCCGGCATGCAAATTACGAGACTTGTTTAGCGATGATGGCATTGTCCAAGGTTAATGAGGGTGGCAAGTATGACGAATTGCTCGAGAGGGCACAGCAGTTTGTTAAGGGAGAGCAGTGGGATGAGGGTGAGGGAATCAAGCCGGAGGATCCAGCTTTTGGGGGAGCGGGTTACGGGAGCAAGTCTCGACCTGATTTATCAAACACCGCTTTTTTCATTGAGGCATTGCGGAGCACCGGTGTACCGGAGGAGGATCCAGCAATCGCGAGGGCTTTGGCGTTTGTAAATCGTTGTCAGAATTTGGAGTCTCCTGCGAACAGGACTGAGTTTGCGTCGAAGATCAACGACGGGGGCTTTTACTATACACCGGCAGCAGGTGGAGATTCGATGGCGGGCAAGGATGAAGCGACTGGAGGGTTGCGTTCGTATGCTTCGATGACTTATGCGGGATTGAAAAGCATGTTATACGCGGGAGTTGACCGGGAGGATTATCGCGTGAAGGCCGCATTGGATTTCTTGTCCAAGAACTACAGTGTCTCGAATAATCCAGGTATGGGAGCGGCGGGATTGTATTACTATCTCCACACGATGGCCAAGGCGTTGTCGCTGTATGGGGAAGCGAACTTTGAAACCACTGGCGGGGTGAAGTCTTGGCGGGAGGACATTCTGCGGCAGTTGCGAGACACGCAGAATGTAGATGGTTCTTGGAGAAACCCCGAAGTTCGTTGGATGGAGGGTGATCCGAACTTAGTAACGGGTTATGTCTTGCTTACACTTTCACATCTAGCGAAGCGCTAGTTGCGAAGATCTTGATCGCTAGGCAGTGCGTTCTTCGACGCTTTCCTTCTTCGGCGAGCGGCGAGGATGGCACCTGTAGCCGGGACGCAGAGTAGGGCGAGCGTTGTAGGTTCTGGCACGGAGGTTGTTCGATGGAACTCGATGAAGAAGGATGCTGGATTTGAGCCGATGGTCGATGGAACTGTGAATCCTGAACCGGGGAGACCGACGAGCCAGAAATCGAGTCTACGATTTAGGGCTAGAGAATCATGAATTGCAAGGCCAGCGGGGATTGGGATTGCTTGGGGGGCGACTTGTGCTGGGTCGCCGGGGACGAAAACAACTTCAGTAGCATTTTGCGAGACGGTGCTCACTCGCAAACCGGTGTCAAAGATTTGGTTCGCAGCGCGTGCTGCTTCGAAACCGGATGCTGCATTTCCTGCAAAGAGGGCGACGTTAGTTGCTTGTGCGATCGTGACAATAGCGTACATCGCTTCCATGCGTCGGAAAGCTCCACCTTCTACGTTGTTGAATAATCTTCCCAGATAGATGGCACGACTGGTTGCCGTCGATTCAACAGCTGCATTTTGCTGTTTGAAATCTGAGATGATGTCCGCCTTCGCGATCGTAGGCGTTGCTTGTAGCAGGCAAACGATGCTTGCAAAAGCTATCAGCAGTTGTTTGGTAATCTTCATGATTTAGCTTGCCAATATTAGATGGATTTCGCGAGTCTTTGACGTCTGCGATTTAGTGAATAAATAGTGATCGGGGCGATGAGGAAGCAAGCGATCGAAGCAGGTTCCGGGACTGCTTCAAGATCGAGCGTCGAGTTGAGGGTTGTTGTGACGATTTGTGGGCGACCATTGACGATTTGCAAAGAATCGAAGGAGGCTGGAACGGTGATGTCTTTGAAATCCTCGCTGGCTAACCACGCTTCGATTCGTCTTTCCGGATCTTGTTCCATAATTGCAGCGATTGCAAGACTTTGATCTTCAGTAATATTTTCGAAGTCAGTTTGTTTCTCGACAACACCGGGACCGCTCGGGAACAGATCATAGGAAACTCGCAGATCGAGGCGAACGGCATCACCTACGGTTAGTGCGAGGTCCAAGTCGAGGGTGCCTGCCTTGGCGATAACGATGTAAGGTGCTTTATCACCGACGGCTTCGGGTGGAAGTTGCACCCAGAGGCGGATTCTCGCCTTGAGGTACGCGTATGCATCGGCGTCGTTTCGGAAGTCGTACAAACCTATCTTCGACGCCGAGCCCGAGCCAGCAGGGTTCTGCGGGGTTTTGTTGAAGTCTATCTTAGTACCAACTTGGTTTGTGGTACTGCTGAAGATGAAGCCAGCGTTTGCATGGGTCAGTAGCATCGCAAAAGCGATTAAAGCAAATCCGGTCGTTTTCAATACCTGAGAGAGCATGGTCTTGACTCGGTTAGGGTGGTTGGGCGTGTTACGGTCCGGTTATCAATTTCCCGATGGAATCAATTCAATACTAAAGCGTGGGGAGAGATGGGCAAGAAAATGGGGGATTTAGGATCTGGAAAACTTTGTAAGTGCCGTAGGATTTAACGATTGAACGAGATAGCGCAAGTTCCCTGGACGTAGCGGATTTAGGGAATGCGCAGCTTAGAAATTGGGTTGGTATAGGAAGGACTAGAAATACCAGGGGGACTCTTAGTTGTGCGCTGCTAGAGGTGCAGCGTTAGTTGCGATCTGCGGTCGAAGAAATTGCAACAATACAAAGCTATGATTTTATATTCATGGCTATGCTGATTTGCAGAGTTGTTGATTTGCAGAGTTGTTGTTGGCGATGGTTGTGTTAGCCGAAGTACTTTTCGGTCATGGCATGAAGGTAAAGTAGAGATTCCTTCATTTCATCCATTCCGTTCATACCGTCTTCGATACTGATCCAGCCGGCATAGTTGATGGATGCGAGCCGTTCGAAGATTGCCGGATAGTCGTTGAGACCTTTTCCCGTGACACCGTGCAGAAGGACTTGGGCGTATCCAACGTTACCGTCTGAGGAAGCTAGGTCCTCGAGGGATGCTCCGGGCGCCAGGTAACGGTCGCTAGCGTGCATGCTTACGACTCGAGGGAGGACAGCATCGAGGAGGGCGATCGGGTCATCACCTGCGACAACAGCGTTACTCGGATCGTATTGGACACCGAAGAAGGGTGAGAGGGGGATGCGTTCTAGGAGTTTTAGGAAGACATCTTTTTTCTGAGCGAATTCTGGGTAGATCCAAAATCCGTCTTTGTAGTGATTTTCGATTCCGAGAATGACACCAAGTGATTCGGCGACGGGCAGGCATTCGCGGATGGCGGAGGAAGCAAATTCAAGCCCGTCCTCTAGGGAGACTTCTGGCCAGCGCTGACCACTGAGGACTCGGCAGACGGTGCCGGGACCACCGAGTTTGGCTGCGACGCAGATCATATTCTTTTGGTAATCGATGGCTTTGCGTCTGCTGTTGGGTGACGGGTGTGTGAAGTCGGGGGAGCAGCAGAGCATCGGCATTTCGAAGTTAGCGTCGGTGAGAGCACCTCGAAGGTCGGCAAGATAGTTGTCTGTGGTTTCCCAGAGGAAGCCCTCGTACATTTCCAGGCCGTCGGCGGGTAGCGATTTCGCCATTTCGATCCAGTCGAAGACGCTCATGGACTTTTTCTGAGAAATCTCTTCAAGGTAGCATTTTGGGAATGCGCTAATTTTTGGGCGGTTTTTTTTTGCGGAAGGATTGTTCATTAGTAAGTTTGATTGAATGGGTTGGGTTTAGGGGGCTGAGGTTAGGAAAGTTTACCTGTTCGGGGTGGAATGTTAAAATAGGTAGGAAGTTTTAACCGAAGTTTGCTTGTATTAGCAAGTTCTAGAACTACACTTGATTTAGTTCACGAGGATCCTCCCCCCGGTGATAGGGGTGCGTTGGTGACTGACATTAAGACTCCTGCGGATCTAGTAGAAAATTAGGAAATTGAAGATGCATCGGCAATTGTTTCGTAAGCTTTTGATCTCTTCCGGTTTGGCATTTGGTTTCGGGGTGCTGTTGTTCGGAGAGTTGCGTGCGCAAGAGGCCGTAGGTTCAGTACCGGCGGTTGAGGGGTTGGCTCAGCCATCAGCAAAGGATGGGGTTAACAACGAATTGAATCATTATCAGTGGGTTCATCGAGGGGAAGACGGTTCGATTGCTGGCACGATTGGTGCACCGGCAGGGGACAGTCAGATTCGTCAGGGTGGTGTAGACGTTTATTTGGTTCGTGATGGTAAGCGAGTCGTAACGACTCGAAGCGCGGAAGATGGTTCGTTCCGTTTCGTTGGGGTTGAACCTGGGGTGTATTCTTTGGTGGCGGAGACACCTAGTACGTTGGCGATTATGTCGTTGACGGTATTGGAAGGGGTTTCCGGCCAGCATTTGCCCACTGGGATTCAGATTCGTTCGTTGACACCGGCGACGGATCGAGTGGTTTCGTTGTTGCGAAGTGGGTCCGTTCCTAGGGGGACGCACGGTATGTTGGTGGAGACCGACCCGATCGCTGGAACTCGTAAGTTTTTGAACAGTTACAAGGTGGCGATTGATTCCGAGGGAGGACTTCGGGGTCGTGTGACGGTGCCTGGTGGTGGACGCAGTTTAGCGGGAACATTTGTGTATTTGACTTCGGCTGGCAAAGAAGTGGCACGTGCGAAGACGGACGAAGTTGGCAACTATCGTTTCGAAGGAATTCTGCCTGGTAATTATGGGTTTGTAGCGTCTGGTCCTCAGGGGGTCGCCGCTTTGGGTTTTGTTGCGGTCAGCGCTGATTCACAAGATGGTGAGTCGAGTGCGTTGATTGCACCGGATGGTGCGAGATATGTCAATTCATCAGTTGCCGAGGAATCGATTCCAGTATTGAATGTCGAGCTCGCTTCTTCGGATTGCTTGGGCGTTCCGGTAGAGATCGTGGGCGAAGAGATCGCAGGCGAGTGCTGTCCATTGCCGATGGGTGGTTGTTGCGGAGTAGCGGGTGGTTACGGCGCGGCTGGTGGTGGCGGTGGTGGTGGAGTGGGAGGAAGTTTCGGTGGGGGCTTGTTGCCGCTTGCTGCACTTGCTGGACTAACTGCAGTGGGTATTACCGTTGCGAAAGAAACCAACAACGACTCAAACGTGATCGTATCTCCTGTGATTGTGCCCTAGTGAACTGTTCTTTGAATCCTTCCTGGGCGTGTAAGATTCGGACTGGGGGGGATATTTATGGCTGTCATTTAGGAAAAGAATCATTTATGCCGCTGGTGGTCGTTGAGAGACCACTGGCGGTTTTGTTTTTTGTTGAATGGTAAGTTCGTCTAGGCTTTGATTGAGCACAAGTGATTTGATTGGGGTACAATCGCACCTTGATCTGAAAGTTTGGAGATTGGATCTTTGTGGTTGGGATAGATTGCCAGTAAGCGTGCTTGATTTTGGAGAAGAGCGGATGAAAAAAGTTCTTTCGCGATGGATCAGTGGTGTGTCATTTATTTCTGGGTGCGCATTGCTTTTCATTGGTATGGCGATTGGATCTGTTGGTTTATGTCAAGAGGTTGGAACGCGAGCGGCAAGTGTTGTTTATCCTTTGGACGGTGTGTCTGGTAGGGATGGGGTGCTTTGGCTGGTAGATCGAAACAGGCCTGGGGTATGGAAGTACGCCGAGGGGGTATTGGGGTTGGAGGTAGAGGGTAGCAAGCGGTATCGCGAGAAGATGAATGCGGTGCGTTGCATTGCTATTTCATCGGATGGGGAGTTAGCAGTTGGTGATCCGGCGACGCGAGAGGTTTATCGCAGGGGAGCGGACGGACAATGGGTTGCTACGGTGGGTGGGAAAATAGGGATACCTACCGATTTGGCATTTATGAAGGACGGTAGTTTGCTGATTGCGGATTTGGAGAGACGGGTATTGTGGAAGCAGGCATCTGCGAGTGCAGCGCCGGAGGTATTTGCTGCGGTGAATCCTCGTGGAGTATTTGTTGATGGGGCGGATCGGATTTGGGTGATTTCGCAGGACGAGAATCCTTTGCTTCGACTCGATGCAGATGGTAAGGCGGAGCCGATCGTTCGAGGTCGAGTCTTTGATTTCCCTCATCAGGTGGTTGTGGATAGTGAGGACAGGGTTTGGGTCAGTGATGGATATCGCAAAGGGGTTTGGAGTTGGAAATTGGGGGAGGATCCAAAGTTAATTTTCAGTGGTGCACCGCTTATGAATCCTGTTGGATTGTTTTTGGTGGAGGACAAGCCCGTGGTGGTTGATCCGCATGCTCAGAGCGTATTCCGTTGGAATGGGAACGCTTTTGAGAAGTGGTTTGTGGTTGGGGCGAACTAAGTTTAGTGAAGGCTTTCATGGATGTTCAAGAGATCGGTTATGGAGTTTTCATCACCATTGAGGGGTGGGGATGTAATTTAGTTGGTTGTTATGGTAATGCTCTAGTCCCAACACCCCATTTAGATATTTTTGCGTCGAAGGCTTGGGTATTCGATCAGTATTGGATGGATCGCTTTTCGGCGAAGGACTTATTGCACGGCGTTGCGCCTTGTGAGTACGAATCCCGGGAGTGGATGATTGTCACACATACTTCCGAAGCTCGAGAGTACTTTCAATGCTTTGGTAATGTAGAGGTATTGGAGTTACGGGGAGGAGAGGAGTACGAGTCTGGTTTTCAGGAGTTGATCCTTCGCGGGCTTTCTTTGTGGTTGGAGCGCAAGCATGAGTTTCCGTATTTGTGGATTCATTCGCGTGGGTTGTGTGGAGACTGGGATGCACCTTATGAGTTCAAGCAGGTGATGGTTGACGAAGGGGATCCGGATCCACCGGTTGGGTGCGAGCCACCGGACTTGATATTGCCACCAGGTTACGACCCTGATGAGCGTTTTAGGTGGGCTTGTGGTGCAGGTGGGCAGGCGATTTGTATCGACCGTGGCATTGAGGAATTGATGGAGCTTTTGGATGGGCTAGAGCTTGCTGATTCTTGTTGGGTTGTATTATCGGGGGTGCGAGGGTATCCGTTGGGGGAGCATGGTGGCATAGGGTTTAGTGGTGTTGGGGGGTATGCGGAGGGGTTGCATTGTCCACTTTTGATTCGTTTGGCGCAGGATGAGCCTTTGGGGGGACGGATTGAGGGTTTTATGCAACCACGGGGGTTATCGCAATGGATGCGTTCCTTGGTACGTCGCATCGCGGGAGAAGATTGTTGTGTCGATTTCGAAGGGTACACAAGCTCCATGGCCTATGCGATGGGTGCTGGGGGGCTTGCGATAATCACCTCTGCTTGGTCTGCGGTCTTTTCGGTAGAAATGCATTCATCGGGAAGGGTTGAGTTAAAGTCGCTTGGGGTTTTCTGTCATCCGGAGGATCGTTGGCAGCAGAACGAGATTCAAGATAGGGTACCGGAAGTGCAGCAGTTGTTTTTGCGAATTGCAAAGTCGATTCTTGTGAACGAGGGTGTGGATACTTCTGGAGTTGAAGAAGAAGTTTCGTTGGAGCGGATGATTGACGAATTAGCAGGTTATAGCAGGTAGTTACTGCGATCGAATAGGAACTGTGAGAAAGCAAAGAGAAGAATGGACATCAAACCGATGGTGCCGGCTGGTAGGGATAGTATTGGCCGATTGTATGTGCAGCGAGCGACGCGGCATCCGAATGTTTTTCGAAAGAGAATAGAGCGATTGGAGGGGAATCCTCAGGGTGGGGATTGGGTAGCGGTATATGCGTTGGAGGTCGAGCATCAGCGACTCTCTGAGCCGAAGTTGTTTGCTTATGGTATTTACAATCCGAAGGCGGAGGTTGCGGTACGGTTGTATTTTTGGCAGGAGTCGCTGCCGACGGATGGGGATTGGATGCGGCTATTTGAAGATGCTGTTGCGTTGCGGCATGACATGTTGAAGTTACCGGAGCGGACGAATGCTTATCGGTTATTGCATGGAGAGTCGGATGGAGTACCTGGTTTGGTTGTGGATCGCTATGGGGATTGTTTAAGTGCGGAGGTATTTAGTTTGGGGATGGCGCATCGTGCTGCGGAGATTCTAGAGCGACTGCATCCATTGGTGGGTACGAAGTTTGGGTTGGTACAGGCTTCGCCTCAATTCTCGAGTCAGGAGGGAGGGCATTGGCAGGGGAATCGCTCGCAGGGTTTTCCGGCTTACGCTACGATTCATGAGGGGGATGTTCGATATCGGGTTCATTTTGGGACTGGGCACAAGACTGGGTTTTTCTGCGATCAGCGAGAGAACCGGGAGATTTTGACGAAATACACGGCGGGTCAGACGGTCTTAGACATTTGTTGTTACAGCGGGGGATTTTCCGTTGCCGCGGCGAAGGCTGGGATGGCGAGGGAAGTAACTGGGGTGGATTTGGACGAAGATGCGTTAGTGATGGCTAAGAAGAATGCGGATATCAACGACGTGCGGGTGCGTTACGTGCATGCGGATGCGTTTGCTTATATGCGAGATATGGTTCGCAATGGTAAGCAATACGATGTGGTTGTTTTGGATCCGCCGAAGTTGATACGATCGCGAGCGGAACTGGAGGAGGGAACTCGGAAACATCTCGATTTAAATCGGCTTGCGATTCAGTTGGTCAAGCGAGGGGGGCTTTTGTTGACGTGTTGTTGTGCGGGACTACTTGACGGTCCATCGTTCTTAAATGTGGTGCAGTCTGCGGCGCGAACGACGGGAGAGGTGGTAGAGGGGCATCGAAGTCGCGGGAGGGTTGTGCAGATTATTGAGAGTCGTTCAGCAGCGATGGATCACCCGATGGCGACTCATTGCATGGAGACTGGGTATTTGAAGGCTTACTGGGCCCGTGTGCTTTGATTCAAGGTTCTGGTTATTGAGGGGTACTGGCAAGTTCTTGCAGCAACCGAAGAGCTTGTTCATAGCGTGGAGATTCTTCTAGTGCTTTGAGGCAGTAGCGTTTTGCATTTCTTAGCAATTCCTCGGCTTGTGTAGGGTCCTGTGCAAGCTGACGGTGGGCTTGTGCGAGTCTTAGATTTAGGCTTGCGGGATCGATTGGATCGAGGCGTGAGAGTGCGAGTAGGGCTTTGATTGTTGAGGAGTGGTGATCAAGTTTTTCGGATGCGGTTGCGAGGGAGTCGAGGGTTGGGGCGTGATCGGGGCGAATTGCAAGGATTGCTTGGCACCATCGTTCGACGGACGGGAAGTCGTGTTTTGCGAGGTCGATTTCAACGAGGCGTTTTAGAGGTGTTGTGTTATGCGGATCGATCTTTACGAGTGTCGCGAGGGCTTGCCGTTCTGAGTCAATGTTTCCGGTAGCATTTTCAATTGCGATCCATTTACGCAGTGCGTTGTTGTTGGAAGGGTCGGTAGGCCATAGTTCAACCAGTGTTTCGGCTTTGATCCGAGCTTGGTCCCAGTTCTTTTCGTTGATTGATTGGTTTAGTTCGCTGTGGAGGCTTGAGTAGGAAGCCAAGTTTGATGATTTATGATTTAAAGCATCAGAGGGTTGCAGATCTAAGTTTGGTGCAATTTGTTTCGCACGTTCGATCGCGTACTTTTGAAACGCCTGATCAAAGCCTTCGATGGTTCCGGTGCGTCTTGCGAGAGCTTGAGATATCTCGAGTCCGTTTCGGAGGTCGTTGAGCAATTGCAGCAAGCCGTCGTGACCAAATTGCTCGACGAAAAACTGAACGACCCAAGAGGCGATGAAATAGGCGAATTGCAATCTTTCTGGGGAGGAGGGGGCGAGAAACATGCTGCTGAGTTGGCTGGGTGGGGAAAAATCGCCCGAGCGGATCCAGTGGAGGTAGGCGGGTTGTGGTGGCTCTCCCCAAGCTGGGTTTTTTTGGTTTTCTTCGTAGACGGAGATGCCTTCCGAGAGCCACCTGGGCATTTTGTTTTCGGTAAGCTGCAAGGTGATCACGTGGCAGTATTCATGCCAGAGGACCGATTGCCAATTATGTTCGACGCTTAAGGCGGTAGGTGAGTTTGCGGTGATGACACGACCGAAGCACACGCCGAGAAAACCTTCTCCTCCCGGGAGTCCGAAGGTGCGAATTGCGAAATCGCGTTGTTTCGCGAATATGTCTACGACGATTGGTTCTTGAAGGTTAGCTTTGTATTTTTCGACGAGGGTACTTCTCGCGCGTCCGAGGGTTTCTACAACATGCTCTCCGAATAGTTCTGCTTCGTGTTTTTCCATACGGATAACGAAACCTGGAGTTTCGATGGATGTGTAGTTATCGAGTTCAGTTTTTAGAATTTGCAGGTTGTAGTTCGTGACGTGGAAGGGGTCTGAGCGTCGGGCTTTTTGCACCATTTCCCAACCTTGAGCTTCGTTCCCAAGTCGAAGTAGGTCTTGTGCGAGTTGGGTTTGAGCTGGATGAAAATTCGGATCGGCAGTCAATGCGCGTTGTTGGTACTTGGCACCTTCCGCAAAGCGGTAGTGCATCGAGAGGTTCTTTCCGATGGTGTAATCGACACTGGGATTTAGTTGTCGTTTTTCGAGTGCTCTTGAGCGGTATTGGGCTTCGTTTTGAAAATCGTTTTTAAGGTGCGCGATCGCAGCACGCAGGGCCCAAAGGATGCTCGACGAAGGATTTATAGACTCGATTTGGTTTAATACGCTTTGGGCCTGATCGTAATTCTCTCGATCGATCAAAGCTTGTGCTTCGAGGAGAAGTGAGGGGAGATGTTTTGGATTGAGTTCGAGAGCTTTTTGCAGATGTCCAGCAGCTTTAGTTCTGTCGGATTGCTGCCAGGTTTGAAAAGCCAATTGATGTAAGTCGGGGTTTATATCGGACAATTTGAGTGCTTTTGTGATTGCATCGGCGGCGACTTGATAGTCGGATTTATCGATTGCCATCTTTGCGATGGCTTTGTAGGCGTCGATATTTTTCGGATTCGCTTTGACGGCTTGATCAAAGCAGAGTTTTAGGACTTGTTTGGGATCTTCATCTTTGAGAAGAAAGAATTCGCCGAGGGGGACAAGTTCTGATTTGGCTGAATATTTCCAAGGGCTGCGTTGTACGAAGGCGCTAAGGTCATCGAGTTGTTGTTGAGCTTTTTGGGGTAAGTTGTTCTCCAGGTAGATTTGGTGACCGAGTAGTTTAAGTCTCATCGAGTCGCCGAAGCGTTCGAGAGAGTCTTCGTAGACCTTCATTGCTTGTTCGGATTTTCCTTGGATCATCAAAGTCGAGGCAAGGATGCGGGGCCAATTTTCGTTCCAAGTTTTTTTATCGACTTGGACTTGTGCCATCTCGATGGCTTGTTCGTATTCACCCTTATCGATGAGTTCTTGGGCTTTTGCTGGGTCGGCGGTTTGTCCGAAACAGTGGGGCTGTGGCAGGAGAAGGGTCCAAATAAGCAGTGGCAAGCTTTGAATGAAGAGATGTTTTCCGATGGGAATACGGTTTATCACGAGTTCGGTTAAGGTTGATAGCATCTCGGAAATTGGCCTGAGTTACAGCGAAGATGTGGTGGAAGATTCGTTACAATATACGGTGTTCCGGGGGTCGGAACAAAGAATTGATTGATGACAAATTTTTTAAGGGAGATTAATGATGCGGCTTCTATTTGCGATGGCATTGGTATTTGGATTTGTATCATCGACTTTTGCGGAGACTTGGACTCTTAATACGGAGAAGAGCAAGATTGACTTTGTAGGCAAGAAGCCGGAGGGAGCCCATAAAGGCGGGTTTAAGTCCTTCAAGGCAGAGGCGAAGGCTGACTTGCAGAATCCACAAGAGGGATCCTTGAAGTTGGAGATTCAAACGGATAGCTTGTGGTCAGACGATGCGAAGTTGACGGAGCATCTGAAGAACCCGGATTTCTTTGATGTTCGAAAGTACCCAAAGATCACGTTTGAGAGCACTGCGATTGAAGCAGCGAGTGAAGATGACGTGAAGTTGGTTGGCAAGCTGACGATGCTAGATAAGACCGTCGAGATCAAGGTACCTTGCAAGGCCGTTCTTGGTGAGGGGACTGCGGAATTGCGTGCCGAGTTTAAGCTTGATCGGACTAAGTTCGGGATGAACTACGGTAAGGGCAAGATCAATGACGAAGTTGAGATTGTTGCAAACTTAAGTTTTAAGCGTCCGTAGTCGTTGCGATCGAAGCTACAAAAGTACCTGCCTTGTTCGTACTCAGGGCAGGTATTGGGAGCGGAGTCGAATCATGCACTCGACGAGAGATCGCGGTTGCAGTTCTTTGGTAAACAGCCCTGCGTTTGGTATTGTCAAATCGGTGGAGTCCAAGCATTGGTTCCATAGGATTGCATCAACGTTGGGTTTTGCGAGAAGTAGTTGGAGGATCTCCAGTCCGCTGGGGGGCATAGGTTTGGACGCTAGGTTTGTTGGAGCGTTACATTCTTTATCATTGGCGACTTGTGCCGTAAACTGTGCAGGATTGATTTCCGGAGCAGTATCGTCGTCATCTTCTTGGGGCGTTGTCGCGGTGAGTTTGACTGGATAGTTCCAGTTTGAAACGATTGAGCTACGTTGCATTCTAAGATCGTTGAGATTTTCAGTGCTTGAAGCAGATAGTTCTAGTGGCGTAGTGAGTCGCACGAGCAGAGAGCGGTTTTGGCTGCTCCAGTGATCGATCAGATCAGACAGTCCGGGAAGATCCATGGGGAGGGTCCCGTCTGGCCAGCGATTTAGGTTCAGTTCTAGTCCGATACCGGCGATGGATCGATCGTGAGCGCGGATAAGGCTTTCGGCGAACACCAAGGGGTTAATAGCGCGATTGTTCAATCGCATATTTTCGGCTGCAGGTAGATCGACTGAGAAAATCAGTGGAGTTTTCGGGTCGAGGTTATGAATTAGGTTGATGATATTGCAAGCCAATTTGAAGGATTGAGCATCATCGAGTCCAGTAGATTGGCAGTTACTCAGACCGCTGCAAGCGTCCCAGAGTTGAAAGTTTCCTTGGTATTTCGTAACAGTGTGTTTTACTTTTTGTAAAACGATAGCCATCAGGGATTCGAAGGAATCGCATGATGGGTCACTTTGTGCTGAGCGAACATCCATTGGGGTAACGAGAGGACCGCTAACGACTCTGAGGTTTTTTTCTTTGGCCCATTGGAGTTGTTCGATGGTTCCGCGTTGCGACTCGGTCGATGTGGAATTGTTTGAGGATGAGAGGGCACAGTCGATACTCACTGTATTGCAAGCTGGCAGAAGATGTTCAGCAAACTGGGGCCAGTTGGATGCGTTTGGGAGTCGCACACCGAAGAGGGTTTGTAGTTTTTCGTTATTACGTAATCGGGCGTGAAGGTTTTGAGTTACATAAGCTCTTACGAGGGGGCGTGCAGCGCTGACGGTCAGATCGATGGCCTGTTGAGCGAGGCTATCGCTGAGGGGTTTGTTTTCTTTTTCAAGAATTGCTTGGACGAAGATGTCTGAGGCTTGGTCAATCAATTCTGAGTGGGAGTTAGGGATTCGTACGCCGGTACGATCCCAGAAGAACGCGTTGGTACGAATTCGGTGGATGGTACCGCGAGCAAGTTCAAGCGTTAGATCGTATGGAGGTTGGTTAGACCGCAGAGAGGCGGTGGTAAGAACGATAGGGCCGAAGTCTTTCGTGGGCCAAGGTATAGACAGTTTGCAGGAGTCACTGCTATCGATATCGAGGATCAGGATATCTTCGTCGAGTCCATTTTCCGACTTCAGAGGTCTGCCATCGATACCTGCTACGAAAGCGGCTTGCCAAAACCTCGGATCGAAGTCCAAGGCGTTTGGAATACGGACCCGCATGATGGCCATGTTGATGCTCTGTGGAACGTTGACGAATGTCCATCAATGG
>JBEICB010000303.1:0-4914 GCA_040373655.1 Pirellula sp. | reverse complement strand
TCCCAAGATACTTATCCTCGATGAAGCAACCAGCAATCTCGATAGCGAAAGCGAACTTGCAATTCAAGGAAGCCTAGAAAACCTACTGGGGTCGAGAACTTCATTTGTAATCGCACACCGACTTAGCACCATTCAGAAAGCGGACTCCATCCTCGTGCTCGATGCGGGAAAAATCGTTCAACAAGGCACTCACAGAGAATTGCTGAATCAACCTGGGATTTATCAACAGATGGTCCGCTTGCAAACCGACAATCCTATCGCAGTGCAGTGGGAAGAGTAACACAAAATCCCAAAGGAGAGGTCGCATGAAAATTAACGGTATACCTATCGAAGACACCTTCGCAGAAGCTTTCGACATGACCGCTACACGCGTCATTATCACCGCTGCCGAACCCGCCTGGGCCTCTCGTGCCGGCGAAGCCATGACCGGATTCGCGACGAGTGTGATCGGATGTGTGGTAGAAGCAGGAGTCGAACGAGAACTCGCTCCTCACGAAACCCCAGACGGCAGACCAGGCGTTTCGGTTCTTATGTTCAGCACCAGCGGCGATAAACTTCAAGAACAACTTGTGCGACGCGTCGGCCAATGTGTGTTGACTTGCCCAAGCACTTCCGTTTTCTCAGGTTTAAAGTCAGAAAAAAAGGTCGCACTCGGGTCCCGCATTCGATACTTCGGGGACGGAAACCAGATCTCCAAAAGAATAGGTAAGACCAAATACTGGCGAATACCTGTGATGGATGGTGAATTTGTCTGCGAAGATACCGCGTATCGAACCAGTGCCGTCGGTGGTGGGAATTTTCTGGTACTAGCGGAAACCATCCACGGAGCACTTCACGCTTGCGATGCAGCAGTAACCGCGATACGAAAAATCCCCGAATGCATCGCTCCCTTTCCCGGCGGCGTCGCCCGAAGCGGTTCCAAAGTCGGTTCGAAGTATTCCTCGTTGAAGGCATCGACAAACGATGCCTTCTGTCCAACTCTTCGCGATCTCCCTAAACTCGCCCATACTGAAAAATCCGTTCCAGATGATGTCGGTGCCGTGCTCGAACTAGTGATCGACGGGCTCACCGCACCCGTTGTAGGACAAGCGATGCGGGCCGGAATCCTCGCCGTTTGTAAAGTTGGACAGTCCCTTGGAATTCGAGCCATCACCGGAGGAAACTACGGTGGAAAGCTCGGACGGCACCATTTCCACCTCCATAAACTCCTCCAGGACGACGCACCAGCAAATACCCCGGCATAATCCCACCAGAAACTCTACAATTACGCCCCTGAGCTCTCACAAGCTCGCTTCTGTGGGCAATCGACGATTAGAGTAAACCAAGCTAAACTGAGCCGCGTAGAATCTTAAGCCACGAAGATTATTCCTAATCCGAAGAATTGTACGGTAGCTGGATTATCGAAATTCCGTTACCGTTGGACCCTCACAAGCATTTTTCGCTATGCCTTCTTTCGCTCTACCGTGCACCCAATGCAATGAAACAATCCCGGTGGGCATCGCCCAAGCCGGTAGCACCGTACGATGTGGATCTTGCGGTACCGATATCGAAGTTCCGGGCACCAAAGTCCTGCGGAGCTTGTCACTGATCGAGGACGCCAAATCCCCCCGCGACAAGAATTCTTCCAATGCTAACCCTGTCTCTTGGTGGACTAATCTCCTGGCAGGGCTAAGTCTTGCTGTCGCTACGATCGGCTTGGGATATGGCTCCTATTTGGCTTTCTTGCGATGGAACGCTCCAATCGAATTCGGTCATACGGACGAAGAACTCTACGCCGAAATGAGAGAACGAGCAGCCTCCGATCCCCCGGTTCGAGTCTGGGATCACTTCCAATACCTCGTTGATACCGGCTTGCCGAAACATGATCCCCCTCTGTATTTCGTCTTAGCGGAAGTCTACAAACGGCAAGTTCCTTGGATGATCGGCTCGCTGGTTATCGGTGGACTAGCCTTGGCAATGTTTCTAGCGCTGGCCGTCATGAGCAGATCAGCGAAATCAGATCGCCCACCGGCTCGCTAAAGAAATCCTCGAGAAGGCCAGACGCAACGGCAATAATTGCATGTCGAAGAGTTCTCCACCTGGTTCATGCCCCCTCATACTACGTCGGGTGCTCTCTGTTTTCATCGCGGTTCACCTGTTGGCCGTTCTTGCAGAACCACTCGCTTTTTTCTCCCGTAGCGATTTCCAAACCGCACCGGAATTCAACCAATTGCGTCGGCTAGTGGCACCGTACGCCGAATGGATGTACCTCGATCACGGTTATTTCTTCTTTGCCCCTAACCCCGGCCCTAACCACCTCGTCGGTTCAAAACCTATAACGACGAACCTGCAGGGGCTTGATCAATCCCAACTCAAGATGCCGGAAGTTCTATTCCCCGATCGAAGAAAACAATGGCCAAGGCTTCGGTATCACAGATACTTTATGCTCTCGGAGTTTTACAACAACTCCTTCGCCCCAACCGAACTGCTTCCTGAGGATCAGTCAGATTCCTTGTTTGTACAACGTTGGAAAGAAGACCGAGCATTCTACGAATCGCTACAAAAATCGATTCGACATGCCCTACAAGTTTCAGGAGAGCTAGTCCGACTCGAACGCCCTCTTCCTAGCGCGCAAGAAGTCTTTGAACAGGGCGTTCGACTCGACGACTCTCGACGCATCATTGAGCTAAGTGATTCACCAGAATCGTTGTTGCCGAACCAAGTAAATCCAAGAGAGCAACCAGGCCCACAACCTACAACAACAGCACCCCAATCGCCCCCTCAAAAGCTAGTTCCAATCGCACCACTGGATCAATCCGGCGCGAGGGAAACAATTGAGCCTATCGAAGCCGGAAGGATCCCACGATGAGCGATTTGTTTTCCGTAACAATTAAGCAGAAGGTGCGAAGTTTCTCACAATCGGTAGAGCAGTTCTTTTTTGCACCGAGTAGCCCCGAAGTTCTCGCATGGATCCGCATTGCAACGGGTGCGATGATCGCCTACATCCACTTGGTATGGCTCATGGATTTAAAGTCCTTCTTTGGCCCAGACGCGCTGGTGAACGGAGAGGTGCTCGAGAGCTTGCATCGCGGGCGTTGGAAATGGACTTACCTTTCAGGAAACGAATCGTTGCTACTCGCTACCTTCCACGAAATCGCCGCATTCGGGGCAGGTATCGCCATGGCGCTGGGGATCCAATCACGGTATTTTACACCGCTCGCATGGTTTCTCACACTTATGACCGTTCATCGTTTACCACCGATGCTCTTTGGATTAGATCAGATCGTCGTGATGCTTAGTTTCGCATTAACATTATCGAGATGCTCAGATGCATGGAGTTTAGACCGAAAGTTTGGCTGGATTCCCAAGCCGGTTGAATCTTGGCGGAATACGCTTGCGACTCGTCTGATTCAACTCCACTTGTGTGCCATCTATTTTTTTGGAGGACTTGGAAAAGCGCGAGGATGGATGTGGTGGGACGGTTCAGCCATGTGGTTCTCGGCCGCTTCGTACGAGTACCAATCTCTTGATCTGACCTGGATAGGACGCCTACCTACCCTCGGTTCGATTCTGACACACATGACGCTCTTTTGGGAAATCACCTACGCAGCGTTGGTTTGGCCCAAATCCACTCGTCCTATCGTGTTAGCCATCGCGTTCTTTGTACACGCAGGCATCGGACTATTCCTGGGTATGATCACATTCGGCACGATGATGATCGTTGCCAACTTGGCCTTTTTACAAACAAGAACTTCAAAACCCCGCTGAACGTTCAAACTCACCTCGAATAGGGGGCTCCTAACAGGAAACTTCAATCATCATTTGGTAGCAACTCATAGAGTGGTTGTCCAAAAAACGTTCTCGCTTGCCCAACCGCTAATTCCAACCTAGCATCTACACTCGATAACGGCTTGACGATATCCATCACCGAGTCACGCTTAGACGGATTCAAATCAGCCTCAGGAACACTCCCCAAAACACGAGGTGTTACCCTCGGTATCCCAAATGGCTCGTTGGGGACAGGGGGGGCTACCGGAGCAATCGGGATCGCCGGAATCAACACTTGATTCATTGGTACGCCTTGTGTCGCCGGAAGCTTGTCCTGGGCAACACAAGCTGCAAAAAAACTGATCGGTGCGCATGCGGGGAATTCCACCGGGACGGGCACCCCAGTTATCACTCCAGCAAGCAATCCACCGCATACCGAAACCCTATGCAACTTGGCAGTCTGCAATACGATCCGATGAAAAAGGGAGAAAACCCGTAACTGTTGGTACATTCGAGACGAACCTCGCATTCGGTATTGCCCTAAAAACCGACAACTCTCCCCACATCGGTAAGTTCGACTCGCCAAGTATTTCACTTGAAACGTTTCCGTCGCTACCACTATTTCCAACTAGGAAATCATGAATAACTTCCTCGACAACCTCCTAAATAGCGGGAAATTGCTCATTTATTTGCGCAAATTCGAATTCAACATACCCAAGCAACCAAACTGCACATCTACCGATGCGGCATCGTGCCTCAAGTGATTTCTGCCGATCATCTCAACTTGCGACAGGCATCAAGCCGATCATTGCATCAACTTTTCCAAATCCCGGAGCGTACATCGAAATCTGCAACATTTGATTTCAATGCTTCTCTCTACCAGGTTGCATCGCTGCCCCTCTCCGGCGAGCAAACGCTGGAATCGTATTGCGCGGGCAATCGCCCTTGCTCAGCGCAGCCACGCCTCGAAGGAACAACTTTCATAATGCCAAGTCAGTCATCTTTGACCACCGATAGCTGGGCCAATTTAGGCCCTCGTTCTTCATATTCGTCTGCATGGTCTCAGTGCAGAAGCATCGGCGCATGAGCTTGTGAAGTAGGTGGCCATCATTCTTGGCCACAAAACTGATTGAGCTTCTCTTTCCCCAAAGATTGATTGCGGTTCAC
>JBEICB010000279.1:0-5476 GCA_040373655.1 Pirellula sp. | reverse complement strand
GGGTCTTGGGGGACGAGTTTGCCTTGGACGGCTAGCGTGAGGATGGTCTTGCGCAAGTCCGACGGACTGACAGTATACGAGCCGTGAAATAAATAGCCCAAATTCTTGACACTCGCTTCCTCGCTAAATCGTTGCAACGAACTTCTTACTAACACTCGCTGACTTGTCTCTCGATCCCCTTGCTCTAACTCCAGACGATCACATATCCCCATCAACTCCTCTACCTTCGCGACGATGCGCCGCTGCTCGGAAAGAGGGGGAAGAGGGATGGGGAGGTTATAAAATGCTTGATCGCTGATTGCTGGATAGGCAACCCCCTTCATTTCCGCTGAAACATAGTTGGTAAAATGCGTACTTCGTAACCAATAGAAAATGTACTTGCTTAAAACGCCATCAAATGGATGTAAGATTGCAAACGCTGTACTCGCGATCGGCTCAGGCAGATAATCGCGTTCAACGATTGCGATGTTTCTTAGGTAAGGTCGGACTGTCGAGTAAATTACCGTATTCAATTTGACGCACTTTCTCGCCCTAGATGGCGCAGTATTCGCATCTAGCACGTTAATTCGTTCACTTATTTGGCCGACAGTTGATTCGATACAGCCCACGTCGATATAGGTGAAATCATCAACTGGCTTTTTCTGGTCCAATTCGTGTCCTATATCAGACAATCGCAACCAATCCCAATTAGGTGGAATCCCAAAGGGTTTTTCATCTTCTTGAAAACCGGTTGAATCACGGCGCTTTATCCTCCTTTGTTCCTCGAGGATTTTTCGTTGAGTTCTCAGGGATTCGACGAGATTCTTTGATTCACTGAGACTAGTCGCCGGTGTTGCCATTCGTCCTTGAAACGCCAACTCCAGCACCAGCTCGCGCATGCGCGATACCGCGTCGGGTAAGTCGGCGATGAGCTCGAACTTCTCAAAAAACCACGCGTTACTCATCGTCTCGAATTCCTACCCGTCTTTACGCACCGCCGACACAGCCATGCTTCCAATTGTGCGAACTTTCATGATTTGTCTAAACTGCTGAGAGTTTACCATAGAACCCCGCCTCTTACTCCCCCAAGCAAAGGCAGGCGGAGATTGCAGGCGTTAGGCGTTAGGCATTAGGCATTAGGCATTAGGCGTTAGGGGAGAGGGGAGAGGGGAGAGGTGGGATGGTGATTGAAACAGTCGTTTTATTTACGTGAAAGGGCTCGCTCTAACTCTGCTTTTAACTTCGCGCGTGTCTCTGCGATTCGCACTAGCAACGCTTCGTACTCGGGTAACAACTCCTCGACCTCTCCAACCCCCTCTTGCTTGCTGTTGGGATTCTTGATGTCTAAATTGTACCCACCCTCCCGAATCGCCTCGATCGTGACTCGCCAAGCTCGCTCGCTCTCCTTGCGCTTGCTGTAGTACCCGCTCTTGTCAGGCTTGCCCCACCACTTCTTCTCGGTCTCAAACTCCTCAATCCGTATCGGCTTGCTCTTGTTGTAACTCTTGCTCCCCGCCGGATACGGATGTTCGTAATACCATACCTCCTTGGTCGGTATCCCCTTGGTAAAAAACAACAAATTCGTTCGGATCCCCGTATACGGATTGAATACCCCGTTAGGCAACCGCACGATCGTGTGCAAATTGCACTCGCTTAACAAGGACTCTTTGATTCGTGTCTTGACCCCCTCCCCAAACAATGTCCCGTCCGGCAAAACCAATCCAGCTCTACCCCCCGGCTTGAGGATCTTCATGATCAAGACCAAAAACAAATCGGCGGTCTCCCGCGTGCGAAACTCACCCGGGAAATTCGACTCGATCCCGTCTTCCTCCATCCCGCCAAACGGCGGATTGGTAACGACCACATCGACCCGCTCACTCGACCCCCAATCCCGCAACGGCCTTGCTAACGTATTGTCGTGCCGCACATTCGACGGAACGTCGATCCCGTGCAACATCAAATTGGTCATGGCCAAAATATGGGGCAAGTGCTTCTTCTCGATTCCCGTAAAACATGTCTGTAACGCTTGCTCGTCTGACTCGGTCTTGGCCTGCTTGCGCAAATGCTCGATCAAACAAACCAAAAAGCCGCCCGTGCCACACGCTGGATCTATGGCGATCTCTCCAAGTCGCGGGTCAACTTGGTCGACGATGAACTGGGTGACCGCTCTCGGTGTATAAAACTCCCCCGCATTGCCTGCCGATTGTAAGTCTTTGAGGATCTTCTCATAGATATCGCCAAACAAATGGCGGTCGTCCGACGCGTTGAAGTCGATGCCGTTGATCTTGTTGATCACCTGTCGCATTAGCGTCCCATTCTTCATGTAGTTGTTGGCATCCTCAAACGCCATCCGAATGAGCTTGCCCATCCGATCGCTACTGGCTAACCCCTTGAGCTTGGGCAATAGAGTATTGTTGATGAAGTCGAGCAATTCATCTCCCGTGATCCCCTCTTCGTTGGCTGCCCACGTCCGCCAACGAAGCGCTTTCGGTAGCGGTGAACGGTAGTCGTCTTGAAAAAGTTCGAGTTGCGTTTCGCGATCGTCAAAGATCTTTAAAAAGAACAACCAGCCGAGTTGCTCCAATCGCTGCGCATCGCCGTAAGTACCGGCATCCTTGCGCATAATGTCTTGGATCGACTTCACCAAATTCGAAACGTTGGACATCGTCTAAGCAGCTTTCGAGTAGAGAGCATTTTCAAGTTCACGCAGGGCGCTGAGATAACCGGACTTGCCTCCAAAAAGATTGACAATCTCAATCGGAGTACCAAAGTGACGGAACGGATCGACCTTCAAAATTTCCATCGATTCCACACTGCCAATTCCAGCATCGGCGTATTTTTCCAGCAATGCATCGAGTACAGCTCTGGCTTTGTCTTCGTACCTAGCAAAGATATCCCGCTTTTTAACCCGTTCGGCTCGTTCGCGACGAGTCAAAGGAGGTCGATCAAAAGCGATGTGGCAGACCAAGTCAAACGGATCGAATTGCGAGCCGACTTCGGCGGCGAGCTCTTCGAGAAAAACGCCTTGGGCGACCAAGGCATCGAGGATGGCTTGTTTGCGATCAGCGGCATCCCATGTGGTCAGGAATTCGTCGAGTGAACCGTAGGTCTTGTGGACGGCTTTGCGGGAGTAATCGGTGAGGGACTCCGTGATAAGTTTGCCATCCTCTCCCAAGTATTGAACCCGTTCTAAGGCAACTTTTACCGGTACGTTGTTGACCACATAGCGAGTTGGTTTGGGGCGGTCGTTGGTCGGTTCGCGGATCGGGTCACCGAATGGAAACTCCGTTGGATCACCAAGTGGCTCTCCGAACGGGTCATCGGTGATGAAGTCACCATCGAAGGGATCCCGGACCGGAGGTGCGTTCGGATCGTCGTCAGGAAGTTCTGGCGGTAGAACTGGTTCTTTGTCGGAGGGTTCGTAGATTTGGACCGGATCGCCATCGAAGGAAGGGTCGGCGAACAGGGAGGTTGCGCGTCGAAAGTCCATGATGGTGAAGAAGAACTTGTGGTAGTCTTCGTTGATCCTGGTACCGCGACCGATGATTTGTTTGAATTCGGTCATTGAGTTGATACGACGGTCGATGACGATCAGCTGGCAAGTCTGCGCATCAACACCAGTGGTCATCAGGCGCGAAGTACAAGCGATGACAGGATAGGGTTCTTCTGGGGTGATGAAATTCTCGAGTTGGTCTTTGCCTTCGATACTATCACCGGTGATCCGCATGACATAGCGGTGATTGGCAGCAGCTAGATCCGCATTGTGGTTGACGAGGGCTTGTCGCATGCGTTCAGCATGATCGATGTTTTCGCAGAAGACGATCGTCTTTGCGAATCGGTTGATTGCTTTGAGGTACTCGGTAATTTTCTGAGCGACCAAGTCGGTACGTTGTTCGAGGATTAGGGACCGGTCGAAGTCTTTATCGTTGTATTCGCGATCGGCGATGAGTTGGCCAAATTTATCGGTTTGTCCATCATAGGGTCGCCACCCGTCGAGATCTTTGTCGAGTCCGATACGGATGACTCGGTAGGGGGCGAGAAATCCGTCTGCGATTCCTTGCTTTAATGAGTACGTGTAGATCGGTTCGCCAAAGTAAGCGATATTCGAGATCTCCTTGGTCTCTTTGGGGGTGGCGGTCAGACCGATTTGGGTTGCCGACGAGAAGTACTCGAGGACTTGTCGCCATGCCGCGTCGTCTGCGGCACTTCCGCGATGGCATTCATCGACGACGACGAGGTCAAAGAAGTCTGGCGAGAATTGTTTGTAAATATTTTGTTCCTCAGCCGTCCCCGTGACGGCTTGGTAAAGGCACAGATAGATTTCGAAGGACTTATCAACGGTGCGGTTGGTGATTTTTGTCATCGCCTTGCCGAACGGTTTGAAGTCATTCGTTTTAGTTTGGTCGGCGAGGATATTGCGATCGACAAGGAAGAGGATCCGTTTTTTGGTTTTAGCTTTCCAGAGTCGCCAGATAATTTGGAAGGCGGTGAAGGTTTTTCCGGTGCCGGTAGCCATCACAAGTAGGATACGTTTATCGCCTCGCGCGATGGCTTCTACGGTGCGGTTGATCGCGATCTGTTGGTAGTATCGGGACGTTTTGTTTGAGCCGTCGTCATGGTAGTCTTGGGAGACGATTTGGGCTGTGGTGCTTGCGATTCCTTTGGCTTGGCAGTACCGAGTCCAGAGTTCGTCTGGGGTAGGGAATTGATCGAGAGGTATTTCCCGGGTCACGTTGGTACCGGTGGTGGTACGGTCGTGTTCGAGGAAGGCATCGCCATTGCTGGAATAGGCGAAGGGTACATCCAGGATTTGGGCGTATTCGAGAGCTTGTTGCATTCCGGCACCGACGGAATGGTTGTTGTCTTTTGCTTCGATGACGGCAATTGGGATATTGGGTTTATAGAACAGGAGATAATCGGCTTTTTTCGCTTGGCCTCTTTGGACCGTTTTCCCTCGGACAATGATACGTCCTTTGGTGAAGTATTTTTCCTCGCGAATTTGGGACATTAGATCCCATTTATCGCCGTTGGGGCCGGTGAGGGCGGGGGTGATGAATTTCGAGCGGATATCGGTCTCAGAGAGATTCTTTTTGTCCATGGAGGGGCAACAAAGGGGGCTTATGGACGGTGGTAATGGAAGCTCGAAAATTAGAGTTTAGCAAATCTTTGGATGTATGCCCAATTGTTTTGTTGCCCAATGCGAACGGTTGTACCAAATGGTGGCCGCCCCAACGGGGCTGAAGGAGATAGCCCAGGGCAAGCAGAGCGCCGCCCTGGGACATGCGCAACAAATCATCCGGTCCACCCTGTAGGGATGGAACCTACGCACCCGCAACCGATGTAATGATGTTGCGACGCGCCGATTGGGTCGGTAATCGTGCCTATGTTTCGCCCCTTCAGGGCTTTGCGATGTTGTTGCGCGTGCGTACCCAGGGTGGCGCTGCGCTCTACCCTGGGCTATCTCCTTGTGCCCCGTTGGGGCGAAGGGATGGCAAGC
>JBEICB010000153.1:0-11009 GCA_040373655.1 Pirellula sp. | reverse complement strand
GCTGGGATCCTGATCCGGAGTGTTTGTCTCCACAATAATCGATGCTGGAAAAGCACCCAATGGAGAATGTCGTGCAACCTCAGCTGTGTCGCCACCCGCTGTCATGTTGATCACCATCGGTGTTCCAATGACGTTCACATCCACCGCCATCAAAGCCCGGGACTCCAAAGTCTCAACACGCAATCCATTGCGCAAGAACTGACGCAGGCTGTTTCGCTTGCGCTCAAACGCCATCCGCTTGGCTGCCTCATTGCGCCGCTCCTTGCGCCCGAAAAGTACCGTTTTAAGACGACTGAAATAAGACACTAGCGACTTGATCATAGTATGAAAAAACCTTCAAAAACTTGGATAAACGAAGGGAAAATTAGTGGCAGACAGCAATGGAACTTCTGCTGCGGCGCAGCGTCTAAGGACGACGAAGCACCACTGGTGGCTTATACGTGCCAGGAATCAGGAAACACGGAAAACGGGGCGAGCGTGAAGAATGCGTAGTGCGGTTAGCTCATCGAGAAGTTGGACTCACGATAGGTAGGAGGAGCGGGATGCGGCGTGATAACAGGTGGATCCTGTGAAGAATCCGGCAGGAAAACTTCAATCCCTAAACCGAGTAAAGAGCTCATCAACCGTCGAAGCGATTACTTACAAGACGAGACGAACCTACCCTAGTTCCGAGATTAAGCGGATCGACGAATGATCTCACGTCGAATGCAAAAAATCGCAGAGCAGTTCCTCGGAAGGGGGCCTGCACTTGTAGATCGTGCGTATCGATGTCAAACCATTCGGATCACTTCGGCCGGGGTGATTAGTAGGTTGCATTCGCAAAATCGCAACAAAAAACCAGTCAATTGCTTTGGGGCTGAGAGGTATTTAGCTAACGAATTGCAAAAGAACGCTACTGCCAAAAGCTAACTCCGAAATTGTTGTATCCGATTGTATCGGGCAATTCAACAATACTGACAGAAATCTTTCCGGATTCTTTTTGACAAATCCCATTACTTGGGGCCGGGCAAGATGTCGTGGTCCATGAAAGGCTACGCTTTTGCGCTCTTGAAGTGTCCTGGCAAACGGGCTCACGCAAAGCACGCCAAAAAGCAAAGAAGACCGCAGAACTTTTTTGAGTGGGAAAGTGCTAGCTACTGCTTGTCTAATAAAAACGGTGCGGCGCGAGCCGCCCGGAGACGGCTTCGCAACCTCCAACGAAATGAACAACTCACCGGAATGCTCGCGCGTACGGCTCAAAAGTCCATTACAACTTTAAACAACCAGCGATTTCAGCGCGCCGATCGCCGCGTCGTAATTCGGTTCACTCGTGACCTCAGGCACAACTTCCACGTACACGACCTTGCCCGTCGCATCGGCAACCACCACCGCCCGCGTTAGCAACTTCAGTTCGTCAATCGTCATCCCAAATTTGGTACCAAAATCTCCGCTCTGATAATCGCTGCCGACGCGCATGCTCTTGATCGACTCCGCTCCGCAAAATCGGTTCATCGCAAACGGCAAATCGCGGCTTACCGTCACTGCGTTGATCTTTCCATCCATCGCCGAAAGCTCACTGTTGAACTTGCGAGTCTGAATCGCGCAAACCCCCGTGTCGAGCGAAGGAACCAGCGACAAAATCGTTGGCTTGCCCAATAAATCCCCTCGCGTAATGGTCTTCAATCCACCTTCGAAATAGTGAAGTGTAAACTCCGGCAGGGCACTGCCTACCTTAAGCTCCTCACCTGCGAGGGTCATCGGTGCACCCTTGAACGTAATCACGCCACTGCGTCCCATATTCAATCTCCCTTGAGAATCATTGATAAAACATTTAATCGACGCCAACCGATCGCACAGCGAATCGCCAGCATTGCGTCAACCTTTCGGTTTGCAACAATTTTGCCTATACTAACTCTTTGTAAGGATCCTATCCACCCGTATCCCGAACAGGGTAGGGGGGCACAGCGACATGATCCTACCGGCTCGCCCCGGTTCGTACGCAGAAATTTTCGGTGCGCACTCGGAAAGGCCCAATACGTTAGAAATACGTTAGCAGTCTCGATCGGATCGGTTCGTTCCCTATGGTCAAAGTACGCGACTTCCTAGGCCCCTACCGCTTGGCTCGCCTCATTCGACTAGGTAGCACTTGCCAAGTTTGGGAAGCCATTCTCGACCGGGACAACAAGCGGTACGCACTGAAAGTCTTACGCCCCGAGCAGCGCGGCAACAAAGAAGAAATCGCTTTTCTTAAACATGAATACGAAGTCGCCAAAGAACTCAATCACAAGAACATCATCAAGTTGATCGAGTACCGCACCGATGCTGAAACCCCCTTCATCGTCCTAGAACTATTCAGCGAACTGAACCTCAAGATGGCCCTTCGCAGAGGCCCCGAACCGATCGCTTATAAACTCCCAAGCATCGTTGAGCAATCTTCCGAAGGCTTGTACTACCTGCACTCCAAAGGGTACGTACACTGCGATATCAAACCCGATAACGTCCTGCTGAGCCGCGACTGGGATGTGAAACTCATCGACTTTACGATCGCCAAAAAAATCAAAACAGGCTTCGGAAAATTCTTCGGCGGAAAGACCAAAGTCGAAGGAACCCGCTCCTACATGTCCCCAGAGCAAATCCGTGGTGGCACCCTCGATCCACGCAGCGATATCTACTCCATGGGTTGCATGATCTACGAATTGATTACCGGCAAAGCCCCCTACACTGGAAATACACCCAACGAACTGCTCAGCAAGCACCTGTCGGCATCCATACCCTCGCTCTTAGTTGGCAATGACAACGTCTCCCCGGAATTCAATAACATCATCCGAAAGATGCTTGCGAAAAAACCCGAAGAACGCCCACAAGACATGTGGGATGTTCTAAAAATGATTCGCGCCACGCCGATCTTTAAGAAACCGCCTCGCATCCCAGACACCAATCCCTTCGATGACTACCAAGGTGGTGGCCGGATCGATGCTCCAACATAACTATCATCTCTACTGCTTACCCTCAAATCACTTCCAGACAACTCCACCACTGTCCGGCTTGCTGCGAACCTTCGTACTCGATTCCCCTGAACTCTAACTATCTAGCTTCCTAGCATCCTATGTCCAGTACACCCCCCGGATTCGAATTCGAACAACCCATGCTCGATATCGAAACTCGCTTGAGTCAACTCGAAAGCCAAACGCAATTGAGCGAATCCGAGCAGGAAGAAACCCGGCAGCTCCGACGACGTTGGACCGAAGCCACCCGCGAGATCTACGCAAATCTCAACCCCTGGCAAATAGTCCAAGTCTCGCGGCATAAAGACCGCCCCTATACCCGCGATTATCTGAACCTAGCTTTCGATGAATTCATCGAACTCCATGGCGATAAATTCTTCGGTGACGACCGCGCAATGCTTACCGGATTCGCTAAACTCGGACGCCGCAAAGTGATGGTCGTCGGACACCAAAAAGGACGAACCTTCAAAGAACGCGCCGCTTGCCACTTCGGTTGCGCTCACCCAGAAGGCTACCGCAAAGCCATGTCCAAAATGAAACTGGCTGAAAAGTATAAACTACCAATCATCGCTTTCATCGATACCCCAGGTGCCTACCCAGGTATCGGTGCTGAAGAGCGTGGGCAAGCTCAGGTCATCGCGGAGAGCATGTTCCTAATGAGCCAACTACAAACTCCCATCATCTGCATTGTTATCGGCGAAGGCGGTTCAGGCGGTGCCCTTGGCATCGGCGTCGGAGACCGTATCGCTATGCTTCAATACTCCTACTATTCCGTCATCAGCCCCGAAGGTTGCGCCGGTATTCTCTGGAAAAGCCACCAACATGCCCCTAAGGCAGCCGAAGTCCTTCGGTTCACCTCGCAGTATCTTCCGAAACTAGGTGTCGTCGACGATGTAATCGAAGAACCCCTTGGCGGCGCGCACCGCGATCATCACCAAATGGCTTCACGCCTCAAAAGCTACCTCTCGAAAACCCTCGATCAACTCTGCAAACAATCCCCAGAAGAACTGCTCGAAAATCGCTACGAGAAATTCCGACAAATGGGCTCCTATCTCGAAAAACTCGAAGACGGAACCCTCATACAACATGGTCATACGTTCCAAGCGTAATCGGAACCGCCCCCCTGCATCCCCTGTATCATGGACCTCCGGTCCGTGCGCAATAAAACCCTGAACCGCAACGCGGGCTCGGAGGCCCGCGTTACGGTTTGCGGGCATCTTTGCGTGAAACTAACCTCGGTCCGCGTATCCCTTCGGATGGGTGCTATGCCACTTCCAAGCCGTTTGCACGATGGCTTCAATCGAAGTGTACCTCGGCTCCCAATCCAATAATTGCTTGGCCAACCTGCTATCCGCTACCAGTTTCGCCGAATCCCCTTCGCGGCGCGGCCCAATAACCACTGGTATCTCTTGACCACTCGCACTGCGGCAAGCTTCGATCACCTCCAAGACACTGTTTCCTACGCCAGTTCCCAAATTCACTTCAAGCACCTGACCGCTTTGCAACCTTTCCAAGGCAGCCAAGTGCGCGGTGGCCAAGTCGTCCACATGAATGTAATCGCGAACACAAGTCCCATCCGGCGTAGGATAGTCATCTCCATAAATCTGAATCGATGCACGTTGCCCAAGCGCAACTTGCAATACCAACGGTATCAAGTGCCCCTCCGGTTCATGCGATTCACCTATCGTCCCGTCGGCACAAGCCCCCGCAGCATTGAAATACCTAAGAGATGCACCAGCAAATCCATAAGCTTGTGCATAATCTCTCAACGCACGCTCAATCACTAACTTCGTAAATCCATATGGGTTAATTGGCATTTGCGGAGTCGACTCAACAATCGGAATTCGCTCCGGTTGACCATACGTTGCAGTCGTACTCGAAAATACAAATCGATTCACACCGCATCGACGCATCGATTCAAAAAGTCCTAAAGTCGCTACCACATTGTTCTGATAGTACTTGGCAGGATCCAGCACCGATTCACCAACCGATGTCAAAGCGGCGAAGTGCATCACCGCTTCAATCCCTTTCTCACGCAAAACCGACTCGAGCTGCACAGAATCACCTAGCTCGCCAACAATCAACTGCTCGGCCCTCACGCTAGCCCGATGCCCCATCGATAAGTTATCGTAAACCCACACCTCGTGCTGCGTCTCATTGAGCAACCGAACCGTATGAGAACCTATGTAACCCGCACCTCCAATCACAAGCACCCGCATGGTTTCTCCCTATGATTCTTCCATCAACTCACCCAACGATGTCCGGTTTCGATGCAATTATCCTCACCTCTTAACCACCGTGAGTTTACTAGAGCTCTTAGAAAATGATAGAAGCAATCACACGCTTGCCAGTGAACACTGTCCAGCTATCCAAAAAAACGTTCCGATCGCAGTTCGCACGCACTTCTCAACGAGCAAACCCGGGGCGATTTAGGCCACCACCTTCGGCTACTAGTATGAGAACATGCCAATTTGCCGCACCCTACAACTCCAATCTCTTAATCACCTAACTCCCTAACTAACACCCAACAACCATTAACAAATAGAGTGGAAAAATAATAGCAGTCGAGTATTCTTTTCGTAATCGAACGACATACTGTTGTCGTGCATTTTTGATTGATCTACTCCCTTCATCCCCCCCAAGGCCGTCCTGATTGCGGTACCACCATGCGCTGTGCGGTCACTGGAGGAGCAGGATTCATAGGTTCGAATTTGGTTCGCATGATGCTCAATCATGGACACCATGTTTTCAACCTAGATGCTCTAACTTACGCCGGCAACCTTCACTCGTTAAACGACGTGGCCTTGCATCCTCACTACCGATTCGAACAAGTCGACTTGGTACAGGCCCCCAATCTTCTCGAGTTGCTAAACGACTTTCAGCCAGAGTGCATTTTGCATTTGGCTGCCGAAAGCCACGTTGATCGCTCAATCGATGGCCCTGGACAGTTCGTTCAGACAAATGTCGTGGGAACCTATCAACTATTGCAAGCCTCCACAATGTATTGGAAAAGCTTGCCACAAACATCACAAGACAAGTTTAGATTCCTGCATGTGTCGACCGACGAAGTCTTCGGGTCACTCGGCAACGATGGCTTCTTTACCGAGTCGACCTCGTACGACCCAAGATCCCCTTATTCGGCCAGCAAAGCTGCTTCAGATCATCTTATTCGAGCTTGGTTCCATACCTACGGTCTACCTGTATTGATCACCAATTGCTCGAACAATTACGGTCCCTATCAATTCCCCGAAAAATTCATTCCTGTCGTACTGCTGAAATGCTTGAGACAAGAGCCAATACCGGTTTACGGCAAAGGGGAAAACATTCGCGACTGGCTCTTTGTCCTCGATCATTGCACCGCACTCGAACTGGTTCTACAACGTGGCAGAGTAGGTGAGACCTACGCGATCGGTGGAAACAACGAATTGCGCAATATCGACTTGGCAACCAAACTCTGTAGGATCATGGACCAACTACAACCACCTACAACTGTCAAACGACACGAGGATCTACTAACCTTTGTCACTGATCGCCCCGGACACGATCTGCGGTACGCTATCGATGCGACGAAACTACGAAAAGAACTCGGATGGCAACCCAGTTCCGACCACGATAAACTGCTGCGTCAAACCGCTCAATGGTATCTGGAAAACCCAAAATGGTGGACCGACATCCTATCTGGATCCTATCGATTAAATCGCTTACGACTTACCAAACATTCCACCTTGCGAGACTGATTTCAGCTACTTGATTTTTATAGAACTTCAATCGAACTGCGCAAATCCATGTTTAAAGGTATTGTTTTGGCAGGTGGTTCTGGGACACGATTGCATCCATTAACCATCGCAGTCAGCAAACAACTTTTGCCCGTCTACGACAAGCCGATGATCTACTATCCATTGTCGGTGCTGATGCTTGCCGGGATCCGTGAAATACTGATCATCTCCACCCCACATAACCGCCCCCTGTTCGAACGACTTCTCGGAACTGGCGAACAATTCGGCGTGCGATTCGAATACAGAGTCCAACAAGCACCGAGAGGACTCGCCGAAGCCTTTCTGATCGGCAAGTCCTTCATTGGTGATGACTCAGTCTCAATGGTATTAGGTGATAATATTTTCTATGGACAAGGCTTCACCACGGAATTGCAAACAGCAACCTCACGGAAATCAGGAGCAACAATTTTTGCATACCGAGTTTCCGATCCTCACCGCTATGGAGTCGTCGAGTTTGATGCCACAGGCAAGCCCTCGAATATTGTCGAGAAACCCCAGGAGCCGCGCTCGAATTATGCAATCCCCGGTTTGTACTTTTACGACAACTCCGTGGTCGACATCGCCTCGCATTTAAAACCCTCCCAACGCGGTGAGTTAGAGATCACCGATATCAATCGTGAATATCTGCGACAAGGCACCCTCCACGTCGATGTCCTCTCGCGAGGCTTCGCTTGGCTTGACGCTGGTACTTTTGATTCACTGCTCCAAGCCGGAAACTTTGTACAAGTCCTAGAATCACGCCAAGGGATTCAAATCGCTAACTTGCGAGAGATCGCAATCCTGCAAGGTTGGATCGAAGGCGAACCGATGCATTTGTGACGGCTTGCCCTAAATGATCCAGAAACCTGCTTGAGGGGTGCTCCAAGATAAAGATCGTAGCAACCTCAATCTCCAGCATAGGAATATTGAATGAAAATCGGTATTGTCGGGGCCCACGGATATGTTGGAAGCGCTCTGCGGGCCTATTGCGATACACAGGGCTACCCTTATGCTAAACTCGGACGGCAAACGACCACCGATGTTCCTGCATTGGTTGCACACATCGAAAAATCAGGCTTGGATTACCTAATCAACTGTGCTGGCTACACCGGAAAACCCAACGTCGATGCCTGTGAACTGCATAAAGCAGAATGCTTATTCGGAAATGCTGTTCTTCCAGGTATCATTCGGGATCGGGTCATATCGAAAGCCTCCTTTGGGGCCTAGAATAACTCGATCAATTCAAAACTCCAAATTCAGCTGGGGCAAAACAAGAGGATGGCGCAGGATTCACCGAAGAAGATCCCCCTAACTTCTCCTTCCGCCAAAACAACTGCAGCTTTTATTCGGGCACGAAAGCTTTAGGTGAAGAAGTCCTCGGGTTTGGCACAGTTTCCAATCCATCTGACTGTTATGCTTGGCGATTGAGAATCCCATTTGAAAACTCCACCAATCCACGTAATTACTTGCAAAAAATTCTTTCCTACGAATTGCTTCTAGATGCTGAAAACTCCCTGTCCTTCCTCAAAGAATTCGCGGCAGCCTCTGTAGATTGCTTTCGGTTAGGACTCCCCTAAGGCATCTACAATCTGACCAACCCAGGAAGCGTCACCACACGGGAAGTCGTCGAATTAATCGTCCAAGCCGGCATTTCAAAAAAGGAGTTTCGTTTTTTTGACAACGAAACCGACTTCATGCGTCTGGCAGCAAAAACGCCACGCTCGAACTGTGTGCTAGACGCAAGTAAAGCTTTAGCACACGGACTGAAAATGTCCCCAATCCGAGAAGCAATCCAAAAAACTCTCGAAGCTTGGGGACGGCCTGAACACGACTAATCCCAATCCATTTCTTCTATCCCCAATCCATCTCTTCGCTTATCAACAACTAAGCCATCCTCCCGCAATGCGCGCTGACAAACATTAATTTCCAGCTCGGAATTTGCATCTCCTTTCCGGCAACCGAAGAAAGAATCCAGTATAAAGATGCTGAATTCGCAGGCGCAGGCAATCTAGCTCCCTGAAAACTAGGGAATTGAGGAATAGAGGTAAATGCTATGGCTCATCAAGTTGATCCGAGACAATATGTCTCAAAAGGAACCGGGCTACATGTATTCTTAGGATGGACTCTACTAATCATCGGTAGCCTCATGGCGATATTGGTCACATCGGGAATTGCCCTGATCGCTTGGCTGATCCTTTCGATCGTCCAACACTTTATGGTCAAGCGATCCATTGCGGCACTTCGTGGCTCTGCTCTACGTGTCGATCATGAGCAATTTCCATGGTTGTATCAGGCAACGCAAGAATTGGCCGATCGCTTGAACTTGGATCACTGCCCAGACATATTCATCTCCGAAGCAAACACACAGAATGCCGCAGCATTCAAACTAGGACGCAAGAGCACCATTTTGTTGACCGACGATCTTGTGTACGGCATGCTCCATCGCGGAAACGAAAAAGCTCTAGAATTTATCGTCGCTCATGAACTGGCTCACCATGCTCTCGGACATACACGCTATTTTCGAGGAACCATTCGTAGCTTTTATACCAAACTAAGTCGACTCGATGAGTTCACCTGTGATGCAGTTGCTCATGCCCTGATCGATGACCTAGATGCATCCAAAGACGCGATGACCGTCTTGCTAGTCGGCCCACAACTCTTCGATCGCGTTAATAAAGACGCCCTCGAACGCCAAGCGAGAAGCGTCGGCGATGATAAATATGCCAAGAAAGCCGAACGCTACATGACTCATCCACTACTCCTGAGACGCTATCAAGCCCTTGTCGATCGATTCACTGCGTAACCACCCTAGAAACGAACACGCTCTGCGATTGAGTCGTTATAGCATGTACCCTGTAAATCAATGACCGCGAACCCCACTAGTCCGCAGATAAAAACTCACCAGGAACTTGCGCTGCCGGTCTCAAAATTTCGCGTTCTTCGTTGTGTCTTTGCGTAAGACCGGCTTGAAGTTGCTGTCGCTACGCGGTGCCGAGAAGATTCGCTAAAGCAGGCGCAAGCTGCGGAAAGCGGAACTGATAGCCGCTTTGCAAAAGCCGCTCCGTGGTGACTCTGACACTCGACAGCAATAACGAATCAGCCATTTCACCCAAGAGCAGTCGCATCGCAAAGGAAGGCGCGGGCAGAATCGCTGGACGAAACAACACCCTCCCAAGGGTCTTGGAAAAGTCCCGGTTGGTCAAAGTCTCCGGAGCCGTCACGTGGTAAATCCCCTGACAATCAGGCCGTAACGCTAGGTGTAATAAAACACTCGCAGCATCGTCGATATGAATCCACGGCCAGTATTGCCTCCCATTGCCTATCGGACCGCCAACCCCTAACCGAAACGGAAGCAACAATTTGCTCAATGCTCCTGCACGTGGATGCAATACCATCCCAAATCTCGCAATAGCGACGCGCAATGATTCAGGGGATGACCGCTGAGCGCCATTCGCCGGCCTCTTATAAGTCAATGCAGTTCGTTCCCATTCCCGAGCGACATCGGCAAGAAAATCCTCGCCCGTCACGGATTGCTCAATCGAGGAATCCTCCCTCAATACCTCGTCGCCGCGATTCCCAAAAGCACCAACGCCAGATGCGCATATCAAACACTTCGGAGGCATTTCCAATCCATGCAACAAGCCGATGATTTGCTCCGTGGAACGGACCCTACTCTCGCGAATCGATCGCTTGGTTTGTTCGCTCCATCTGCGATCTGCTATCCCCGCTCCTCCTAGATGAATCCAAGCGTCCAAGCCACTGAGCCACTTCGCGCTCTTCGGATCACCAACCCACTGGCTCAATGAAATCGATTGAACACCGCGCGGCCAGCGAACTGCAGATTCTCCACCATTTGTATTTGGGCTAGTTCTCTCGAGACGAACTACTTCTATTCCCAAAACTCTCGCTAGCGCGACCGTTCTGCGACCAATGAGCCCCGAAGCACCCGAAATGCCGATTCGCTTCGGCCGCTCTTTCAACTCCGAAGAATAAATTGCATCGCTCGAGACACCGAATAAACGCTGCGCAAACTCCAAATCGTCACGCGTTATCTTGTGCCGAAACCGAAACATCCCCGCAAGCTTGCGGTGAACCCATGGAATCGCTATTCGACTCAAAGGATCCATCGGCAATCTATACTCGACGCTGTCTGTCAGTTCTGATCCATTTGGGTAATCCGAATCCCGTTTGTCTAGCCCAACAAATTTGTGCGCGTGCACCCATTTTGCAAACGGACTGGAATTCAACTGGTCAATAAACAGTCGGTTTG
>JBEICB010000405.1:0-2179 GCA_040373655.1 Pirellula sp. | reverse complement strand
GTGACTGGATTCCAGACGTGTTCTATTCCGATCTCTGAAGTAGAGCTAAAACTCTCTTGTGAGAAATGGACTCGATCACACCTGGGCGTGACAAACGTGGCAAACGAACAGCGGTCATGGTGCAAACCTTAGAAACTAATAATGCATACCAATCCTTCATTGAACAAAACGTCAAGTCATCCAAACGACTGACGCACAAAAAGCGATTGGAGGTGGGCAAGCCAACGAATCCAGAAGTCACGAATGCGCAATACTGCCTTTCAAACTTCCAACTTCATCCTTCAAACTTCCTTCGATTCCATCCCGACTCAGCCACCGCCAATCGCGAGAGCTAACATTCACACGCCGGTGACACCTTAGGTCAATACAATCGGACTTATGAAAAATCTTTGCTGAGGCGGATTCGATGGAGTGATGTGAACTCAACTCAACATGACCGAATTGTTCTTCAGTCGCTATATTACAAGTCAACAAAGTAAATCCGGAATTGGGCAAGACACGGATAGAATGGAAAGCACCATGCGAATTGGAACTTGGAATGTTGAAAATCAACTGATGTCGGAGGAGCATCAGGAATTGATCCGTCGACAAAATTGCGATGTATGGCTCCTCACTGAGGTTCATCCGAAGTGGGCCGAGAACGAGGGCACAACGATCCTGCACTTCCACGCCCAACTTTCCAAAGGAGTCATGGGGCGCAACCAACATTGGGCTGCCGTCCTTAGTGTTCTTCCCTTGGATCGCTTGGACGATCCGCATGATGCCAGTGCAGCGGCAAAGATCAACGGCGTCACATACTGCTCAACGATTCTTCCATGGCGAGGAGTTAAAGCCGACTCGGCTCCTTGGCATGGATCCAATCATTCGGAAATAACGGAGAATGCAATCAGTGCTTTGCTTCGCAATTTGCCGAAGGGTGATTTGGTTTGGGGTGGAGATTGGAACCATTCGCTAATCGGCAGGGAACATGCTGGAAGCATGGGAGGCCGCCTTCATCTCCTTGACGCCATCAGGCATTCGAACTCAAAGTACCAACAGCCGGTCTCTCGCATCGCGGCAATTACTGCCAATCGATTGACCATATTGGGGTTCCTATATCGTGGAAGGTAGAGTCTGCAGTGAGAATCGATGCTCGAGGGTTGTCCGATCATGACGCATACGTTGTCGAGGTTTAGCTGATCGAGAATCCGATTAGTCCAGAAAGTTCAAAAACACCAGCCGTTCTTTACAACTGATGCTCGATAGTGGAATCGTTTCGGGGGAGGGCGATTGCTTTTTCGACTGCTTAGTGCGATTAGTTTTACCAAGTTAGTTACTCGTTGATCTAAACACTTTGCCCGGAGGAACTTCGCCATTGGGCCAAAGGATATCGTGTTGGCAAGCGTATTCGTATATCCAAAGCATACCCGTATGTTGGTCGAATGCAGTATACGTCGCACGGCCCACGCCTGAGGCGTATTGCTTGTACCACAACATCACCTCCGTTGCACGAAAGTCCGTGCTCGGAGGCTTCCACCAGACTGGAGTCTCGCCGGTTTGCGAATGAAGAGGCGGTGGACCAGCAATCGTTCGACTCACCCCCTCTAGACCTTCGTGCTGGTCTCCAAGAAATGCGCGAGCCCCTTCCTCCTGTCGGCTGTGAAGTTGTCCAATCCATTTTTCAGCGTCACTAGCTCTGAGCGTGATTCGGTACCAAGACGAGTAACTGTCACGAGAGTTTTCGGATTTGTAGGATATGGCCTGTACATTACCGGGATCGACACCTGCTGGCCAACCACCGAGTCGTAACTTGGCCGAGTCGCCAGGCAGGTCGGTAAACTCGGACTGGCCCAAAAAGGGACTAAAGAGAAACGCAATAAAAATGAGAATCGGGAGCAACACGATGAGTACGCACCCTGCATAAACAAGGTAACGGAACGAAGTTCGAATGAAACGCCATGTGCTTCGGCTCATCTGTCTTATCCTTCAGTTGGTCATCGCAATTTTTTTACAGTTCGAAGCAATTGAAAAAGGATGAGTAACTTACGAATTCGATAGCTACCAGCGAACTACAACAACACCAGCACAACCTGGGTAGCTGGGTATGAGTGTGGTAAGAGGACTGGGCTTCGATAGCAATCGCTTGTTGCGATTGGATCATAAGTAAGCTTGGACGAATTTTGTCGCAATGGACGAAGTT
>JBEICB010000423.1:0-1740 GCA_040373655.1 Pirellula sp. | reverse complement strand
GAAGCGGCTTGCGGGGGGCACCCTCGACCGAGTTTATCTGGAGCGGTCAGCGCAAATGGTAGGAGTCTCAGACCTACTGGATCGACTGCTGAGCTCATAACCTCGAGGTCGTCGGTTCAAATCCGGCCCCCGCAACTGAACCGCTGGGTTGCGAACCAAAAATACCCAGGACTTATAAATGCAGGCCGACGTCAAAAAACGTCGGCCTGTTTGCTTTTACCGACACTTTTACCAGTGTTTTTCCGAGGTTTTAGGCTCTCGGAGTCTCCCCGGATCGGGACCGCTCTTGGCCAAGTTCCGATGATCTGCCGACAGTCTTGCCGGATCTTGGCCCCAAACTCTCGCGGTTCTCGGAGTCTCTTGGGAAACGAGGTTATACGAAGGTTGCGATCGGTAGCAGAATGGGAAACGAAAACCGAAATCCCATACTTTTCGACGCGATGAAGGTTGGAAGAGTCTCTTTGGCGGTCCCGAATGATGTCAGGCAGACTAGACCGAAACAGCCTATCACTCGACAAAATTCTTGATCCGCTCGCAATTGCCTGATATCATTCATCTTGGGATCGAAGCTAGCTTGCGTGATAGGCTGCATTGGTGCGGTCTACAGAGTTTAAGCTGATCCGTATAAAAACAAGTTCGCCTAGCGTGTCGAAAATCGACCTATCATTAAGAGGAACAGACAAAGAATGTTAAATACGCACAAGGGGACCGTGATTCGAGCACGGCTGAAGATTGCAAATCTCGACATCGTCGAACTCAATCCATTGAAGCAAGGCCTTGGGGGACTCGCGTGCAATCCTTCGAGCCTTCGAGAACTACTCGATATACGATCGCTCACTTCCAAGAAAACGACCGACTGGATACTCCTCGATACCGCTGGCAATCCAAAAATCACGCTACAAAAGTATGCCGGTAACGATCAGTTGCGGGGCGTTGAGTTGCTGGTCGTATACCCAAACGGAACGGTTTGGGAGGGAACGGTCGGCGGTGCGATGAAAGACGTGTCGTTGATCGCTTGGAGCGATCCGATCATCCGATCTTTGAAGAACAAGGAACAAGTACTCCAGTTCTATCAGCCCTCGTGGGAACAGACGCCAACCTCCATTGTCGTGAAGAGCACGGGTGCCAAGCCCGAATGCGCACGAATTGAGCATCAGTGTGGTCAGCAATGCCAATAGCCGGCCGACCCATCGAATTCAGCCGAACTATTGGCTCTTGACGCCCCAATGAGAACCTCGGTGAGCGGCGAATCGGGTAAGGATGCCCGTTGCCGGGCACCCTCCCCACACCACCTAGCATGCGGGTCCGCACTAGGCGGTTCCACGAAGATGAGCAAGTTCTGCCCAGAGGGTTTTCAGACTCAAGACACCCTGCGAAATTGACCTATCGTTGGTCATCCCGATACAACTTGCGATTGTCTCGGCCTACGCCAAATCCCTTTGAGACTCTCGGAAAACGTCGAGGCTGTTCCCCGTTTCTTTCCTGTTGCTTGTCGACCTGCCAGCGTCGGGATACGTCCACCTAATCTCCATTCAGCACTGCTGCACCGACCGCTACTGACACGATGTCAGCCGGGAATTGATCCTATAGCGTCCCCGTTGCTAACCACGGTTTGGTCACAGAGAGCAGGCTTTTTGGAGAAAGCTCAAGGCAAGCTGGTGGTGATTTGTCCGGATCGTTGGCAATTTCTGGATTGCGGATCGCCACACGCGAGCTCATCCGAACGATTCCGGCGGCCGG
>JBEICB010000325.1:0-4364 GCA_040373655.1 Pirellula sp. | reverse complement strand
GAGGCATGATCGAGTTGCCGATTCCCGCATTAGAGACTGGGGGGATGCGAGGAAGATTCTCGCCGGGAGATCACCACTTGTACATCTGCGGCATGTTTTCCTGGGCCGGCAATGCAACGGCCCCAGGTGGTTTGTATCGGATCCGAAAATTACCTCGACCAAGCCATTTGCCTCTGGGGTTGCACGCGGTCGAAGGTGGGATCGAACTGGTATTCAATGAAACGATCGATCCGAAATCAATCGATGTAGCGAATATTCATATCGAGCAATGGGGGCTCAAACGCAGCGCCAAGTACGGCTCGGATCACATCGATCAGCACAAGGTAGCCATTGAGCGAGCAATGCTTTTGGATGACACCAAGACGGTTCGTATCGAAAGCTCGAAGATCAAACCCAGTTGGGGGATGGAGATTCGCTACAAGCTCAAGGCGAGCGATGGAAGTCCGGTCCAGGGAACGATCCACAATACTCTTTATGAATTTGCGAATAGAAACGCATCGAAGTAAAGTTGATTCACTGGGTATTTGTGAGGGTTTAAGCCTTTTTCCCCACACAGCTTCGATGCACACGTTTTAGTAAAAGATTCCTGAAGAGCAGAAATTTTGATAGAAATTGGATTCTCGCAACGCTTACTTTATGAGAAATTTGGGCGATCGATAGTATCGCCACATGATTAGCAGTTCAACAGGGAGTAAAAGATGCCGATTAACTTCATACCCAATGATCCAGCCGTCGAGAATCTCTTGCCCAGCCGGGTGGTCACTCCTAGACCGGATCGCGGTGCAGGCAGAGCCAAGCTCAGTGTGCAGGGAGCTGAAGCAGAGGGGCAGTACCAGGTTGGAACCCCTGGCTTTCTTTACTGGCAATGTCGAGAAGCGGCGTTGGCATCGATTGAAGCGTGGGAGTCGATATCCGGAAACTTAACTCGTTGGCAGATCGGAAGCACGCTCAACGTAATCCCAGATCTAGGTGAAGATCTCAATGCATTTTACAACCGATCAAGCTTGAGTTTCTTTCATAAGAAGGTCGGTACGAAGACCTATTTTTCTGGAGCCAGTACGGATGTGGTAGCGCATGAGGCGGGGCATGCTTTTCTTGACGCGATTCGGCCAGATTTCTGGGGATCGAGTCGTTTTGAAGTCAACGCGTTCCATGAGGCGTTTGGCGATTGTGTTGCCATCATCACCGCCTTGCACGACAAAGACACTCGGGTTGCTGTTTTATCGAAAATCTCGGGTAGCAACTCCGTCGAGGCCTTAGCTGAAGAAATCTCCGAAGGTATTGGTAAATGGATACCGGGCCACAATGCGGCAGCTCCGAGGCGAGCTCGAAATAATTTTCAATGGGGACCGCAGGGTTCTTTGCCAAACAATGGCGGTCCCGGCGTTCTGATCTTTGAGGAACATAGTTTCGCTCAAATTTTCAGTGGCTGTTTTTATGACACGATCGTGAATATTTTTAGTGGAATGACTTCCTCGAACGAATCGAATCTACTGTTGGCGACTCAAATCGCCAGCAAGCTGCTTGTCGAAGCTACTAAGAACGCTCCACAGCGTATGGAGTACTTCCGAGAAGTCGGACGCTTCATGATTCTGGCCGACGAGCAAAGCAATGCGGGAGCCAATCAAGTTGCCATTCGCGATGCGTTTCAAGGGCACGGGATCGCCCTTGGATCCAGCCTGACACTGGCCCCATCTGCTGCATTTGCTGCCGATACCGCAGGCTCTTCTTCAACGAAAAAGAAGGGGATCGCAAAGGTGACCGATGCAGATTTAACGACAACCGCTAGGAAGGAACTTCGGAATTTGATAGGTGCGGTTTCGACTAAGCTGGATATTTCACAGGTAAAACTAGCGGGAAAGCAATTTCAGGAAGCAGTCCACCAGAGAGTCGTTTCGCTTGACGCATGTCATAAAAAGCTCAAAGGTGTCATCGCGTCGGCTGCACAGGTGGCACTCATTGGTCGCTCGCATAGCGCCCTGTCGATCGTTGGTCACGTTTCCAATCCAGCGAACACCGACAAGGACGTTGTCAACTATGTGAAATCACTGATTGAACATGGTAGGATCAATTTTGAACCGACCAAGAAGTCGGCTCGTTCGATGGTCGCATCGACCGATGGGTCACCTAGAGGGGTAACCCACGAGGTTCAGGACATTCGTGGTCAAAAAACACTGGCACGAATCCGTTATATTTGTGGCTGATGTCCTCCTGATGAGGGATCAATTGTAGCAACGGCGGCTCACGACTCTGCGTCCCTTCGCGTCGGTATTCAGCTCGTGGGTCGCTCCGGGTTTAGGGGTGTGGTTGTCCATGGCGATCCGACCTTGTGAGACAAGCCTCGTTATTTGCGACGTCGCCTCATCGATATCCTCCTGCGAGATCTCTGAACACCGAAGATCTCGCAGGGTGCTTGGATCGCATAATTTCAGGCTCACTTCGACGGGGATCTGCGTGTAGACCCCTGAGAGCGGCCCAAGTTCATCGCTGGTCAACTCAACGAGCTTCATGCCCTGGGCCATGATTTCTTGGCCCTGAGAACGAAGTACTTCCAAGCTTGCAAGGTTGAGCTTACTGCAGATTTCTTGGACTACGCTCTCGGGCAAGTGCTTTTCGGACATAGGCTCGCGGGACCGTCGCTATCGAATGCTTTTGGGAGAAATCTTGGATGCAACTTGTGGACGATTATCGCCAACAACAGATTCACATGTCAAGTTACCGCATTCGTGCTCTTGCAACCAGTCGTTGACGGCGCAGTGCCAGTTGGGATCAGACCAATAGAAATCCCTAGTCGCTACCAATCGATCTCGAATCGCGAAATCATCCAATGTTTTCGAATCTGTATCATTCATTCGAAACATCCCTTTAGACTCCGAACTTTTATCTCCGGGAGCAAGTCCACCTAGGACACTTGTGATATCTTCGATAGTCTTATCCTCAACCATTGCGCCTATACCGGTCAGATAGCCTTGTTCATTAAAAGAATATCCAGGTTTATCAGACGATCCGATTTCTAAAGTTCCTGCTAATGGGCGGGGCACATGAATGAGGAAAAACTGGTCTTCCTCTATGTCTTGCTCCTGAATCTTTAGCAAGGGCTTTCCTCTGTTTCCGAGCGAAAGGACCTTCCCCTCGTTGGTAATGACGATCGTTTCGATGAGGCTCAGGCGAACCCCCTTTCTGATCTTGAACTTGCACGGTACGCCCTTGGTTCCACTGGCATGTGACTCGCCGTAGAGATTTCCTCTTTGGTCTTGGTATAGCGGTTTAGTCTTGATCGATGTGCAACCCGACAAGATCAGTAAAGCGATCGAAGCCAATGCGAAACCGGAGCGAAGTTTATAGAAATACATGATATTGTTCCTTTGATTTGATTGCTATTTCTCTGGGGCGTATCGGGCTGTTGTCGGGCACGGAGACTCATCGTTGCAATTGATGTATTGGAGCACGAATGCATCGACCTCTCCACGTTCACATGCATCGATCGAGAATGTACGCATAGCTACGAGTCTCTCGTCGGTCTCGATGATTCTCCATTTGGTTTCTCCGCCGTCTACGAATCCCAGACCACTCTTGGCAACCGTTGCGGCCAGTTCGCCTATTTTTTTGATCGTATCATCCACCGACTTGTAACGTACCTCTGCCAAAGAGCCATTACCAAAATCGTCGTATTTGATTTCAAACTGACCGATTCCCGAAATCGGTCGCTTTGGATCGAGCATCACAAGCTTGCTTGTTTCTATCTTCTCGATCTTGACATTGCGAATCGTTGCGTTCTGGAGATGCACCGCCGTCTTGCCATCGCCAATGTTGTAGAAATCTTTCTGCCAGATTTGAACCTTAACGTGCGTGGGTGTTCGGACCACCACCGGGACACCCTTCTCACATCGCCCCGTGGACTCTATTAGGTTTCCACAGGGATCGGCCTTCATGAAAGTGGTTCTGACGGTACTGCAACCGGTCAAACCTGTACAAATTAGCAAACCAAAAAGTTTCCAACTCATTCGATCCTCCAATTCGAAAAAAAGACAGATGCAACCACCTGCATTAAGGATTCATTAGGAGTCTGTATCGATGAGAACGAAAAAATTGGTTGAATTGATCACTTCGGAAAACATGGAAAATCAGACAATCATGTTACATTCGCTATAATCGATAAACTCGTTTGCTAGCTAAAAACAAATGTCAACTCGATTTCCCTATCAAAATGCTTACTTGGTATTCCAATCCTACAAAGTTGTATTGGCCAGTTTCCGTTTGTATTTTGGTAATGCTCGCGGGTATTACCTGCGGACAGGGACTCACGCCGGAAGAATCGCTCAAAAGAATGCAAGTCCCAAATGGACTTCGAGCAGATTTGGTTG
>JBEICB010000045.1:0-27356 GCA_040373655.1 Pirellula sp. | reverse complement strand
TAGAAAGTGGAAAGTAGAAGCGGGCGGACACATCGCCCTGAGATCTTCTTTGCTTCTCGGCGAGTTTCCCTGTAGCCACCGTTCGCCAGACGGTGGAAATCTTCCTCGCAACGTCCACCGCTTGGGAAAGTGAAAAAACGATCGCCGATCCGCATAGACCATACGCTATACTCCTCGATACCTCGATGGATGCGCATCATATAACAAGCCTGGCCCTCTATTTTAATAACGGCATCCGATATGCCTGAGCCCTTTCCAATTTCCAAGTCCCGTGCGGCACTATTCCAAGGCCCCGATCAACCTTGGACGTTCTCTGAAATCAATCATCGCATGCCCCAAGGGGCAGAGATTCTCGTTCGCGTAATGGCTTGCACTGTCTGCGGAAGCGATCTGCATACGATTTGCGGCAGACGCCCATCCCATCCACCTGCTGTTCTAGGGCACGAAATCGTCGGACAGATTGTTGCCTTCGGCCCCCAAGCCCCCCGAAGCGATGCGGTCGGTAGTCTACTCGAACTCGGTGACCGTATTGTCTGGAGCCTCGTCGCGAGTTGTTCAAACTGCTTCTATTGCAACAACGGCTTGCCTCAAAAATGTTCCCAAGGTTTCAAATACGGACACCAACGCGCCGAGGAAGCGTCGGCTTGGCAAGGTGGCTTCGCTCAACACTGCTTACTCGTTCCCGGTACAACCATCGTTCGCCTACCTGATGAACTTCGTCTCCTTGCAGCCTGCCCGCTCGGCTGTGCGACTTCGACCATCGCAGCCGCATTTCGCATCGCACAACCCCACAAACATGAGCGGATTCTTGTCGTCGGAGCCGGTATGCTCGGTATCACCGCCACGGCTTTCGCCCATCACCTCGGCCTTAGCGAGGTCGTTTGTATGGAACCTGATCCTTCTAGGTGTCAACTCGCAACGGAACACTTCGGCGCTCACTTCGCTGGCGAATCTAGCCAAGTGGCCGAATGGGTTTCGGAAAAACACCACGGGATCGGCTTCGATCTGATTATCGAATGCTCCGGTAGCAATGCTGGAACCCTGGACGCCCTGAAGCTACTTCGTATCGGTGGCCGAATCGTGCTAGTCGGAGCCGTCTTCCCCTCCACACCGGTCCCAATCACCTTCGAAGAAATCGTGCGACGCCAATGGACCATCCAAGGTGTTCACAATTATCGGAGCGAAGACCTAGTCCAAGCGGTCAACTTTATGCTCTCCGCACAAGACACATACCCTTTCGAGCAACTCGTTCGAGAATCCTACCCGCTGGGAAAGATCGACCAAGCGATCAACGCGGCCCAATTGAAAGAGAATATCCGAGTTGCCATCCTTCCCGATTAGCCTCGACATCCCGCAACACAGTCGCCAATCGCTCTCGGTCTTCGGGACGGAACGAATGAAACGGATCGGCAAGAAAATCATCGCAGATCCCTAACAAAGACACCGCACACTTAGTCCCTTTGACGAATCTCGAAGCGTACTTTCCGATCTCGTAAATCCCCTGCAGCTTCTCAATTTGAGCCTGTAGGGGCTTCCAAGCGTCCGAGCCACTGCGAACCTGTTCGTAAAGCTTTACGAACAAGTTAGGATAGATATTCGCTCCCCCTGCAACACCTCCGTCCCCGCCAAGCCTCAAAGACTCCGCAAGCAAGGCTTCGGGCCCCATCATGATCGACCAATCCGGCCGCAATCGCTTAAGCCCAATCGCTTGAGCGTAATACCCAAGATCCCCACCGCTGTCCTTCAACCCGACAATCCGATCATGCTTGCTCAAATACTCTAGCGTCTGAATTTCAAAGGCGACCTTCGTCAGGGATGGAATGTTGTAGAGCATGACCGGTAAAGGAAGCTCGGGAACCAACTGATCGACGTAGTATCGCAATTCGGTTTGGCCAGCTGGAAAATAATACGGGGTCGATAAAACCAATGCCGTCGCCCCGCAGTCTGCCGCATGTTTCGCTAGCGCTACACTCTCAACAAATGAAGTATCGGTGATACCGACCAACACCGGCACGCGCCCTGCGACGAACCGCACCGTCTGACGAACCACTTCCCGTTGCATCGCATGACTCAACGACGGAGCTTCGCCGGTCGTCCCAAGCACAAATACGCCATGCACACCTCCGCCGATCAAGTGATCGAGCAACCGCTCAAGACCCTCGCAATCCAAGCGATCACGGCCTTGCATAGGTGTAATCATCGGCGGAATTAATCCAGAAAACCTCACTGATGCCATCTTTAATCAACCTGCTAGAAAACAAATCCAATTCGATGCAACCGACTTCCCTTCAGGCGTTGGTACAATACTACCCCATGCATTGGACACTACTAATCTGTTTGAACGCTTTTCTGCTGTTTTCCATCCAACCTTTGTTGGGCAAGTCGCTATTGCCCGTTTGGGGAGGAAGCGCCCAAGTCTGGGCGACCTGTTTGACCCTCTTCCAAACCGCACTTTTAATTGGTGTCTACTATGCCCACCGCCTTGGTCGAGTTCAAGACTTGCGCTCACAAGCCCGCCTGCATACAGCTGCCTGGGGACTGTCGATCCCCCTCTTAATGCTCCTTGCCATCTCCCCAAGAGAATGGTGGCCTGGATATCCCGTAATATCGATTTTCGCCGACCTTTTCATTCGAATCGGCCTGCCCTTGATACTCTTGTCAAGCACCAGTTCGCTCGCTTCTGTTTGGTTTCACCGCACGAACGTGTCGGCTCAACCTTTTCATTGGTACGCTCTATCGAATTTAAGCTCGCTGTTCGCTTGTTTGGCCTATCCATTCATCATCGAACCGACCATCGGCCTACAAACTCAACGCATCCTCTGGAGTCTCGGTTACATCGCTCTCGCTTGTCTATGGGTTCAGTCGTCCTTAAGACTGCGAAACGCGACCGACGCCGTGATTCCCCCGGAAGCCACATCCAGTCCGTCGTTAGACGCTTGGCGCATCGCCATGTGGATCTCACTTTCCGCTTGCTCTTCGATCGTTCTTTCCGCAGCGACAAGCCAAGCTAGTCAAGCGGGGATCATCGTTCCAGGCATTTGGTCTATTCCGCTTGCCGTTTATTTAGCTACCTGGTGGGCGGCATTCTCCTTCGCCCCCTTGTCGCGTTGGAACCTGCAATGGCTTGCTGCTAGCTGCGGCGTTTGTCTCGCTTTGCTCTTGCTGATTTTTAAACTTTGGGTCCCTTGGTGGGGAATTCTAGCTGGATACCTTCTCGTCGTAGCACTCATCGGTCTGGCTTGCCATGGCCTGATCTACGCGCTGCGACCAGCGGCTGCACAAATCTCCGCGTTTTACCTGTGGATTTCATTCGGAGGGGTTCTCGGCAGCTCGTTTGTTTCCCTCATCGCCCCCATCTGGCTAACCGATTACTGGGAACTGCATCTTGGTCTGGCTTTGGGGATCCTTGCCGGTGGAGGCTACTACGCAACTTCGCTTTTTCCAGCAGTCACAACAAACCAGTGGATTCGGCGCATTCAATGGCCCGTCACCATGATTAGCTCTACTCTCGCGTTGCTATTAATCGTGGCAGTTCTCGCAGCACCTAGCCGCGAAGAAGTGGTAGCGAAGAAACGGGATTTTTATGGGGTAGTAAGTGTCGTCGAAAACACGCAAGAGAAAATTCGAGCGATGCTCCACGGACAAATAAGACACGGCACCGAACCTTTCTCAGGCCTACTGCACCCCGATGCCACTACCTATTATCGCTCAGACTCTGGCGTCGCGTTGGCTTGGGGCTGGGCACATGAGCGGTTTCCGGCTCCCTTACAAGTCGGCATTGTGGGGCTAGGTGCTGGCTCGCTTAGTTTATACGCGGAACATGCCGACACACTGACCTACTACGAAGTCTCTCCGGCTGTCGTACAGTTGGCCCAGTCGAATTTTCGATACTTAAAATCTCACTCAGGCGAAACCCGTCTTCTGCTTGGTGATGGCCGCTACTTGCTCCAACGCGAAGCATCTGCGGATTCGCTCCCCAAACTCCACCTGCTGGTTCTCGACGCATTTTCCAATGATGCACTGCCGACGCATCTGCTGACTAAACAAGCGTTCGAGCTATACCGAAAGCGACTCGAGCCAGACGGATTACTGGCGATCAACATCACCAATCGAAATCTAGACCTTGCACCAACCCTCTTTCTGACCGGACAAGAATTGGAGCTTAAACCTCTGCTCGTCGAAAGTGGGCAGGTCCGCTGGCTGTTGTTGTTCCCACCAAGTTCAACGCTTCCTGCCTGGCCGGGAGCACGCGAAAAGCTTAGTCCATCAAGCCAACCGGAGGGTCTCCACACGTGGACTGACGACTTTGCCAGTCCACTCCAAGCCCTGCGTTGGTGAAGCAAGCCATTCGTAGTAACTACGGTTGGATCACGAAACCAATTTGGGTTTACCGTGCTCGACCGTAAACTCCGCCCGCGTCCTCAGGGGAGCTCCGGGGCGATCGACATACTCGACCGTGCGGTAGTAAGTTTTCCATTCCTTTGGAGTAACCGTACAAGAGACATAACCTCGCTCGGCGTTGTGGAACTTCACGAATGGGTTTTCGCTGTAAAGTTCTTTCTCTTGCTTGGCGTGGTCATAACCATTTCCACCCGAGGAGATGCTAGTGCCAACAAATTCCGTAGCTACCGGGTCTGCTTCGAGGCGATCGAAATCGACATACAATTCGTTTGCCCAATTGCTGTGAATATCTCCCGTCAATACCACGGTATTGGCAGCTGGCAATCGCTTGATTTGCTCCAAAAGTCGTTTGCGAGGCGCATCGTAGCCCGACCACTGGTCCATGCTGAAGGATTTGTCGTCGCCAGCCGTTCGATCCACGCGTCCGACCATAACTTGTTGTCCCAAAATGTTCCAGCGAGCTGTTGAGTCTTCCAAATGCGCATTTAACCATGCTTCTTGGGCTTTACCGAGCATGGTCGCTTTCGGGTGCAGGACCGCACCTTCGATTTTACCCGCTCGATCACCGTTGGGTTGATCCGAACGATACTGACGCGTGTCGAGCATCGCAAAGCTTGCTAGGTTTCCGAATGCAACATCCCTATAGAGTCGCATGTCGGGGCCATTGGGCATCGCAGAAGAGCGCAGAGGCTGATTCTCGTAGTAAGCTTGATAGGCATTGCTTCGACGAACTGCGTATTCGCGTGGGTCGACCCAAAGTTCTTCGGAGATCAATCCCGCGCAGTTGTTATCGAATTCGTGATCATCCCAAACAACAAGCCAAGGTGCGTATGCGTGTGCAGCCTTGAGCTGCGCATCGGCTTTATAAAGGCCATAGCGATTGCGGTAGTCGTTCAAACTGACAATCTCTGGGGAGTTGTGCGTTCGCAATTTATTTTTGCCAGCAGGCCCTTCGTAAATGTAGTCTCCAAGGTGTAGGATCAGATCTAGTTCTTCGGCGACCATGTGTTCGTAAGCTGTGTACAAACCAGCTTCGTAGTGCTGGCAAGACGCGAAAGCAAACCGGAGTTGTTCGACTTTTTGGTCACGCGTTGGACTGGTTCGCGTGCGTCCGATCGGACTGACCGCATCGCCAACTTGGAATCGATACCAATACCATTGATTTGACCGAAGTCCATGAACTTCCACATGCACCGAATAGCCCAATTGAGGCGTGGCAAGTGTCTTGCCGCTCTTGAGGATCTTGCGCATCGCGGGGTCTTCTGAAATTTCCCAAGTCACCTCGACAGCATCATCTCCAAGTCCCATTAATGCCGATGTCGCTTCCGCGTGCACCGGGTCAGGCGCAAGCCGCGTCCAGAGGACAAAGCCATCTGTAGCTGGGTCACCAGAAGCTACCCCCATAGAAAAAGGGTCATCCACCCAATTCAATCGCGAACGAGTCAGGGCAGGGGCGATTTTTGCAGCGAGTGGAAGTACGGCTAGAGACGCTCCAGCCATGAGAAAATCGCGACGGTTACGAACAAAGGATTCTGCAAGACGCCATTGATCTCTGGTTCCTAGTTTTCGGTTTTGCATGATAGAATGCGGAAAGTTGGAGTGAATTTGGACTTGAAAGGCAGGGAAAGAAATCATCACCCTCGCCCACGGCGGTTATACCGCATACCGACCCTATTTTCGAGCAAGAAAGTATGAAGGCATGATAAAGGTTTCCTACAACGAACTAGCAAAAATGATCGACCATTCGCTATTGGTTCCCACCATGACCGTAGCTGATCTCGAAAATGGAATTGACCTTGCACTCGCTTATGACGTTGCGAGCGTATGTATCATGCCGTATTACTTGAAACGTTGCGCACAGCGGCTTGCAGGGTCCACCGTCAAGGCATCGACAACCATCGGGTTTCCTCACGGTGGGCACAAGACTTCTATTAAGCGGGCAGAAGCGCTCGAAGCAATCGACGATGGGTGTGAAGAGCTAGATATTGTTATCAACATCGGCCAAGCTCTCAGCGGTCAGTGGGGCTACGTGCGGGATGAGATCGCGGTACTTACCGAGTTGACGCATGCCGCAGGACAGAAGATCAAAGTCATCTTCGAGAATTGTTACTTGCAAGAAAGTCACAAGATTGAGCTTTGCCGTATTTGTAGCGAACTAAACGTAGATTGGGTAAAGACCTCCACCGGATATGGAACGAGCGGCGCAACGTTAGACGATTTGCGACTGATGCGTCAGCAAGCAGCAGCGCACGTGCAAGTCAAGGCTGCGGGTGGCGTAAAAGATCTTGAAACGCTCTTGGCTGTTCGTGATATTGGAGTCACACGCTGTGGATCAAGCCGCACGCAGGGACTGCTCGACCCCGCCCGCGTGGCCTTGGGGCTTGCACCAATCACCGTTTCAGCCAGTGGTGCGAAGCAGGTTTCGAGTAATCCGAACTACTAGCCGCCCCACCTCGCCCTAGTATCCCCAAAATGTTGCATAGCAACGGAGCATGGCATCTCATGCCATGCTTTTGAGGCTTTTTAGGAATTATTGGTCGGTACGAGAATAGAATTACGAGAATAGAATACTGGCGCTATTCGTACTCGAGCAACTGCTCTTGCTCGGATCCCGTCCGATGGAAATCCTAATTCGTTTGCCAGAAGAGACTTTCGATTACGAGCAGGAGTACGAGTGAGAGTACGAGTATGAGTACGAAATCAAAAAGTTCAACTCGATCGTAGGCAATTGATTAAAACACCCGTTGAGGACGTGGGTTATTGAACCAATGTCCAGTGGCATCGGAACCTCGTACGTGGATTCCCTTTTCGTTCCATTGCATCCCGGCACGAACGCTTGCAGCGCAATAACGAAGAGTCAATCCGCAACGTCGTCGCGATGATTCGTTGGCTTCTGAACCGTGCAGTAGCAAGTCACTATGGATGGAAACTTGACCAGCTTTGAGTTGATCATAAACGACTTGGCCGTATTGCTCGGCGTTATCGATCGACTGATTCAAAACATTGTGTTCTGCGCTGTCACTTTCGCGGTAAGTCATGTGACCGAAGTGGTGAGAGCCGGCGATAAATTTCATACAAGCGTTTTCGATATCTGCATCATCGACAGCAAGCCAAACCGTTGCGGCTTTGGAAGGAGAAAGTGGCCAGTAGCTGGCGTCTTGGTGCCAAGCGACCGTTTTGCCGTCATGAGGCATTTTGCAGAAGAAGTGCGATCCCCAAGCGATCACATTTTCACCGAAGAGATCGGAGACATATTCAACGATACGGGGATTGGTAAGGATATCGTAGACGGGGCCATATTTCAGATGCGCCGAAGAGATCGAATAGCTATTTCCACCTTCTGCCACAACGCGCTCGAGAAGTTGATCGAAATACGATCGGATTTCAGCAATTTCCGATGGGGAGTACACATCGAGAGGAGCGATGAATCCCCGAGTGTTGTAGTGTTCGATTTGGCTGGAAGTCAAAGCCTTTGGGTTTGCGTTCTCCACCGGATAGAACTTCAAGTCCCGTTGCATTTTTTGAAGTTCGTCGGCGGAGGGAATCACACTGAATTTGCTCATGAAAAGGCTCATACTAAGAGGGATAATCCAGAAAAACGAACGTATTTGCAGTCTAACGATCCGCTGAAAGAACTGTAACACCGACTTCCTAGCTGTGTCCTACTGCAGTTTTCCAACGATCATTAAACCCACCCGTATTGTATACAATAAATTGGGATTGTATACAATCCCTGCCTGCTGCTTTGGTGAAACGCGTTCCAAGGGATTATGCTGTAACTATTACATGGTCTAGCAAGACTCGTTCAACGGATTTCATCCTACGATTACGCATCGATTACCTAGAAACCAACACGAGCCCAAGGTAGGTTTATGCTTCAACCATCCCCGTTCATGTTGTTTCTAACTGTTCTTTGCCTTTGGAATGCCGTCACTCATTGCTGCGCGATCCCAATCGAAGAATCAAATCGCAAACTCTTCTGCGTAACGCTTAAAGGGAAAATAGGGTTCATCGATCGCGACGGAAAAATTGTCATCGAACCCACGTTTGAAAACGCTTTTCCTTTCACAGAAGGACTCGCAGCAGTACAACGGATCGGAAAATGGGGATTTATCGATGAAACTGGTCGAGAAATCATACAACCGCAATTTGATAATGTCGGTCAGTTTTCCGATGGGTTAGCAACCTTTAGTGACCAGAGGCGTCCGAATAAATTCGGCTACATCGACAAGTCTGGTAGGGTGGTCATAGAAGCGAAGTACGATGCTGCGTCAAACTTCCGCCATGGATTAGCTAGAGTCGGTACTGAAAAATTCATCAGCAAGCTCTTCGGGAAAATCGCTGATACAGGGGTTGAATGCGATTACAAATTTATAGACCGATCTGGGAAAGTCGTACAGGAACCATCGCCGCTCCATTATGCAACTGGCAGGCCTCAAGAACTCATCCGCTTTGAGCAAGGCACAAAAACTGGTTATCTCAATGCCAATGGGATTGTCGTTATCGAACCACGTTTTCAGGTTGCTTCCGAATTCTCAGAAGGTTTAGCTTGCGTCCGCGAAGCTGGCCGATTCGGTTACATAGATACGGAAGGAAAATGGGTAATCCCCCCAAGATTCGAAGCTGCAAACAACTTTAGCGATGGGCTCGCCGGCGTACAGATCAATGACTCAACTTGGGCATTCATTGATCGAGACGGTAAGGTGATGATTCCCGGTCCATACAATTGGATTTATGGTGGATTCCAGGAGGGACTCGCAGAAGTCGCTTTCGAGGGTAAACGAGGTTACATCAACAAGAAGGGGGAATGGATTTGGAAGCCAAGCGAATAGTGCGATTCAACAAACATCCGCACGAATAGCAAAAATCTAATTTCTAATCATACATCCCACTGATCGCGGAGCGATCAGCGACTTTGGGGGATCCCGACTCGCTCGAGTAACTCTTTGGGATATTGGTATACTCGTGTATCAAATGGATCGTCGCTGACTTGCAACACCCCTCCACCTGGCTTGCGTGTCATCCGCCATACCTCCTGACGATTCAAAGGCCTTGCTCCTACCCGTCCGAAAACCGCAATCTGATTGCCTGACTCGTCGACCGCACGATCCCGATCCATCCCCCGAGATACACATAACGCATGCCCACCCTTGGGTAACTTGCGAGTTGCAACCAAACAAGGATTCGGGCGAGGTGTATATCCGTCATTTCCAGGTAACTCAGGGCTCGTTAGCTGCACCACTCGCAACCCGTTCTTGCCATCTGCTACATAAGCAAATTGACTGACATTGGTGATTCCCAACTTGACGTCATGCGCATCATTGATGTGGCCATTGGCATCGTAAACCTGATCTATGTAAGCTTGCGTCGGATCGGTGATATCCAAAATGACCAACCCCTGCGGCCCTGCTGCTACGTACGCATAAGTTCGTGCCAAGTAAATACTATGTGCATGATTAAGTTCTACTGCGTGCACGAACTGCGGTGTGGACAACTCGGTAACGTCAAATACCTTCACCCCATCCTCATCGCATACAAATGCATACCGAAACTGCACTGCTACACTCTTCGGACCTCGCACCAAATCATTCCCAACCACCGATACCACTTTGGGTTTGGTCGGCTCGACTAAATCGATCACGACTAATCCAGCATCGCAACATACATATGCATAATTCCCAGCGATTGTTACCGCCGTCGCACCACACAGTAATCCATCGGGATTAAATGTGACGTCGCGTTCCAGGAAATTGTTGGCTGGATTCCCGTCGAGCAAGGTAGCTGCCGAGACCATGATCAGCCCTTCGTACTTGTCAGTGACGTAAATGTAAGCGTACAGCCCGGGGATCGCTTGCTCAAAATTCTCAGGTCGATGCGTCCGCGTAGGATCAGGCGCAATTGTGGTCGGTGCGGCCACACTCGTGGCGTATTTCGTCCGCACATAAAACCGTTGCCCAAGCGGCGAGACAGGGGCAGTTGTGATCCGCTCAGCAAACCCTTTGTGATCGATGAAGGCAATGTCAAAGATGCGCAGACCACCTTCTCCACAAGCCGCATACAGATATTCGCCGCGATGCTGCAAGGAGAGTATCTCTGGTTTGCCGAACTTCGGACTCAATGCTTCGAGAACATCGCGCCCCGGATGCTCATGAGCGTGCTCCAACTCCCGATGATTCTCTTCAACGTGCTTGCGGTAATTCTCAGGATAAGCAATCTGATGCAAGGTACTTCCAAATACCGCTTGCGGTTCCGTTTGCTCGGTGACAACAACCCCTTCTAGCCCATGCTCTCCAGCGCCCACCCAGCAGTACTTTCCGATGAAGTTCGTCGCACCGGTCCCTTGCATCAGAAGTTGTGACATGATCGCATTGTTGTCGTTATTCACCGAGATATGACAGTCGGTACATGACTTCGTCTCGTAAGTCCCCGGAGGTCGAGTCGCGTGACTTGGATCCCATCCGCTACCGCCTCGAACCGTATGTGGCACATTGGTGCTAAAGGCAATTCCGCTGAGCCCCTCACCGCTTATCGTCTGCTGCTGAACATAGATGGACTCTCGATTACTGTTGTAACTCCCAACATGGATCGCGCACGAACTGCGAGCTGGACCTATTCGATTGCCTGTCACATTTCCATCCCTCGCAATCATGAATACATCATCGCGCAAGGTTTGAAAGTTGTAGGAGATACGGTTCCGAGAAACTTCACCCCCATTGTGCAAATTTGGAGCTTTGATGTTCGCCTTCTGCGGCAAGTGGCATCCGAAACAACTCGGATTCCAAGAACTGTGGCAAGCGATGCAATTCATGTTCTTGTTGTGGTGTGCACACTTGCCTTCCTGCGGCTTGCCTCCCCAACGCATACTACCATCTTCTTCTACGTGTACAGTCTTCGCCATGTGACTCCGGGGATTGTACGAATCACTATTAGGATCAATCGTTTCAGCCGTTTGAGTCACAACCCACTCCAGATCCTTTTCCACATTGCTTCGTTGGATCAACACAGGCTTGCGACCCGGGATTCGTCGAATCTCAAAGCGTGGCTTGCCAAAGGCTGTGCGCAATGCCAATAGATTTGTTGGTTGCTCGCCAGAAGCAGGCCCGCTAGTGGGCAACTGAGCAGGTAATCCTCGCTTGACCTCCTGGTCGACTTTGTCGATCAGATTCTGAGAAGCATCTCCATGGCAATCGACGCACTGAATCTCAATCGCAGCTCGAACTTCACCGTACAGCTTAGTATCTCCGTGTCCATCTTGATAAAAATGGCAATCGACACAGTGCATTCCCTTCTCCATGTGAATGTCCATCAAATGGACTGGAACGCCATCCCGTTGCTTGCCATGGATCTTCTCAAAATCGTTGGACGGTTCTACTCCTGCCATCAAATCTGGAGTGCTTGGAGATTCGATTTTCTCACCTTGGTGATCGAGCAAATTCCCAACACGATCTTTCTTGAACACCGCTCGAAACACCCATCCGTGCCCATGAAAGTCGGCAAACTGCGTGTGCTGCAATTGCCCATTCAAGTCGCTAACGTTCTCCAAGAACTTCGGATCACCCCATAAGCCGCGAGCGGCAGATTCTTCTGGGTTCGACCAAGAAGCCTCTACCAATTCCTCGGCTGTCGGATTCTTTTGGGTCTTGGGATACATGCATTGACCATCGGTTTCATTGTCCCACCACATGTACCCCAAATAGGTGTTGATCACCGTAGTCCCCGGGTGAATGTGACAAACCATGCACTGACTCGTTGGAATACTGTTGGTGAACAAGTGCTGTATAGGGTGGCCCGGCTCATCCTTGGGAATCGTCGGATCGATGTATTTTACCCAATCGTCTTTCTCGGCTGCTGCCAAGCCCCGATGCCCATATTTAGCAAAAGGACCAGATGCTGTCGGGGAGCGATCGTTGGCGTAGACAACGTGACATGCGCTGCATCCACTGCTGCGGTAATCTCCTGGGTGATCATTTGTACCCAAGAAATTCAGCGTAGGATCCAGCAAACGCGTTTTCTGCAATCCCACCATGACCGGATCAGTTCGGTTTTCAGTCCCAGGCCCACGGTTGCTCAATCGCTCACGAGGTCGCCCTGGCTCTTCGGTTCGCTCGGGAATTCCAATCTCCGAACGGAAACGACCACCACGCTCAAAAATCCTCAGTAGATTTGCAGGCTGGGACGCTTCGAATCGAGGTAATGGATCGAGATAGGGTATCATCCCCTTGAAGTCGATTTCATACTGAGTCGGTGCCGGGACGTTCTGCAATCGCTGCGGATGCCCGTACATTGAATAGCTTTCGCCATACCGAGCCCACTTGGTAGGCGAACCTCCATTGTTATAGATGGCAGCACCCCAAAGCATACACCCGTGTGTCATCATGCTTTTACGCAATTGCAACACTTCGTTTGCATGACACTGACCGCAAGCTATATGAGCGACGCGTAAGTCTCCAGGATTCATGAACCGCACGAACTCCGGACTCTCGTAGTTCATCAATGCGTAAGAGCGCACCGGATTCGCCGCCGATGGCCATAACGCTGGATACTTCGGTTGCACATGGGACGCTTCCTTAGTCCAAGCGTTCGCGTTACCACCATGGCAGTCCGTGCATCCGATTTGTACCGTGTTCGGTGCGTGCATCGTACCGACATCGGTGTGACAATGAATGCAAGACTGCCCCTTGAGCAGCGCATCTTCACGACTCTGCCTCAACATGTCTACGTTACACAGATCCTCAGGGATTGGATACGAAGCATTCCCTGCGATACCCAGAGCTTTCGCTGGGCCCCAAGGGTCCTCTCCACGCGGAGCCGGCGCACTGGGCGTGTGGAATTTTGTTCCGGGCTTGCCCTGTATCGGTTTCGTCGTTAACGGCAGCCCTGGGGTACCCGAACGAACGTTTGTATTACCTTCGACGACTTGCGCGTGAACTTGACACCAATCAATCCCCAGTAAGACCAACAGATAAACTGCTGCCTTCGAAAGAAGGCGATCGCATTCAAAAAGTCCAACACGACCTGCTCTCATAATTATCCTGTCGTAACGCTTCGACGAACGTCCCCTTAACATGCGCAGATCCCCTTTGTTCTCGAATCGCTCATCCACTGCGGCAATGCTAGATAAACCCGTTGCAAGGATGGATAATCACACTGCTGTGGATGACAGACTCTAGTACTCGAAGACCGCTTCAAAGAATCCTGCAGCAAGGTTTGGCACCTCTCCATAGAGCGGTTGATACAGGTCACGAAATCCATCTCCAACCACCAACCCCGACACGCCTCCGACAAATAAGATGTTGTTGTTTAATAACGGACGGTACTCAATCCCTGTACTCAAATCCAGGCCGATTTCATCCCGAACCTTTCCTTGAAACGTGTAGATTTCCAAGGGCCCAGTGTGATTAAACCATAGATAATTCGCGTTGTTGATCCACTTGACCTTGGTCGTTAAATCCGCATCAAAGCCAGCATTTACCAACTGGATTCCTGGATTTACGAAATTCGTCTGCCCCTGAAACTTGCTGCTCCGCAAATTCGGAATCAAACTCTGACGCTGAACCAAGTTCACCCCAAAAAGTTTGATTTGCTGTCTATTCCAATAACTGAATTCACCTCCAGCGAAATTAGGGTTATCGAAAATCGCATCGAATCCGTTCGCTTGACTGTCGGTCGGATCGGAATCCCCAGAGGCATAAAAATACGAACAACGAAAGCGTGCCCAGTCGCGGTCATAAGAAAGTTCCAAAGCCCCCATGAAGGCATTGATATCCTGCTGGGCGCCTGCCAGTGGATTCAGCTCGTCATTCCCCGTAACGTAGTATGCAGCGTGGCTGACGTTGATTCGGTTGATATGTCCATTCCCCGCCCAACCCAAATAATAAGCGTCCACCTGGTGCGGTGCATACACCCCCACAGGATCAGGCCTTACCAAAAATCCATTGTCATCGAACTTAAAACTCGCTTTGTCTCGGTTGTAGTGGAACGAGACCTGCGTGTTGTAACCAGGAAACACGAAGTCATTTCGGTAGTAGTTTAAGATCAGTGTGTTCTGATGCCTGTCGTCAAATGAATTGAGCAAACTGTTCGTGTCTTTATCTGTCTGATCGAACCAAATCACGTTGTACTGGTCTTGGTTGCTCAATCGATTTCCAAATACCCGTACCGCTCGATTCGTATCAGCGAAGATGAATCCTCGGAAATCACTGTTGAAGAATTGGGAACCAGCTCGCACCGATACAAAGTCGTAATTCGGACTCATATCCGCGATCTTTGATTCGTAAAACCATTCTTCTAATGCCCAATCCGTGCGGTGTCGATTTGTCCCATCGCGAACATCCGGAGATACCACTCCCAACTCTTCTACCTTTAAATAGTTCTGATTGAAAATGAAGTTCGCTTTGAATCGCCAATCAAAAGGGCGAAAGACACTATCACCCTTGAATAGATCGATCGATGCTGAATTGTATTGAGTAAAGAAGAATTGGTTTGGGTTGCCAAAAAACTCGATCTCTCCTGGAACCACCGTCGACTCAAACGGAGTCGTCGGCAACGGCGTCTGACGATACTCAACCAAGTTCTGAGTTCTTAACCCAAGACGCAAAAAGAGGTCTTGCCCTGCGATCGGATAATCCCCCTTCAAAACGTTTTGGTTATACGGATCCCACCAAGCACCCTGCACAAAGGGATAATCGTCGATCGGTGGATGTCCTTTGCCATATCGATCCCATGCGGGTGTACCGATTCTCCAGCGATCTTCGATAGGTACGAAATGCTCCGTGTTCTGCGACTCGGTAGGCAAGACGCTTGTTCCACCTGTGTAACCAGTCGGTGCGTCGAACATCGAGCGAAACAGCGGCCTTGTCGGTGGCAAATAGCTCTCGGCGTCACGCAATGAAGACTCAGATAATCCAAAGGGACGCAAACTCTTTGGCTCGCGGGCGCCGTTGTCGGTTACTCTGTCGTCCTGCGGTTGTAACGCTACATCGGAAATGCCCTGCGCTACGTCGGTATCTCCTATACTAGCTGTACCGCCAAGTTTTACGGAGACTTGCCCAAGCCCATCGCGAGCGGTCGAACTGGCGAATAGCAACGCCAGACCGAAGAACAAGCTTCGCCGAAACTTGAGCACTTTTCACCACATTCACATTAAAATCAAAATAAGCTGATAAAGAGTCCGGAACTAGCGGTTATATCGGCTATCGAAGGATTACCCGAAAAAACAATATTGCCGAATTCGCCTACTTCTTCAGCAAATCCCAGTCCGCAGTTAACTTTCCACTTAAATCTCCCCGCCGCCCAAGAATCCCCAAGTTCCCAATATCCGACCATCCGAAATTGATCTGCTGCATAGCGATCGCGACCTATTTCTCCTGACCCCTTAAAATCCTCGCATAGCTCACATTCGTTCCCAGCACCAAGGCAACCGACCATGAACAAGCGAGGAACTCGACAAACCGAATCGCGACGTGTCGCAACCCATAGAAAACTTGCCTTCGAGAACCTACAAAATCGCCTAACTTTCTCCGCATCTCCTTGGCACAACGTCGCCCTGCCCGAAGATGTTAATAACGACGCTTTGGTCTCCCCGCTGGATGCTCTAGCCGTAATCAACCGATTGCATTCGCCCTCTACAATTCCTAGTCCGTCGTCCTTCGGAGAAGGAGAAGTTACAGAATTTCCAGACGTAGATAATGACGGTACCGTTAGCCCCCTGGACGTTCTCAGTATCGTTGACTTGATCAATGCAAACACGCCCCCGCCACCTATCCCATTGGTTTCCGGAGAAGACGACTCTTTTCTTCCCCCCGATACGGTTCTCTCAACTGACGAAGTCACCAAACTGCTACAACGAGCTTCGATGGCCACACCGAGCAACGATGCAATCATTGCAATCGTGGATCGCGCCGGACAGATCTTGGGCGTTCGAGCTGAACAGGAAGTGCTAACAAATTTTGCCGGTCGCACCGAAGACTTGGTCTTCGCCATCGATGGAGCCGTTGCGAAAGCACGCACCGCCGCTTTCTTTTCCAACAACCAAGCTCCATTAACTTCGCGAACGGTTCGATTCATCAGCCAGTCGACAGTGACGCAGCGCGAAGTCGAATCCAATCCGAATCTCTTGGATAAAGACTCTCCTTGGCGTGGTCCTGGCTTTGTCGCGCCAATCGGTGTCGGAGGGCATTTTCCACCTTCCATCGCAAATACCCCATTGGTCGATTTGTTTGCGATCGAACATCAAAGTCGCGATAGCTCGACTCATCCTGGTTTGGATGGCATCAAAGGCTTCGGAGGTGACGATATTTCACTGAGTCGTCGCTTCAACGTTAATCCTGCCTTTGTCGGTACCGCTGCCATCGACTACATGAAGTTGTTTCCGGAGTCCTACGGCACTCAATCCGGAGTTCTAACGCGAGCTCAAAGCCGAGGAATCGCAACACTGCCGGGAGGTATCCCGCTTTACCGTCAAATCAAAAACGCGGCAGGCGAAGTGATGCGTGTCGAACTCATCGGTGGTGTGGGAGTCTTTTTTCCCGGCACAAATGGATACGCTTCTTACGAACAAGGCTTTGAGCACAGCGACATTCGCGCCGCAAGTATGCTCGCACCGCAGACCGAAACACAGCGGCTTAACGCAAGTCGCGTGTTGGAAGCCGAGTTTATTGCCTTCTTTACGGCAGGCGGAACAACCTTTGGGCCCAACGCTACGCCAGTCGATCCCCTAATCCCGCCTTCCATGCTCGGGTCTCTGCCCGATGTTCCTTCGATTCGCGGAATCAGCGGACGCATCGATTTGGTTGGTATCACCCTAGAAATTTTTGGCCCGCATCCAACACGTGAAAATCCAGTGACCGGACAGCAGCGTTTACTCCAAGTCGGACGCAGCCTCGGCGCTGCGACGGGAAGTAACTCCGGAACGGATCAACCGGTCGTACCAGGACCTGCTCCTGGATCTTTGAGTAAACCTGGCCAAGCCGTACCGGAGGGCTGGTTGGTACGTCCTCATGATTCGTCCGTAGATAATCTCAAAGCAGCCGACGTCGAAAAAGTGATTCAAGAAGGGATAGCACAAGCAGCGATCACGCGAGCAGCCATCCGATTAGACTCATCCTTTCGTCCGGGTGCGCGGACTCGAATGGTATTTGCCGTTAGCGACTCCTCAGGAGAAGTCCTTGGGCTCTATCGCATGCCTGATGCGACCGTTTTCTCCATTGATGTGGCGGTTGCAAAAAGCAGAAACACCGGATACTACGCCAGCGATCGCCTCCAATCGGCTGACGAAGTCGATGCAAACAACGACAACACCTCCGACGTTCCTCGCAACACAGCCTTTACCAATCGCACTTTTCGGTTCCTCGCCGCACCCCGTTTCCCAACTGGCGCTGAAAACACTTCGCCCGGTGATTTCAGCATTCTGAACATGCCGGGCATCAATCCAAAGACAGCAGAGAATAGCATTCCCAATTCACCACTGCCCGCATCGATCTATGCAGACCCGGCATCCGCAAGCGTCATTTCGTTCGATGCATTTAACGCCTCTCGCAACTTCCGCGATCCAGCCAACATTCAAAACCAAAACGGTATTGTGTTTTTCCCAGGTAGCTCGCCACTTTACAAAGCGGGCTCAGTCCTTGTCGGTGGGTTTGGCGTCTCAGGCGACGGGGTAGACCAAGACGACGTAGTCACGAGCGTAGGTGAGCTCTCGCTGACAGCTCCAACCAGCCTCCGCGCCGACCAGTACTTCGTTGCGGGTGTGCGGCTACCCTATCAGAAATTTAATCGCAACCCGCTTGGGTAACTCATGCGATCTCTGAGCCGGAATGCGCAAGACCAGGGTGGTTTCGCGGTACACGGTTCTATGTATCAACACCCCAACCATTCAGCGTCTACATCGTTGTGGTTTTCGATTGATCGGAACGTGCAATGAGGTGAGCGTGACCGATGCAAAAACCCCGCGGCTTGCGCGAAGCGGGCTCAAAAACTCGGGAGCAGAGTGGCGTTGATCGAGCATCTGCCCGTAGCCACCCTTGATCGAGCATCTGCTCGTAGCCACCCTTGATCGAGCATCTGCTCGTAGACACCCTTGATCGAGCATCTGCTCGTAGACACCCTTGATCGAGCATCTGCTCGTAGCCACCGCTCGCCAGACGGTGGATTTCTACATGAATCCCCTGGACTATCCTCGCGACGTCTACTCCCGCTTACCGCTAAACGAAAAATACCAAGCCGAAGCTCGCGGACTGCCACTGTCATCTACTCGCAAATGACGTTCGGATTGTAACGGTTTTACCGATCGTATCCTGCACTCGGTTCGGATTACACCAGCTCTGCCGGAGATGCCGATTCTCATTTTCGGAACAGATAAGCCACAAATGGGCAGGAGCAGCGAGACATGCACCGGATTACTCAAGTCGCCCAGAAACCACCGCGATTCGCAGGTTCTTGCGGCTTGCGCTACCTGCGAGCACGACGCACTCTCTCAACCCTTTGCAGTCTCCTTTCAATTAGCTCGTTGGCACTTCCATTTGCAGCCGCACAATCTATCTCTGAAGATGAACAAGGAAAAGTGCGAGTATCGTTTCGCCAAATTCAAGCCCCCCCATCGGCAAGCCTTCCGAGCGTCTTTTCAAATTCCGAAAACCGACCTACGCAAGACACACCCAAACGCCGTACACAACTAGGGGCAAGAGATGATTCTGTAGCCGACACCTATCAAGTCGAAGGACGCGGCGTCGAGACACCCCCTGGCAATAAGGCAGGGCGTTACAGTCAAGCCCCCATGCAACGTGCAGGTCTCCCTTGGATTCCAAATCCATTCGCTACCAAGGACAATAGTCCATACCATAGCGTTGGAATGGTCGGTGGCTCCACTCCTTTTAATTCTCCCTTAGCCGGGCCATTACAAGGAGAAAGCCGAACTCGTAGCGAAGGAGTTTTCGGCAAAGACTATTCAGGCTGGATATTCAAGCGAAAGACTTGGCTCTACTGGACTCACGGCAGTCGTGAACAGGGAGGGATGGGTCGCTATGAGACGGACGGCCCAAGAATCCTCCCCGAAAAGTAAAATTCGAAACTCCGGATCTGTATTACTGGGTCACTCGTTCAAGCACAGCGTCCGATTATTCTTGTTCGTCACCCGTAGGCAAACCATCGACGCTGGGAGTTTCAACGATAGAAGTTGGAGGTGCAATCCTCGGTGCCGAAGCATCAACGCGAAGAACTTCTCCCTCGAACAAATCCATAAACCGCTTCACAAGTGGTTTCGCCATCGCCTCTCGGATTCTCTGCGCTTGCGGAACACTTGGACCTGCAGAAGCCGAAGCGGTCGGCACGCCAGGTACTGGGGCACCCGGTACGTTTGGCATGGGAACATCGGTCAGCACAAAATCGAGTTGAATATCAGAACCGGTTTGTGCTTGCAAAGCCCCCCGCAAACGTTGCATCGTCTCGGGCTTGCGCAGTTGCTGCATCGCCATCGCAGCCTCTTTTGCTAATCGTACTTGCCAAGCCCCAGGGATGCGTTCATGAACCTCTAAAGCCAATGCTCCGAGTTGCCGCATCAGCCCACCAAGCTGTAATGCTGCTTGCGCCAACATGTCCTTCGGATTCCCAGCCGTTGTCTCTTGCCCGGCTACCGGATTCGTTTGTGCTACTACAGCTACCTCTCCCTCCGTTGAAGTCGAAGTCGGGGTACTTGAACCTGTCTGGTCTAATTGTGTCGACGAATCCCCAACTGCATTTTCAGGTCGTACACCCGATTCCTCTTCACGAACTTCACTCGGTAGAGATTCAACTACGGGGCTTGGTTCTTTTTTTTTTGAGTCCTCAACTGGCTCAGTTGCTGGAGTCGGCTGTAGGGCAACAGATTTCGAAGCCGCCGGTTGACCATCAGCCACCGGGGAAGAAACAGTCCGATTGGAAACCTGTCCTGCAGGCATTGCCGCGTTGGGAACGAGGTTTCTTGAAATACCTTGAACAACATCCGCGAGAGCTTGAAGATCAACGAGCGAGCAAATCTGCACCAAAGCAACTTCCAGTAAAATTCGGCTCTGCACGCTGTGCTTCATTTTGACGATCGTCTCATCGACAATCTGAATCGCAGACAACAAGGTGGTCAGCCCCCAGGCTTGTCCGAATGCGCGTAGTTGCTCCAAGTTTGCCACGTTCGCCGTTCGGACGATATCGGCAGAGGCTCCAACCTTAAGAGCCATGATATCCCTTAGGTATCCCAAAAACTGTTCAGCGAGTTGACCAGCATCAACACCGTCATGAACAGCCGAATCCAACTCGTGAATCGCACCTGCCGCGTTGCGTTCGATCATGCATTGCGTAAAGTTTGCCAATCGGCTTTCATCCGCTGTACCCAACATTGCATGCACATCGTCGACCGATATCTTTTTCCCGCCAAAGCTTAACAACTGCTCGAGTAGCGATTGACTGTCGCGCATCGATCCCGACGCTCGCCGAGCAATCAACTTTAGGGCGTCAAGATCCGCTTCGGTTCCTTCGTTCTGACAAATGAACTGTAGACGTTGCAAGATCTGATCGGTGTGAACGGGAGGAAAGTCAAAGCGTTGACAGCGTGATAAGACCGTGATCGGAATCTTCTCCGGATCGGTCGTACAGAAAATGAACTTCACGTGCCCAGGTGGCTCTTCAAGCGTCTTGAGCAATGCATTAAAAGCTGCCGGAGTGAGCATGTGGACTTCGTCGATGATGTAGATCTTGAACGGGGAACGGCTTGGTCGCACAAGTGCGTTTTGCCGCAAAGCCCGAATCTCATCGATACCGCGATTGCTCGCACCGTCAATTTCTATGACATCCATGTCTTCACCCGAATCGATCGCCAAGGCAATATCCGAATTTGGGTCGAAACGCCCATTCCCCTCAGGCGAAGCGTTCAATGCCTTCGCAAAGATCCGAGCAGTGCTGGTCTTTCCCACCCCGCGAGCTCCGGTAAACAGATACGCATGCCCAACTCGATGGGTCTCAATCGCTCGCAATAATGCTTGCGCAGCGGTATCCTGGCCGACCAATTCTTCAAAGGTCTTCGGTCGATACCGCCGCGCCACGACGGTGTACTTCGTGGACTGCGGATCTTCGGCTGATTCCATCTGCGTTGCTGACATCTCAAGCATTTCCTCCGGTGTTCATTGTACCGACACGCACCATCAAGGGAATGCTATCCGCGAACGCTCAGTCTTGATTCTCTACAACGAATAGGGAAAGCGGGCCACCACAAACACAAGCTTTTCCCCTTTTTCCGTCCCTCAAAACAACTTAATCGGTCCGGTTTTCACCAGGGTTCTGATGCGGCCCCTCGGACATACTCCCTAAGCCAGAACTTCCAAGGGAATTTGAATTCTCGCCAAGAGTCGAACCCCATTGACGGCACTTCCTGTAGACAGAACAAAACAATCACGCTGAAGCCATTACGAGCGGATCTGAGACCACAAAACGAGAATCAACTCGATTCACCAAGCAGCTTCTGAATTGATCGAGAAAGACTTTCTATGAGACACTCTAAGCTTCCCGCAGACGTTGCAGCAATCACTTCTTGATAAATCTCATAACCATAAACACTCGCCGGTGGAATATAGCCCGGCTGCCAATCGTTGGTTAAGGTGGTGATAACCACTGCGTACTGAGCAAACCGCTCTCGCAACGTCCGCTGAAAGACTTGGTAGATCTCTCCAGGTAAAAAAACCCAAAGCACACTCCCCATCAAACCGACTTGGCAACGTAGCGGATACACCTTGCCCGGCTCCAGGTACTTCAATCGCGTTAACTGACGCGTTCGCTGCTCTACCTGAGCTCGAGAATCGCGAACACGAACGGTATCCTCGACTTCCCTCGCTTTCCTCTCCTCGTTCAACCAATGCTCCCGCTCGGAGATCGTTTGCTCAATGGAAGGCAAATCATGGCGGTAAGGTAGCTCCACTACGACCTCTTCCCATCTCCACTGCCGATGGATTTGTCTTTGCGTCTCCTCCGTAGGCTCGTGCTTCCAAGTCCCAATAGCAGTCCCAGAAATTACTGGCCCTGCATACCGATACTCCGTCTCCGGAGGAGGCACAGTCGCCAATGCCGACAACGCTGCATATCCAACCTGTCTACCGTTGCGATCCGCTACTCGCGTGTCCCCAACAAACCCCTCTCGCGGCCCGAGATCACCCGATGCCCCCTGTAAAAAAACACAAACACCACCCTCCTCACGCTCTATGGTTTCACGCATCGCCCCAACCCAATCCGGGCTGATCAGCGTATTCTCCCAAGCAAGTGTTGTCGGGTGACAAGCGTAATTTACGAGAGTACCCAAACAGACTCCCTGCGCATTGGTGACCTTCATTACCATCAAGGTATCATCAGCAAATCCATCAGGATTCAACCCGCATACATAACGCTTCTTTTCTTCATCATAATAATCGCGGTGAGCGGCCAATGAGCAACTTCCACACACCACAACCATCGTCACTCGTTCAACTTGCTTGCTCGCTTCGAGTGCTAACTCCCCAATGCGGATAGCCAATTGATCCAGATAAGGCCCTAACAACTCACCTCCAGGTAACTCGCTGCGACTCCGCGACATCCACCCCGCTCCATGCGTGTGGGTCAATGTAACAAGCACTTGGTTCGCTGGGACACCAGTAGATCGATGAATTGCTGAACGTATATTCTGGATCTCTTCTGGATCTAAGATGCAGTGATCCAGACTAACCAGAATACGAACCGCGTCGACTTTCTTTATTCCAGAGTCATCTTCTAACGCTTCCATCCACATTAGTTTTGTTTCAAGCGGACGATGAACACCCGTTGCGCGATCATGTAGTGCCGCCCCCCACATACGATGATAGATACCAACAGGTGGAGTTATATCACCGCTCGCAAACCCTGCTCGACAACTTGCTTGAGGTGTCCTAATCGCTTTCATCTTGGTCTCCGAATAATGTTCCTCGCGGATTGAGCAAGGCCCAACAGACCGCATCAATTGCCATTACACCTGCAAACAAAAATAGAATTAGATTCCAATTCCCTGTTTGAGCAACCAACCATCCTGCAGTCAATGGAAACAACGCCGCGCCAAAGTTGCCAAACATATTCATCGTGCTAAACACCGTCGCCACATTTTTTCCGCCAAAAGAAATCGCGACCGCATACCCGCTTACTCCTCCAAATGTCGCAAAAAATGCTCCCAGCGAAATCAGCGCAATGCTCTGGTTTGTGTCGCTAACGAAATACGACAATAAGATCAATACGGAACAGCACCCCATGCCGACTACCGCAATTCCTTGACGGCTCAAGCGTGCGTTACCGGTCTTCTTCAATAACCAATCTGAAAAGAAGCCGCCTGTCAAACTACCTACCACACCTCCGATTCCAGCCACGGTCGTCAAGATGCCAGAATCTAACATCGACACGCCACGAGCCTTCTGTAAGAAAGTCGGAAACCACGTTGTAAAGAACACCATTCCTGCAGCACGAAAAAACTGTTGCCCACACAACAACGCAAGCGGCACACTACGCCACATACGAGACCAATCAACCGGTGTCCGCTTTTCTTTGTTCTCTTCCTCGATCGGCAACATGTTTCGAGAAACCAATCCCAAGAAGAGGAACGTCCAGATTACTCCTGGAATAGCATAAGCCATCAATAACAGTCGCCATCGTTCCAAGCCCCATCCCTTCGCTTGCTCCGTTAGTCCTTGCAGGAAGTATGCTGCCAACATCGGAGCAATTGCCCCTCCAATCGTCATCCCTGCGGCCAATAAACCCGTTGAGCGTGCCCGTTCCGACTCCGGAAAAATTCGGCCCAAAGCTTTGGCAGCACAAGGAAACGCGCCGGCTTGGGCTGCCCCCATCACTCCCCAAAGCACTAACAACGAATAGAACCCAGATGCAAATCCACTAAGCAACGTTGCGGTAGACCAAGCTAGGGTGAAGATGGCTAAAGCACGGCGACTGCCGAGCCGATCTGCAAACCAACCCGATGGAATCTGCATCAGTGCATAAGCAAAGTACCACGCAGACTGAATGGCCCCCATGTCCTTTGCGAGATTGCCAAAGTTCAAGTCGCGCGCAATCTCTTCGGCTGGCACACTCAAAGCCGCCCGCTGAATGTAGGCAATCGCTGCTGAGGCACAAAGCAATGCAAGTACCAGATACCTGCCAGTCATTGTGCCGTACGTCCATCCCCGTCGGTAAGTCCCGATGGTTTTAATGCACGCTGTAAGCAATCGAAAAGACGATCAACTTCGTCGCATGTCTCGGGATCCAATTCCCAGCGAAATGGAGGTATTCTCAACGTATTTCGAAAGATCCCTCGCTTCTTCATCAGGTACTTTTCAATCGCTAGAAATCCATCGAGCCCAGCTTGCAATTGCAACGCAGTCAACCCGCAAATCGGTAAAGAGAGTTCATAGATTCGGCTTTCATCGCCCGCTTGAAGAGCTTTCCACAAAGCCACAATACCATCGAGCAAATCGGTACCCGGCATCGTTCCGACAATCCCTCGCCGATAACAATCCACGAGATTAATACCGCCAGATCCCTCGAAGATACGCGATTTCCCTTTACTCGCATCACGAAGCTTCGAGAGATTCGGCCCCAATGGACTCGCTTCCGGCTTGAAACAAATACGATGCTCTCCGAACTCCTCCAACAACCGCAAATAAACACTCAAATCAATTGCGGCACCGACGTAACTTGACGCATCTTGAACCACTAACGGAATTTCAATCGAGCGCGCAATCCCGCTAAAATACTCGACGGTCTTCTCCCCGCTCAAGCCCGTGGCAACGGGTGGAATCGCCATGACGGCAGCGGCCCCAAGCGATTCGGCATGCCTTGCGAATTCAATCGCCTCTCGAATACTCTCCGCCCCCACACTGATGACACTTACACCACGCCCTTGGACCGCACGACATACGTGGGTCGCTAATTCACGTCGGCCTTGATACCCCAATCGCAAAGTCTCACTGACCATGGCGACCACCACACCATCGGCCCCCGTCTCAAAGGCCCAATCGATTTCCTTTTCGAGAATCTCGACGTCGATACTTAGATCATCCGTAAATGGTGTATGCAATACAGGTAACACACCACGCAAAAGCGGCCTGCCTCCTTGTTCATTTCCTAACATTTACAACCCTCCCGTTTATTTGCCCCATGGATTGCCCATCTAGTGAACCATCTCTCTGCATGGGATTTACCAATCTCCCACGCTCCCGTCAGCGTAAAACACTCGCTGCAGGACTTCTTGCTGAAACGGATGCTTGCGCACCTCTTCTTCGTTGATGGTAACCCCAAGCCCCGGTTGGGTATTTGGGGTAACAGTGCGGGTTTTCTTGTCCAAAACATATCCTTCTCGTACCACGGCCTCTCGCCAAGGTACATCGTTGTGAACCGACTCGCAAATGATGTAACTCGGTTGAGAGAATCCGAATTCAATCGAAGCGGCTGTACTTACGGGACCTTGCGGATTATGCGGTGCCAAGGCGATTCGATAAGCATCAGCAAGAGCCGCCACACGTCGCGCTTCGGTAAAGCCACCGCAGTGAGTTAAATCCAACTGGCAAATTTCGCACCCTCGCGCTGCGAAGAGATCCCGAAACGCAGCCAAGTGAGTCACACGCTCACCCGTTGCAATCGGCGTACTCACCGCTGCACTGATCGCTGCCAAGCCTTCGACACTTTCAGGCCAGCAAGGCTCCTCTAAAAAGTAAAGTCCATAGGGCTCTAAAGCTTTTGCAAATTGCAGCCCCATCGCCGGCGAAGGACGTGCATGGCAATCCACCATGATGTCGATCCCATCACCAACCGCTTCTCGCATCGCAGCGACGCAAGCCTCCGCTGACTTGATCGGCCGTAAACCCTCGATCGGCATCGTCGAAGGTACCGCCATCGACTTGAACGCTGAAAATCCTTCAGCAACAGCTTGCTGCGCTAATTCTCCGAATCGCTTCGCGTTATCGACAGGCGTTTCGTAAAAACTCTCCATGTCACCTCCACCTAGGTGACAATAAAGCCGAATTTTGTCTCGCACCCTGCCACCCCAAAGCTGATGGCACGGAACATTGTGGTGCTTTCCAAGAATATCCCAAAGCGCGATATCGATCCCGGCGATCGCCGTCGATCGCACAATTCCACAGCCCTGCCAAAAGTGCTGCCGCCACATCATCTGCCATAAATGCTCGATGCGCGTTGGATCTTCTCCGATCAACAATTGAGATAAATCCTCAATCGCACCCACCACGCCCCGCGTGTGCCATTCCAATGTCGCCTCGCCCCAACCAAACAACCCCGGTTGATCGGTCAGGACTTTGACGAAAATCCAGTTCCGCATCCTTGCGTGGCAAACAAGCGTTTCGATCCCCGTTATCTTCATTGCTCTCTAATGGCTCACTTCCTAGGTTGTTGATTTGCGGCGATGGAATCACCTAAAGAATATCCTAACGCAATGTCGGATTCTAACACGCTTACTTGGGCACCGACCAATGCCCGTCCTGACGGTAGGTTCGCTCCAGCATCCCATTTGCAGTCGAGTCGTTTGTGATGGTTTGCGTTTTGGAATCGAACAACACTTGTGTTTGTGTGCGCACCGAGATGTTTGCAAGATGAATCAATGCAGTCGATTGATGTCCAATTTCAATATCCGCCGAAGGCTTTGCACCCGTTTCGATTGCGTTCAAGAAATCTGCTTGGTGACTCGATGGTAACGCTATATTCTCCTTCGGTTTAGGATCATCGATAAGTTTATTGTCCTCCGACCAAAACATGACTTTCCCCCGTTTACTCACCATCAGCATCCCTTTTGTCCCGTGGAATTCGATTCCGCAATCGCAGTTGTAAGGGTAGTTCTTCGACCAAATTCGCATTTCAAAAATCAATTGCTTCCGATGTCCGACTTTTCCATCCCCAGGCCATTCATAAATGCATGTCGCATGATCCGGAAACTGCTGATC
>JBEICB010000213.1:0-8250 GCA_040373655.1 Pirellula sp. | reverse complement strand
GTTGCGAGGAAGATCTCCACCGTCTGGCGAACGGTGGCTACGGGCGAACGGTGGCTACGAGCGAACGGTGGCTACGAGCGAACGGTGGCTACGAGAGAACGATAGATAAAAAGAAGACCGCATAGCATATCGTAGCCATCCGCTGCCAAGCGGTGGACGTTGCGAGGAAGATCTCCACCGTCTGGCGAACGGTGGCTACGGGCGAACGGTGGCTACGGGCGAACGGTGGCTACTTTCTACGCTCTTGAGCCATCGGCTCTCTTTTTCTTGCTTACCTTCGGCAAACACAAAAACGCTTCTAGCAACAATGCAAAAAGCATCAACGCCACAAACCATCGCCAAATCTCTTGGACCAAACTGCTCGCTTTTTTACCCGCAGATATCTTGGCCCAATTCAAATCCCCAAACAGCCTCTCCAATGCCGAACTTTCTACCACCCTCGGCAAATCCTCAGTCTCTTCCCGCTGCACCGCTACGAGATTCTCGTCCGTCGAATACACTCCCGCATGCATGGGGTACTCGTTCGATGGAGCTTCGGTATTCCCTAAATCCATCTTCGCATTCGCATCCACCGCTTGATGCTCTACTCCAGCGACCACAAGCTTCGTCGTTCCAACACGCTGTGCACCAGTAGCAAGCAACCGCTGAATGGTCACATAAAGCACCACCCCATCTCCCGCTAAAGTTGAATCGCGATCCGATGGCGTCGTGGCACACAACAACACCGGAAGCGATTGCCCTGCAGATAACGGTACACTCGCTAAAAACGGTTTGCCGTTGGGTAACGACGCAAGCGGCTCAAGCTTGCCGTTGATATTGCATAACCTGCGAATTCCTAGTTGCCCAAGCGGCAACGGTGCACCATTAAGAGTGTTGGAAAGTAGTTGCGAGTCATTTTGCCATTGTGCAATCCGCGCAAAACGGTCGGATGGACCGTCTCCATTTCCGCCCTGCCCAGACCCTGAACTCGCTTCGCCTCCCTGGGGAGCCGTTGCACCACTATTGGCCACATCAGACTGCAGGGCTTCCCAAGCCGACCATTGAACTCCAAAGGCCTCCGTCGAATCCGGTGTCTCAGGAGGCAATAGCAACAATTGACCTCCCGATGTGACGAACCTTGTCAAAATCTCAAGTGGCTTGCCGGTCGGTAGATTCTCATGCCACACAATTAACGCAACATTGCTCAAGTCAGTCGACTCAAACTGCGCTAAACTAGCTAATTCTGCTTCGCATCGTACACTCTGTTCCGGCGATATACTCGCACATAACTCGATCGCTTGGACCAGTTCCGGTGTCTCACTGATTAATAGCGTACGGCGGGTCGGAGCCGGTTCAAAGACAAAGTAATCGGTATCGTCACTCGGATTGCTGTCGCTCGGCAAACGTACCGAACCGTATCCCCGAGCAGCTCGATCCTTGGTCTCACCCGCACTCTCGGTTCCAGGGGTCTTGGCCGGCTCAAGTGGAATACGGTAGTCGGTCAATTGGGCCGCGTTCCCCTGCAATGTAACTTGGACTACCGACCTGTTTTCTCCAACAGAGATCTCTACAGGAATAGGATCGGTGGATGCCGGGGCCGCTCCGGTCTGTTCAATGCGGAAATTCAGCGATAGTTCCGGTCCTATTTCCGTCTCAATACGACGTGCTGAAGTGATGCGAATCGAACGATTGGCTGCCGACGTGTTTTCTTGGGCGTTCGACAAGTCCAAGATCGAGAATCGTACGGAAGGCCCAAGATCTCTAAAACCGTCTTGGATCCCCTTCCATCGTCCATCTTGGCTTTTCCAATCGCTATCTCTCATGTCTGAGCAAAGCCAAACCATCGTGTTTCCAGCGGGATTGTTCTTTGCATAGAGGAGTGCTTGCTCTAATTGGCCCGGGATGTCGCTCGATGCGCTCCAAGTTTGACGAGGTGCCGCGCGCAACCATTGTGCAATCGATGGGTACTCCTCGGGTTTCTCCGAGAGAGGATCGATCTGCACAATCCGCTGCATACCGAGCGTCTTAAAGGTCTCGGCAATTTGATCGATGCCTTGTTCGAGTTTTGTTTGGGTTCCCGTCTCCGAAGCTTGACCCATACTCGGTGATCGATCAAGAACAACAATCGCAACCCGGTTGGAATCTCCGCCGAGCAGAGCGAGTAGACCGCTGGTTAGCGGACGTGCAGTCAGAAGAATCAACGCTGCGATCGCAAGTGTACGCATCGCCAAGATCAACCATTGCCGCAGCTTCGTATACCCGCTCGACATCTTGGTCGCTTCCAGCAGAAATCGCATGGCGGCCCAAGGTACCGTCTGGAAGCGTCGTTGGTTGACCAAGTGGATGATGATCGGGATGGCCGCCAACGGGAGAGCCAAGAGCATCCAAGGTTGTAGGAAGTTCATCGCACCCCTCGTCCTCGTGTGCGAGCGACCAAGAAACGCATCAAAGGATGTTCATACGACTCATTGGTTTGAACGCGATGGTAATCTACCCCGGTCTCGAGCGTAATCTGCTGCATGGCTTGCAAGTATTTCGTCAACGCCCGCTGATATCGATCCGCAATTTCCGTTGGCTCGACAAAAACCGATGTGTTCCCTTCCATATCCACAAAGCGAACTGGCCGACCAAACGCAAACTCGATCTCTTGTGGATCAAGCAAATGGAATGCAGCCACGTCATGCTTGCGAAAACGCAAATGCTCGAAACACCGCTTGAGCTCTTCCGTGGGTACAAAGAAATCGGAGATGACAACGACCAAGGCTCGTTGGCGAACGGTTTCGGCTAACTCGTCGAGGATACTCGGTAAGAGTGTCTCACCTTGCGGTTTAGTTTTTTCTAGTGTGTCGAACACAAGCTTTAAGTGTGCTGCGGATCGTTTCGCAGGAATGTTCTGCACAATCTTTTCAGCGACGGTTGCAAGTCCGATGGCATCGCCTTGCTGAGCAGCGAGATAAGCAAGCGTTGCAGCGATACGTCTAGCGTAGTCGATTTTTGTCAGCATGCCTTTCGATGAGAATCCCATCGAGCCACTCGTATCAAGGACGACACAGCAACGCAAATTGGTGTCGGCTTCGAACTCTTTGACGTAATAGCGATCGGTTCGACCAAAGGCGCGCCAATCAAGCCTTCGGAGATCGTCACCGGGAACATATTTGCGATACTCGGCAAACTCCACACTGCTACCTCGGTGCGGAGACGCATGGCGACCAGAGACGTTCCCCTGCATAGCATGCCTTGCTTTGAGCGGCACGGCAGCGAGTCTCGCGATGACCTGCGGATCGATGAACGAACGAGTGACGTTTAACATGGATTAACGAGTCTCGTCGATTAGACGCGAGATGATCTGCTTGGCTGTCACCCCTTCGGCTTGCGCTGCGAACGTCGTGATCAAGCGGTGTACCAGAACGGGTTTCGCCACATACTGAACATCTTCTAAGCGAACCATGTAGCTACCTTGCAACGCTGCACGACTCTTTGCACCGAGAATTAAGTTCTGCACGGCACGTGGTCCGGCTCCCCAACTGACAAACGGCTTGAGCCAATCCGGAGCAGTAGACGATTGCGGCCGGGTCTTGCGAACAAGCTTGGCAGCATACTCGTAAATATGGTCTGCAACCGGTACACGTCGAACTAACCGTTGATAATGAAGGATCTCTTCTCCGCTAAGAACTCCCTCGAGTTTGACCAAGTCATCGCCGGTTGTGGTACGAGCGATTTGAATTTCTTCTTCTTCGTTCGGGTAATCCAACTCGACAAGGAACATAAACCGGTCCAATTGGGCTTCCGGCAATGGATAAGTTCCTTCTTGCTCGACAGGGTTTTGTGTAGCCAAGACCATGAACGGAGATTCTAGATCAAACGATTTGCCTAGAACTGTCACCCGTTGCTCTTGCATCGCTTCAAGCAAAGCCGCTTGGGTCTTTGGTGGGGCACGGTTGATTTCGTCGGCCAAGATGATGTTTTCAAAGATCGGCCCAGGAATGAACTGGAATTCTCGACGACCTTCGGCGGTCTCTTGAAGAATATCCGTACCGGTGATGTCCATAGGCATCAAGTCGGGAGTGAACTGGATGCGGTTAAACCCGAGCGACATCGTTTCAGCGATCTTGCTAACGAGCAAGGTCTTGGCCAAACCAGGGACCCCCATCAACAGCGCGTGGCGTCGTGCGAATAAACAGATAGCAAGTTGTTCGATGACTTCGCGTTGCCCGACGATGACTTTGGCTAGCTCACGGCAGAATCGTGCATAGGCTGCGCGCAGATCGTCAATCGCTCGGACTTCCTGATCCGTCAGTTGTTGTTCTTGACTGCCGGTGTTCGTATCAGATTGGCTCATGGAGATTCGTTAGGGGCTCAGGAAGGTGGAAGTGGAAAAGAACCAGTGAAAGATGGGACGTATTGTAATTCAGTTCCGTTCGGTTGGTGAAGAATTGCAGCCAACGGATTAGAAATCCAACGATTCCGTGAGGAGCGGTTCGCATGATAGGAGGGATTAGCGGTTGGCTTCTCGATACAACGTCGCGAAATCGGGTTGGGTTGCGGGCCTGGGGTTAAATGCACCTGTCCATTGTTTCGAAGCCATTTGCGCCATGGCATCGATCAAGTCATCCGGGGACTGGTATTCGGCGGACTTCTCTGACCAAGCTGGAAGGTCGCACAGGCGACAGGCTAGGGAGGCGAGTTCCAGCCAGCTTTGGAATCGCAGAGCAAGCGATTCGCTAGGGTTTCGCAGATCGCTAGCGGTCGTTTCGGGGAGTAAGTGAACGAGTTCACGATATCGGGCATCGACTTCTGGGGCGTTGAACCGTACGACGTGGGGCATCATGATTCCGACGGCTTGACCATGGGGGACGTCCAGGAAAGCGGTCAGCGGATTCGCCAGGGCGTGAGCGGCACCGAGCATGGACGCTTCGATGGCCATTCCGGCGAAAGCTGCACCGAGTTGCATCTGCGAGCGGGCATGCAAGTCGTTTGGGTCTTCGATTACTCTTGGAAAGCCCCTAGATAGAAGCGTCCACGCTTCCCGAGCATAACAATCGCTGATAGCGTTTCGTTTGGTGGTGACGAAGCTTTCGAGGGCGTGTGTCAGGGCATCGATACCTGTTAAAGCCGTAACGCGACGGGGTTGTGAGCGTGTCAGGTGAGGATCTAGGATTGCGATCGCTGGTGCGGCTTTTGGGTCTCCGCAAGCCATCTTCACGTGAGATTTCGAATCGCTAATCAACGCGAAGGATTGGGTTTCGCTACCGGTGCCGGCGGTTGTTGGGATCGCGATCAAGGGCAGCATTGGAGCGGTGGCTTTGCCCACTCCCCAGTAGTCAGCGATGTTTCCACCGCAGGAATAAAGAAAGTTAATTCCTTTGGCGCAGTCCATGCTTGAGCCGCCACCGAGCCCTACGAGCAGATCAGGTTGGAATGCACGGGCGACTTGCAGTCCTGCGTCGACGTGATCGGTGGAAGGATTTTCGGCCAGTTGATGAAAGCCGAGGGTTTCTAGGCCGGCTTTGCGCAGTGCATTTTCGCCTGCGCTAAAGATACCTGCGGAGAGAACGCCCGGGTCGCTGACGACGAGCACGCGATTGGCACCTAAGCTTTTCGCTAGCGTTCCAAGTTGTTCGATGGCATGTTCCCCGGCCACGAGGCGAGTGCGAAGTTGGTAATCGAGCATTGGGTGGGGATTGTGGGGTCGGTGGGTATATCGGGGTCGGTCGGATAGGTGGGATTGTTCCGGGGGTGGCTGTTATTCTTGCATAACCCGAACAGATTACCAACTCCTGGAGTTTCCGTTGTAAACAGAAGAGGACAAACGGATATTCCCGTGAATTTTACCTAAGCGAAACTCCGAAGTTAACCTGCGAGCAGTGTGTTCATGGATGAACCGAGCGACTTCTTGGCCATCGGGGGTGACCCGAGGCTTTGGTGTGCGGCTGGTGAGTCGGCGGCATGGACATTCAGCCTGATCCTTGGCCCATCAACTGTTGACGGCCGAACTATCAACGCTTCTTCGTTGCCGATTTGTTCAGGATAGGAGTTCCAGAACTATGAAGATGAACCGACTTGCGCTCAGTGCAATGATTGCCGGCGCTTGCATTTCGGGGTCGGCCTTCGGTCAAACCAACCGAACCGCCGCTCCGCGCTATTCCCCAGCTTCTTATTACAGCTATTACGACGATGCATCCACGGCGGCGCCTGTGACGAAGGCATCGGCGAGTGATGTAGTACAAGCTTCTGCGGTGTGCGACAACAACAAAGTTTGCGATTCCGGCAATGGCGCTGGGGGTTGCGACAACACGGGTGGGTTAGGTGCTGCCCTTGGTGGCCGTGCTGGCTGCGATTTGGGCAATGGTTTGGGCAACGGTTGCGATGCTGGCGGATGCGATTCGCTTGGTGGCAGCAGCGGATTGTTCGGCTGTGGTCTGCTTGGAACCGGTCGTTCTTTGACCGATCCATGGAAGCTAGTCAGCCAACCTATTGGTGGATTCAACATTGGTGGATGGTCGAGCGTTGGGTACCATTCCCATGCAAACCCATTGAGCTTCAACACGTATCCCAAGAAGATTCAGCTTGGGCAGCAGTGGTTCTTTGCGGACCGCGTTGCTGATGGTAGCGAAGGTCTTGGGTGGGGTGGTCGGATCGACTATCTCTACGGTACGGATGCTCCAGATACGCAGTCCTTTGGTATTGCGAACAATCACTGGGACAACGGATGGGATAACGGTGGACAGTACGGCCATGCGATTCCACAAGCGTACGGCGAAGTTGCTTACGGTGACTTGAGCGTCAAGGTCGGTCACTTCTTCACCATCGTCGGAAACGAAGTGGTTGCAGCTACTGGTAACTTCTTCTACAGCCGTCAGTTCACGTTCTACAACGCTGAGCCATTCACCCACACCGGTGCTTTGAGCACTTACAAGGTGAACGACGATACTCAGTTGTTCAACGGATACGTCATGGGTTGGGACAGTGGTTTTGAAGATAACGGCGATGCATACATCGGTGGTATCAAGACCAAGGTCAACGACAACTGGACAGTTCTTTGGAATTCGGTTCTCGGTCGATTTGGAGAGAGCAAGTCCCTGAACGCCAACGAGCGGGGCGGGATTCAGAACTTCATGTTGATCGGTAGTTTGACCGACAAGTTGACGTACATCAGCCAAACGGACGTTTTGTACACCACCAATGATTCTGCTGCCGTGGTCCGCAACACGTTTGGCAATATCAACTACTTGGTTTATCAATTGAACGATCGTTGGGCACTTGGCCAACGGTTTGAATGGTTCAACTATGGTGGATCAGGGTTTGGTGGGGCGCACAACGACGAGTTGTACAACTACACCGTTGGTACGAACTACCGAGCACACGCGAACCTTCTGTTCCGCCCAGAAGTTCGCTGGGTATGGGACAAGAGCCGCTTTGGATTCAACGAAGACAAGGCAGCGAGCCAAGCAGCGGTTGGTGGCGACATGGTCTTCACGTTCTAGTCTGTGGACTAGAAGACAAAGCTAGGGGCAAGAGATCCTAGCAACAAAAAAGAACCGGACGGCACGACCCAGGCCGTCCGGTTTCGTTTTATGAATTGCCAAATTGAATCAACCATTTTGTCTGTATCAATCATTTCGCGTTGCAGACAGCCGTAGGTGCACGATAGCGTAGGGTGTGGTGAAGCGATCGGTCTATGACATCTTAAACCACTGCAACAACCTAACTATCGCCATTTCATAACCACGGTTACCCATCGACCGCGCAACCCACCATCGCGGACAGTTAGCAGTATGCCCGAACCTCTCGCTTAATGCTTAACGCCTCCCGCCTTTAATCTCCGCTTGCCACCCCCACTGCCCCAACAAGTCATAATGAGATAACCCCTGGTTACAGCCCCAACGGGGCGCTTGCCACCTCTTCGCCCCAACGGGGCACAAGGAGATAGCCCAGGGTAGAGCGCAGCGCCACCCTGGGTACGCACACCCAACAACCTCGCAAAGCCCTGAAAGGGCGAAACATGGGCACTATTACCGACCCCATCGGCGCGGCGAACCAACAATACATCGGTTGCCGGGTGCGTAGGTTCCACCCCTACAGGGTGTACCGGATGATTTGTGCCGCATGTCCCAGGGCGGCGCTCCGCTTGCCCTGGGCTATCACCTTTTGCCCTTTGGGGCGGCCATCATTTGGTACAACCGTTCGCATTGGGCAACAAATTCATTTGATTGCGCTAACACATTGCGTCCATGATCGTCCGATTTATGTAAGGCGAAACATCGCCGTACC
>JBEICB010000124.1:0-13898 GCA_040373655.1 Pirellula sp. | reverse complement strand
TTCTTTGCGTGAGACGTTGTTTTTGATTACGAGTACGCCTCCGGCTGACTGCTAAACGCAATCGCGGTTTGACATGCTATGAGTCTTTGCGTGAGACATGGCCGCAAAGGTATGTTCGGAGGGGTGCACGAAGCGTGGGCAAGAAACCGAGAACGGTATCACTGTCTAATTGGTGCAACAAAGCCAGCAGCGTACTTCATAGAATTCCTCGGTTAGCGTATTTGATATAGCCAAATCAAAGCTTGATTCATGAGACTTTCCCCAGCCCCAATCTCTGCTGGTGCAACTTGCGCGTCAGCGCCATATCCCCCCTCTGCCGTTGCTTCAATTGTCGGAAAATACTGATGATATCCATTGCAGTATCCAAAGAAAAATAACGAATCGAATCGCGCTCGTTCCCTCAGTCGGATTGCGTGCTGGCAAAAGAACTCGCCGCTTGCACCAACAAACGCTATTTCTTTGTTCAATACGGTCACCGTCAATCGTGGCCGTATTCCGTCTTGGTATTCCTCGACAAAGTTCGCGACCAGTTCCGGAAAGAATGCTACCGAATAAACTCCTTGCACCACTGGGTTACGAAAGTCGGTTCGGGAGTCAAAGGTAAAGCGTTCTTCCTTGGTTCGTAATGTTGGCTTCTCAACCTGCTTTAACTCGATCGCTTCATAGATCTTTAGAACTTCCCGCCCAAGTGCGGCCCCGTAACCAAGATAATCACCGTGCGCACCTCGATTGACCGAGATGTCCCCGGTTGCACCTTGCATAAAAACTACCCCTCCTCCCGTCTTCTCTTGCACCGCCACACGCATCGCACCGACAAAATCAGCAGAGAACTGACGAATCTGAGACGAGATATTGGTCGGATGCCCGGTGAAGTTCACCAATGTCGCGATATTGGTACCGTTAGCGACCGAGTCGAACCTCAAAACGCTTAAGCGAGTATCTACCGGTGCTGGGGTTTGTTTCGAGTGTCGATTACGGTTGAAGCCAACTATCTCTTTCGAGGAACTTCCAAGGCTCGCCAATTCACGCTTTTGATCGGCTTGGACAATACTTGGATGATTGCGTCTTCCAATTGTTTGTTGTAGCGAATCGATGCATCGTATCGCCCTTTACCTCGACCGGGCTCACCAAAAAGTTCCAACACTGGCCCATGATGGGTATGCGATCCGGCAATGAATGAAGCGTCGACTCCGGCTTGCTCCTTGATCGCCGTACGAATACTCTGAATCGATGCTTCTTGAGGTGCGCGTCCCAAATCTAGCCCCACAATCGCAAGCTTTCGCTTGCCAGCTTGGATCACGATCGCAGTCGCTTTCCGCGGATCTAATGTTCCTTCGGAAAGGGCGGCATGGCGGTCTCCATACCCCCACATTGGAACTGGCTCCATAGGAGTGATGTCCACTTCCGAAAACCCAACCTGCAGTCCTTGGGCAACCACCCATTGACCGTTTACCAGCCAAGAAGCGAAGTAGCAAACAAACAATAGAAAAATCCGCTGACGCGTTTGTGGTTGGTAGATCAGCTTCATGGTTAGCCTGAGTGACGGCACACCAAATGGAAGAGGGACGGGCCGAACGCAACTTATCAATTATACCAAAGTCCATTCGACGAAGCATTGCATTAGGAAACCCAAGCTCAGTAGGCCCCACCGTCTGGCGAGCGGTGGCTACTATCAAAGTCCCACCGTCTGGCGAGCGGTGGCTACTATAAAAGAATCTCTCAAAGGGCGGCGATTTGCTTTGCCCCGTTCTATCGACCTTGTGCCTTTTGCCATTTCTCTGATTGGCCGGGTACTCCCGAATGAATTGCTCATTGAGAAGCTTATTTTTTACCCAAGCCCACTGAGGAATTAAGAGGAAGGTGAGGAGCGTAGGGATAGTCCACTGGCGCGTAGCGAATGTGTAGATCTGGAGTTTCGATCCGTCGGTTCTTCTCACGAAGCGAAACCAGTAGCTGGTCAAGTGCTCCGGCCGTGAGCAGCGTGCGTTCGACGGGATACGCTGGCTTGCCGCTATGGAACATTTCTTCGATCCCTTTCAAAAGGTATGCGAAGTGAGGGTAGTACGGTTTTTCTCTCTCTTCGACACGAGTGGCAAAGCTCGTACCTGATGCGGTCAGAATTCCTGCACCAATCGCTTGGGCTCGCCCTGGTAGCATCAGAACAGGCACGACGAGTCCATCGACATATTCAAGGATAAACGCAGCACCATCCTCTGGAGGAGAATCCAAAACAGCCTGGCGAGTTGTTCCTGTAGCAGTAAGTGCTTGATCTAGCAGTGCGGAATGAATGACTCCATTTTCCAGAAGCCTACCGATCTCGCGCGTTGGAAATGCTTGAACATGCCTGATACCCGATTCGGCTCCTTTGCGTCGTTCTAAGATGGCTTGTAAGAACTCCAAAGTATGAATGCCATAGATATCGAGTCCCGAGTAACCGATCCCTACAGCCGCTCGCACTTCCTCTTGCCACGGGAGTGTAACATCGGGGGACCGATAGCTGACGGTCAGGCTAGAGCCGGCCATCCATGGTACATTGAGATCTTTCGCGCGCTGCGCCATCCAAAGAGCATCGCTCCACTCAGGCCCCGGATGTTTGTCGTTAAAGACGGGTACAACCCTTTTATACTTCCGCATTGCATCGGTGATTTCTTCGAAGAATCGGCGACGCGGGTACAGATGCTGCCCAAAATCGTTCCATGGATAATCTCCGTGCTCTCCAATACTAAGGACTCCATCGACGGCGATACCTTGACCTCCTAGCGTTAGGGCTTGCTCAATCGTTTCGCAGAGTTTGAATCCATATTTCTCCGCAAGTCCTTTCGCCATATCTTCGGCAGGATATTGATCGACGTACAGAGAGACGAGTTCTAGATCCGGGCCGGGGCCGCCATCTTGCTCCCATCCTTCAAGAATCTTCCCAACGAGCACATCGGCGTGAGACATCTTTCTGTAGACCGTTACAACAGCTGCAACTTTCTTTTTCGTTCTTGCGGGTTTGTCTTGGACGCCACCGAAGGAATTCATCCAAGGAGCCAAGCTTGCCGCTGCGAGGCCTGTACAAAAGGATTGAAGCCATTGGCGACGGCCTGTATTCGAATGCAAATGAACCATACGAAATCTCCATCTAGGCGTAATTGAAGTAGATCAACCGCAGCTTGTTTCGGTATTTATCACCCATCATAACGCAGACGGATCAGCCGGGTGATTCGATTGCGCGTAGCAACGTTTGCCGAAGTGTGTAGAGCCGAGTAGGTTCCGCAATTTTCTGCCCCGACTTGTCTGTCACGTAAAACACGTCAACGACTTGGTCGAGGTGAGTACTGACTTTGGCGTATTGCAGATCGATTTGGTAATCGAATAAGGTCTTCGAGATATCATAGAGTAATCCTGTACGGTCATAGGCAAAAACCGTCAGGATCGTAAAGTCATCGGAGCTACTGTTATCGAATCGAACTTGGGTCGGTTGCAATCGGGAAGACGCCGATTCATCTGCGGCGTGGGTTTTCCATGTTCTTCGCAAACGCGGTGGCTGCGGCTCGGATATTTCGATCGCTTTTCGAATCGCATCAGTAACTTCATGGATGCGGCCTGCAGGCGGAGTGCCTTGAAAATCCACATCATCGACGAGAAAACGATCCCAAGCTATGTTACCGGGTAGGGAGTGTATTTCGGCGGCGAGAATGCTTAATCCTTCACTAGCGAGAGCACCGGTGATGCGATGAAACAGTCCTTCGGTACGTGAATCATCGACAGCCACAACATATTCGGTAGCATCGCGATCGCTCAAATACTGCGCCCAGACTTGAACTGGTTTTTCGGGGGATAACAAACGAATACGCCGAAGTTCTTCCATCAATTCTTTTGATTTGACTTGAAACAAGTAGGTGGTTGGGATGGAGTCCACAAACTCATCCCAACGAGGATCGCGTTGCTCATCAACCGTTCGCAGGGCTAATATATTTTGCCTTGCCGATTCCTGTGCCTTCGATTGCTTTTCTGGCTGCAAGCCAGATCGCAATTGGGACTCCGTAGCATCATAAAGCTGATGGATTAGGTTCAGTTTCCAATCGTTCAAAGCACCAGGGCCGACAGCAGCGAGGTCAGCACACGAGAGAAGTGTGAGCAACTGGAGGCGTTCCAAGGAACCGACTTGCTGGGTGAACTTTACGATGGTCGAGGGTTGGGTTAGATCAAAACGAAAAGCCGTATGAGTCATAATTAGGTGCTGATGGACCAAGAAGCATATCAGCTCCCGATCAGCATCGGAGAGCCGCAGAATTCGAGAGGTTTCGTCCGCGATGCGCAATCCCACTTCCGAATGGTCCTCCACAAATCCTTTTCCGAGGTCATGCATTAGAAGGGCAAGGTGCAGGACTAGTTTCTGTTTCGAGTCTCGATAAAGGGAGCCTAGAAAGTCTTCTCGTTTCGCAAAGTCTTCGGCACACTCAACACTTTTGATGCAATGTGCGTCGACCGTGTATTTGTGATACTCATTGAACTGAAGCAAACAACGTGTATGGCGAACAGCTGGTATGATTTGCTCGAGAACACGCAGTTCATGAAGTCTTCTGAGAATCTCACCGAGGCGGCCCGGCGTACTCATCAAATCTAAGAAACGCCCGATGGCCTGTTCGCCGACCGGTTTGTCAACTCTATTGAGCATTCCTTGGCGAATGGTACGCCAGGTCTTGTGCTCGATCCGTCGCTGGAACTTGTTTGCAATTTGCATTAGTTCAAGCACCTTTGCAGGATCCTCTTTAACTTTACCCAATCCTTTCTTGGTGGCCCATACTTCTTTGAGTCCGAGTCGGAACTCTTTGCCGGCTGTTAAACTGAGGAAGCGAAAGAAGAACCCAAAGGGAGTTAACCTTGAGCGGGCCATACCGACAAAGTTGGCTGAGCTGTAGCGGACTTCGGAGGTCAAATCAAAAAACTGCGTCATGAATTCTTCGACGGGAAGTACACCATCTTTTCCAGCAAAGTTCATCCACTTCGAGAGTTCCATTTGTTTTGAGCGATCGAGGGAATCCAGGGCTCGTCCACTCATGAAATGAAGTTGATTACGGAGTCGTAGCAAGTAGGCGTATCCGTCGCGAATGGCGTTGTAATCTTCAGGTGCGAGTATCCCGACGTCAGCAAGCTGTTCGGGGCTTTTTTCGCCGAAGCAGACGAAACCGATCCAGCGAACAATTTGCACGTCTCTTAGGCAGCCGCGTGAGCGTTTGATATTTGGATGGAGCAGGAATTCCGTTTCGCCGTATTTCTGCCGTTCTTCGTAGCGTTCCTTTTCAATCATTGCGGCGAGGGATCGCCAACGAAGTTTCGCACCATTTCGAAAGGAGTTTTCAAAGTTTTCAAAAAGAGCATCGGAGCCGTGAACCAATCGCATCTCAACGAGCGAGGTTAGAACTACCGCATCGGTCCAGGCCAGTTGACGACACTGGAAAGGGGTGCGAACAGAGAATCCGAGTTGGAAGCCAGTATCGACAATCATCTGCGAAACACGGCTAGCGAGGGCTTGTAATTCTTTCTCCGGCATCCCGTTGTGCAGAAGCATAAGATCAAGGTCGGAGTAAGGCGCAAGATCTCTCCGTCCGTAGCCGCCTAGGGCTACGAACGCAAATTTTGTAGAGTCATACGCCCCTTCGTCGCAAGCAGCGCACATGAGTCGACGCACGATGGAATCGACAGCATCCGCCCATGCCAAACAAACTTGGGGACCCGTATTGCCTGAGGAGTGTAGATTCGCCGACTTGAGTCGCGACTCAGCAAGCAACCTGCGCGACTCGAGGACCTGGGGATGAAGAGAGGACAAGTCTCTAAAGACGAACTGAGAGTGTGTGATAAACGACTACAGTGCGTCTTCTCCTTGTTCGCCCGTTCGAATACGAACGGCGTTTTCTAGGGTGGAAACAAATATCTTGCCGTCACCGATTTGACCGGTTTGCGCTGTCTTGACGATCGTGTCGATCACCGATTGCAAGTTGCTATCGGAACAGACTACCTCAATCTTGACCTTGGGAACAAAGTCGACGGCGTATTCGGTGCCACGGTAAATTTCCGTGTGCCCCTTTTGACGGCCATAACCTCGAACTTCGCTCACGGTCATCCCGTGAATCCCTTTTTCAGTCAGCGCGTTTTTGACGTCTTCGAGTTTGAAGTGGCGAACAACAGCTTCAACTTTCTTCATTCGACGAACTCCAGGATCCTATGCCGCAGAGCTTCTGCTTCGCGACGACCAATTGGTAAAAACGCGGGACCGCCTGTATGCCGAAGCACACTCCCACAAAGTGCAAAACCGTGCACCTCTGTGCATAGTCTACCTTGCATTGAATCCTAAGAACAAGGCTTGAGTCTACCCATCGGAAAAATGTTTCGGTTTTTTCCGAAACAGTCTATTACAGCACCTACTACCGGTCCGTCGTTAGAACCGCGTAACGGGGGTGGATTTCGACCTATTGGCGGGGGGAACAATGGGGCAACTAGGCTTGTTTAATTGGAGCGTTTGCCGATGGCAAGCGCTTCGCGAAGAGAGAATGCATTGTCGTAAAGTGCTCGTCCTACGATCGCACCGTGGGAGTTCTGTTGTACTAGTTTTTGGAGATCCTCTAGGGAGCTCACTCCCCCGGATGCGATCACAGGGAAAGGGGAAGCGTTCTGGATTTCAAGGAGGCTATGGAAGTTTGGACCGGCCATCATTCCGTCCTTTTCGATGTCCGTGTAGACCACCGCAGCGCAAAGATCGGTCTTGGCCGCCACTCGAGCGATCAACTCGGAAGCCGGGGTTTTCGAGGTTTCTAGCCACCCCTCTGTCGCCACCATGCCACCTCGGGCATCCACCCCGAGAACGAGTTGTTTAGGATATTTCCGACACATGGTTGCGAACCAGTCGGGATCTTTAAGAGCCGCCGTCCCCACGACCAGACGCGATAGCCCGAGCCCTAATAGCCTTTCGATGGTTGCCTCATCACGGACGCCGCCCCCAAGTTGCACGACACGTCCCGCAGCGGCTCGCACGATCCCACGCACGGCATCCTCGTTGACGATACTTCCGGATTTTGCTCCGTCTAGATCGACACAATGCAGGAAGTCGGCCCCTTCGTCGAACCAGCGTTTAGCCATGTCCGCCGGCTGATCACTGAAAATCGTCTCTCGGTTGTAATCCCCTTGTTGGAGCCGAACGCACTTGCCTCCCAAGAGATCGATCGCAGGCCAAATTTCCATGATTTCCAAATAAACATGTGAGAGAGACGACCGACGGATACACTCGCACTTGCCACCTCCTATCGCCGGAACTGCACTGAGCAGGCAGGCTAGACAGACGGAAGGTAGGGCAGGGTGGGGGACTAGGTTTCGGCGCCTGAAAACCTAGCGCAGAACGCAAAGCTTATCGAAAACCGGATAGCATGCCATAGGTTCCCGAGGAGATAGCACCTAAGGTGGTTCCCCATTCCCTTGATTCCCGGTTACAATCCCGCCGCAAGCCACCGGCAGGGTGGTGCGAGGTTTGAAGGAATGGCCGGGAATCGGGCGATCGGGCCCCCGGATTCGTTCGAATTCGCTATATTCATGAAACATCAGTAAGACGAATTGCTGATCCGAATTGCTTTGATCGCCCGTGGCAACTTCAAGCCGTGGAATCGAACGAAGCTTACGGATCGCATGAGACATCGTATGAGACGTCGCATGAGACATCGAGCGATTGCGATCGAGTGCACATGCATCGGAGTCTCGGTCTTAGTGATACCTGAGCTTCATCGATTCCTCGTTTCGAACGACCACCATGAGCACAATTTCCGAGCGATACAATCAAGCTGAAAAACTAAAGGACTCTGGAGATGTCCAGCAAGCCAAGGACTTGTTGCTTGGGATCCTTGAAGAAGTACCAGATCACGTTCTGAGCCATTTGACGCTCGCCCGGATTTTCACGGGCCTGAACGAACACGAACTTGCAGTTTCCCATGCAGAACAAGCTTGTACGTTGGAACCGACCGAGTCATTTAACTACACTTTGCTGAGTGTCACGTACCAACGGGCGTATGCTGGTACGGGAGACCACAAATACATTAGGATGGCCGAAGATGCGATGGCGAGATCTAGAATGCTCTAATTTTCTCGTGGTTCGTCGCCTTTAAGCACAGTCCGTCAATCCCCCCCACCGTTCATTTTTCACGTTGTCGAAAGGTTTTGTTCATGACACTCGCACCTTGGTCTATCGGGGTCTTTACCAGTATTGACGCTGGCTTGGGAGTGCACCTGGACGTTGCCAAAGAGCTTGGTATTCCGTCGATTCAGTTGCATACACCGCACGCAGCAGGTCGAACCCCGGAAGCTGCAGAGGCATTTCTTAAAAAACTCGACGCTTACGGTATCGAATTGACCTGCGTATTCGGCGGTTTTGATGGCGAAAGTTATGCAGACATCCCGACGGTTTCGAGAACCATTGGACTTGTGCCAGCCGAAACTCGTGCGGCACGCCTTAAGGAAATGAAAGAAATCGCGGACTTCTCGCGACTGCTCGGATGCGACGTAGTCGGCTTGCATATTGGAGTGGTTCCTCACGATACGAAGAGCAAGGATTATGCGGACGTTGTGGAAGTAACGCGTCAGCTTTGTGATCATGCCGGCAAGAATGAGCAAGCGATCCATTTGGAGACAGGCCAAGAGACAGCCGATGCTCTGTTGCAATTCATCTCGGACACGCAGCGTCCGAATCTGTTTATCAATTTCGATCCTGCGAACATGATTCTTTATGGCACCGGCGAACCGATCGCAGCTCTGAAGAAGGTCGGAAAATACGTTCGGAGTGTGCACTGCAAAGATGCAACTTGGAGCGACCAGCCCGGCGTGACCTGGGGAGCGGAAGTACCTCTTGGGAAAGGCCAAGTCGACGTACCGTTGTATTTGCAAACGTTGAAGGAAATCGGGTACAGCGGACCTCTGACGATTGAACGCGAGATCCCGCAAGATCCTGAGCGTCAGAAAGCTGAGATTCAGCATGCGGTGCAATTGCTTAATTCCCTCAAAGCAAACTCCTCAGGCAGAGCAACCTCTTAGAGGATCCTCGGGGAGAACGTAACGGGATCGCAGCCGTTTGGAGCAGAACCGTTCGGGATGCGAATATTTTTAGATAAGCACCGGTCGTTTGGAAGAAGCATTTCCTGTTCGGATCGCTTGCCCCTTACAAGGAATCCCAGGACCGGCGACAGGGTCGGTGATTTGGGCCGTCTACCTGACCTTGACCGACTTCCCAACCCCTCCGATAATCTCTGGCTTCTGCGCGTCCGGAATAAAGCGTTGAACCTTGGTTGAATTGACTCGGTTCTACACTGAATTCACCGTTGGGACGTTTACGAAACCCTGTTTCTGATACTTTTTGCTGGTCCGGTTCGATGCCCCCCTGTGAGGGTGCATCCGATCGCCCCGCTCTCTTTACCTGGACTGAGAATCACTCAATGAAAATCCACGAATATCAAGCGAAGTCGCTTTTCAAAGCCTTCCAAGTTCCCATTCTTGAGGGGATCGTTGCCAAGACACCTGAGGAAGCAAAGGCTGCATTCGAGAAGCTTGGCGGATCGCTTGCAGTAATTAAGGCACAGGTTCACGCAGGGGGCCGGGGTAAGGGTACTTTTCAAGAAGTTCCAGCGCAGCGTGGCGTACAATTGGTCAAGAGTGGTGAAGAAGCTGCCACTGCAGCAAAGAATATGCTGGGCAATCGCTTGGTCACCATCCAAACCGGTGCAGCCGGGTCGGTCGTCAACCAAGTATTTTTGGAGCAAGGCTGCAAGATCGCTCGCGAATTGTATGCGGCTGTTGTTTTGGATCGCGCCGCAAAACTTCCATTGTTGATGGTCAGTAGCGAAGGTGGTGTTGAGATCGAGAAGGTCGCGGAAGAATCACCGGAGAAGATCCTTCGCGAACACTTTGATCCCGCTCATGGCTTGATGCCTTTCCAGGTACGAAAGCTCTGCAAGAAACTGGGCATTAGCGGCAACTCAGCTAAGAGTGCAGACTTGTTTTTCCGCAAACTGTGCGATGTATTCGTCAAGCTCGACTGCTCCATGGCGGAGATTAACCCGTTGGTGATCACAGAAGACGAAAAGATGATTGCACTCGATGCGAAGATCACGTTCGATGACAACGCACTGTATCGTCACGCTGACATCAAAGCACTTCGAGATGAAGCCGAAGAAGAACCCGCCGAACTACGCGCGGCTAACAGCGGTTTGAGTTTCGTCAAACTCGATGGAAATATCGGTTGTTTGGTCAATGGTGCAGGACTTGCAATGGCAACCATGGACATCATCAAGTACCACGGTGGGGCCCCCGCTAACTTCTTGGATGTCGGAGGTGGTGCAAACACTCAACAGGTAACTGAAGCGTTTCGGATCATCCTCTCCGATCCGAATGTCAAAGCAATTCTCGTTAACATCTTCGGTGGAATCGCACGTTGCACGACCATTGCACAAGCCATTATCGACGCATCTAAGGAAGTTGGATTTCAAGTTCCATTGGTCGTACGTTTGGAAGGAACCGAAGTGGAAGAAGGGAAGAAGATGCTGCGCGAAAGCGGCTTGGCAATCATTTCTGCCGACGATTTGACCGACGCAGCGAAAAAGGTAGTCGCATCGATTGCATAGATTCGAAAGGGATTCTCCACTTTCGGATCCTATGACACCGCCGCGAATGACACTGATTCATTTGCGGCCACCTTTGAGCCACAGTTCCAATCCAATAACAACTTAAAACTAAATCAATCATGAGTATTCTCGTCAACAAAAACACGCGGGTGATCTGCCAAGGGATCACAGGGAAAGCCGGAGCATTCCACACCAAGGGATGCAAAGAATATGGCACCAAAATGGTAGGTGGGGTCACACCAGGCAAGTCCGGTGAGACGGTCGAAGGATTGCCGGTTTTCGACACCGTTGAAGAAGCCGTTAAGCAAACCGGTGCCAACGCAACGATGATATTCGTTCCGCCTCCATTTACGGCGGATGCCATCCTTGAAGCTGTAGATGCAGGAATCGAAGTGATCTGCGCAATCACCGAAGGCGTTCCAGTTTTGGACATGGTGCATGTATATGACCGCGTCAAACGGAGCAAGTCCGTATTGATCGGTCCAAACTGCCCCGGCGTTATTACCCCGGGTGAATGCAAGATCGGTATTATGCCAGGTTACATTCACCAGCCAGGCAAAGTTGGGATTATGTCTCGTAGCGGAACGCTTACCTACGAAGCCGTCTGGCAAACTTCAAACCTCAAGCTTGGGCAATCGAGTTGTATCGGCCTGGGTGGAGACCCAATCGTTGGCACTTCCTATATCGACATCTTCGAACGATTCGAGAATGACCCGCAAACCGAAGTGATCTTGATGATCGGTGAGATCGGTGGAGATGCAGAAGAAAAAGCTGCTGAGTACGTTGCAAAACACGTAACGAAGCCAGTTGCGGCTTTTATTGCAGGACGAACTGCCCCGCCAGGGAAGCGAATGGGACACGCAGGTGCGATCATCACTGGTGGAAAAGGCACCGCTGCAGAAAAGGTTGCTGCATTGGAAGCCGCAGGTATCGTGGTTGCCCCATCGCCCGCTGAAATGGGCGTTGCTGTGGCCGAAGCCCTTAGACGCAAGAAGTAATCCAACGAAGTTGGAAGCGGAAAGCACTTGTTCCCCACTTTACCCCAGGAACAATCATCTGGGGTCCCCAGGTCGAAGAGAACCTAATCAGCGAGGGTAATGTTGGCTTTCTAGAAAACAGAAATGGACCTAATACGAAACAGAGCGGTATTTCCCGCTCTGTTTTTTTATACCGTCATTCTGTTTTTTATACCGTCATTCACCGAATACATGAGTTCCAACTAGGTATTCGTTCCCCGAAGTATTTCTCGACCGACTAACCTCGGGTTAGCTCCGCAATTCTGTCTTTGGCTTGTTGCGTGAGTTCATGGTCTGGGTGGTTATCTAGCAGAAACTCGTAGAACTTCTTAGCAAGATCAATCCCCTTCTTCCTTCGTTCACCGGTCAGGTCACCGACTAGAACTTCCGAGCATCGTCCCGCCTCGTATGCCGATCGGGCTTGCCAATTCTTGATCTCCGGAGGCGCTTGCGTACCACCGTACCCGTACATCACTTTCTGAAACTCGGTTACAGCTTCTGTGAATTCTTTCTGAGCGAAATGTAATTCACCGGCCATAAATCGCGAACGTGCGCCAATCTCATTGCGTTGTTCTTCCGCGATGGCTTCAAAGACCTTTAAAGCATCGGCATTTTTACGCAGGCTTTGGAAGGCCACAGCCAACTCGTACTTCGCCACGGGCAGCAGGGTCGAATTGGGCACCGATTTTTCCATCTGTGTAACCCAACCTTCTACCTCAGTCCACTTCTTTAGTTCACTAGCTGTTTGCGCACCATGCAGGTAAACCAAGGCTTCAACTTGTTCACTAATGCGCGATCCTTCGGGGTTGTTTGTATCCTCCTTCTTCAATGCCTCAATTGCTTTTCGGGCTGTTTCATAATGTAGCATTGCCGTGGGCAACTGCTTCTGTTTGAAAGCGCATTCAGCCACCATCAGTTTTGCGTCTAGACTCAAGGCCCCCTTTGGAAACTCGGAGATCTGACGAGCGAACTGCTTGCTCGCAGCATCGAAATTTCCAAGTTGAAAAAGTGCTAGACCAATCTTATAGGTTGACTTCTCCTGCAACTCTTTGTTCGACGTGTTCTTGGCTGCAACGCTGTAGGCTTTCACTGCCGAATCGAACGAGGCATTTTCAAACTCAGCTTGGCCTACATGAAAGTAGGACTCAGCAGCTAGAGAGCTCTCTGGAAAACGTTCCGCAAGCTTTTGAAAGTCTTGATTCGCCTTGGTCATGTCACCAATTTCTTTATGAGCCCAAGCGCGTTCAAAGAGTACTCGATCCATCAAAGCATAGTCCGGTGACTCACGCTCCAGACGATCAAAGGTAGCGACTGCTTCGGCGTACTTCTGACTTTGCGCATTGGCTACGCCAAGTTCGTACAGAGCCTTTGCCTGAGTAGCTTTCGACAGATTGCTCGTAATCAATTTGGTCAGTAGGTTGATCGATGCATCTTGCTGTTTCAATTCGCGCAAGCAGATCGCGTTGGCGATTGTCGCTTCATGAACTAGTCCAACATTTTTAGAACTTGCGATAATATCGTCGAGGGACTTCTTCGCGAGTTCAATCGAGCCTTCTTGAATACGAAGGTAAGCCAGGTCGAATTTTGCAAAGTCTTTGAGGTTCGAATCAGCATCTCCGGACAGAAGTTTTTCGTACCAAACAATCGCGGCTTGTGGATTCCCAAGTTGTGCGGAGAGTTGCCCTAGACGAAACTCCGCTTGCCCTTTGAACCGCGACTTTGGATAGTCTTTCAGGAGTCTCTCTAAGCTTTCCTTTGCTTTTGCCTTATTTTGGTTTGCTTCAAAAGCTTGTGCGAGCACCAGCAGAACTTCATCCGCTTGGCCCCATTGCGTGCTCGTTTTTAAAGACTGTTCCAAGGCGACGATTGCTTCTTGAGGTTTGGAAGATCGTAGTAGCGAAGCGCCTTTGAGGAACAAAACTTCCGCAAGCATCGGCGGTTCTAGCTTTGACTTTAGCAAAGCGTCAGCCCGTTCAATGGCTTTTTCTGGCTGTGCAGCAAGATACTGAGCGGTGATTCCGCGAACTTCCCAAGCGTCGCGAGATGGATGGTCTTTCGCAGCATTAACAAGTTCTAGGAACGCTTGCGAGGCCGGTTCGTGTTGTCCTTGCTGCAACAGTGCTTCAGCGCGAACATAATTGACATCTAATGCAAGTTCATTGCCAGGAAACTGCTTCGCAAAAGCTTCAGACCATCGTTGAGCTTCGGGCAAATCCGCCATTTGCAACGCAGCAAAAGCAGC
>JBEICB010000116.1:0-15034 GCA_040373655.1 Pirellula sp. | reverse complement strand
TGTTCGACTGGGGTTATCGCTCGAATGCGAGCAATCTTATTTGGAACGAGGTAGGAGGGAGTGTTTACCGGGGGATGGGCAGGATGGTTTCCTACGGGAGCGAGAAGTTCGGGTGGCGATAAGACAGCCTCAATTGGAGGAATTGGATCGAGTTTTGGATTTGTATCTTGAAGGTTTTGAAGCTCCGCGAGGGAATCATGAGGGTGCCAAGCGGAACATGATGCAGTTGTTCGAGCAACCTGAGTTTCTTACTTGGTGTGCGTTTAAAGCAGATAAGGGTAGCGGATGTTTACCGGTGGCACTGGGAATGCTTTATCTTACGGACGGGGTAGCGGTGTTGGCGGCGGGAGTAACGGGGAAGGAGTACCGAAATCGCGGTTTGCATGAAGCTATGATTCAGTTGCGGATCGCCCACGCAAAATCGATAGGTTGCAGAGCGATTTTTACTTGGACTCAATACAATGGGCAGAGTCATCGCAACTTAATCGCGAGTGGGTTTGAAGAGTTGCGAGTGGACCAGGTGTGGAGGCGGAAGGCGTTTTGACGACTTGTTTAAGGTGCTGATTGAAGTTTAGATTTTGTAGAAAGATGCGCAGATGTACTCTCGGGAGGAGATACCTCGTTCGGTGGGGGTGCCGAATTGGGGGACGCTGAATGACGATTCGTTTCGAGGAGTAACACAAGGGGAGTTTGATCTTTATTCAAGATCTGGTCGACTGCATCAATTGTTTGATAAGACTGTGGAGCGTCATCCGAATCGGACAGCGGTAGTCGGTACGCGATCGTTGACTTATGCCGAGTTGCAGCGGGCTTCGTGGAAGGCTGCTAATAGGTTGAGTAGAGCGGGGGTAAGGTGTCGGGATATCGTTGGAATTGTCTCTGAGAATGACTGGGGGAGTATCGCAACGGTGCTTGGAGTTTTGCGATTGGGAGCGACTTGTTGTTTGATTAGTCCCACGGAGAGTCCAGTTGAGGTTCATGATCGTTTAGCGCCGGCGGAGCGATTGCTTTTGGTGTTGTCGGCTGGCGATCGAGGAAGGTGGGACGAGTATCGAAGGGGACATGGCGGTAGTTGCGATGTGGTTCATATGGAGGAGTTGTTTTTGGGGCATGGGGAGGTAGATGCGGGGTTGGTGTCTAGCCGTGAGGTAGCAGACATGGATTGTCCAGCATTTTTGTTTTTTACTTCGGGTTCGACGGGGCGAGCGCAGGGAGTGATGATGGGGCATTCCTTCATCGTATTGGACGTTGTCCGACAGATAAACGACTTAGGGGTTTGTCCAGAGGATCGGCTAGACCTGCTTTTCTCACCAAGTTTTAGTGCATTTTTGGCACCAACATTTTTAGCGTTGTGTAGTGGTGCTAGTTGTTGGATACGCGTGTTATCTGCTGGTGTTCCGGAAGATTTAGCGCAATGGTTGGTGCGATCTGGCATCACGATATCAACTATGTCGACAACGTTGATGCGCGGGGTGATGCAGAAGTTTCCGATCGGCAGGAATTGGCCGACGTTACGAGTACTAAGTGTTGGTGGCGAGGCGTTGCACATGAGCGACGTTGCGCTGTTTCGTGAGCGGACATTTCCTGGAGCTATGTTACAGAACGCAATGGCTTCTACTGAGACAAGGACTTACGCGCAGTACTTTATTGGGCATGAAGGTGAGGTGTTGAGTCCTTTGCCGATCGGTTATCCGGTGCTTGGAAGGAACGTGGAACTGATCGATGAAAATGGTCAAATGGTATCGGAGGGTCAGACCGGTCGAATCACAATTCGATCAAGGAGGTTGGCGGAGGGGTATTGGCCTGTGAGAGGATCGAAAGAGGCTTGTTTTGAGACTTCGGATGATGGGGTACGGTTTGTTTCTTCGGATTTGGGGTATATGGATAGCGGAGGGTGTTTGTATTTTGCGGGGCGTAGTGATTCGGTCGTGAAGGTTCGCGGCCAGAAGGTTTCTCTTAGTAGGGTCGAGGAGGAGTTAAAGAGTTTACCGGGGGTGATGGGAGCGGTAGTTCAGTTTATTGAGTTCCCGGACCGAGAGCCCATGATTGCTGCTTGGGTCCAAACAACTGTTGGGCAGACGGCGAGCATCTTACGACGGGGATTGGAGGGGAGGTTACCGAAGGTTGCGATGCCTTCGGAGATTCGATTGGTGCACGAATATCCGAGGACGAGGACGGGGAAAGTGGATCGGATGGCACTGAGAATGGAGTTACGGGAGTGGATTCAGAATCGAGTGCGAGAGGTAGAGAGTCGTGACGGTGGGGATTCGATCATCGGGATGTTATCGAGGTTTACACAGAGGGTTTTGGAGCCATCCACGACGGTGGAGAGCTTGGGGATTGACTCACTACGATCTTTGGAGCTTGGGATTGAAGTTGCGAAGGAGTTTGGGAAGCGGTTGACTTATGAGGATGTTCTGAGATGCGAGACGGTTGGAGACTTGGTAGGTGTGATTGAGCAAGCGTCGGGGGCTGAGTTACAACGGGTGATACAGTTGCCGGAGGCAGGGTGTCCGCATTTGGTATTGGTGACTTCGATTGCAGGGGATGCGGAGGAGTTTTCGGGTTTAGTTGGAGTATTGCAAGGGGGTGGACTAGTACCGAAGGGTACTGGGCTTTCGGTTATCGAGTCTGGGCGATTACGTTTAGGCCCAGATGAAGAATGTACTGTAGGAAGATTTGCCGAGTTGTTTTTGGATTCGTTGGGGCAATTGAATTCTGAATGGCAAGGTTCGTCGCTGGTGATTGTGGGGTATTCGTGGGGGGGATTACTAGGGTATGAATTGGCGAGGCGATTGCAGTCGCGTGGTAGATTGATCGCTCACCTCGTTTTGATTGATACGGTACTAAGAGATGTTGGGGCCGAGTCGGGCTGGGGGAGTTGGGTGAGTCGATGGTGGCGTAGAGCATTGAACTTTCCTTTCTGGATATGGAGTGATGCAATGGGTATGAGTGTGAGGGAATGGCGTCTGGAATTGGTAAAGAAGATGCGTCGAGGAGTTTGGAAGTTAGAGAACGATATGAATGCGCCGAGAGAGTCACTATATGGACAGCAGTATCGTGCGGCAGTAGTGTATCGGAAGGTGGATGAGGAGATCTGTGAGTATCGAGGAAAGTTGACCGTTGTGCGTGCGAGGACACAGAGTTTGACGAGACCTGTCTTTGGAGCGTTAGGTTGGGAGTCAAGAGTTGAGGGGACTCCGCGGGTGGAGGTTGTTCCAGGAAACCACGTTACATTGATACAAGAGCCACGAGTCCGCAATGTGGCGAGGGTAATTGGTCAGATAGTTCATGAGGTTACTCCCAAGGTTCTTCAATGAACCAGCCAGAGTTGATTTTCGGAGTGGGTGAGAGTTCTAGATTCTTATGGTGTGCTTCTAAGGGGGACGCCAGTCGCCAGAACCGATTGATTGATTGTCGGAGTGCGGGCTTGATGTTTAGCGAGGCAGGGTGAGAGGTTGAGCAAACGCCGAGTATTCCCTCTCGATCGATGATGATCGTAGGTTGTCGTGTAAAGAAGGACTGTACATCTGGGTGGCTTGGATCAATCAGCAGTGAGTGAGAGCCGAATTGTCCGAATTCGTTGGGTATAGATGCATTCCATCGCATTTTGTAGTGAAAGACACCGTCGTTGAGAAACGGTGGGGAACTGCCGAGGTCGAGGATTGAGCACCCAAGTTCGTTTGCTCGTTGGATAGCGGTCCAGATCCGGAAAGCTTGGACACCTTCTTTTAGGATTGATTTTGAGCCATGAAGCCATCCGGTTTTAAGAAGCCTGTACGTGTGGCCGGTTTGTTTGCACAGTCCTGCTGCGATGCATTGATCGCCATGAAATATCTGAAGAAATTCAGCGTTGTGTTCGAGGATTTCTCGCTTGATGTTTTTGGGAGTAATGACGAATCCTTCAGCTCCGTGAGCATTTCGAATCGTAGGTAAGTGAAACGTTCGATAGAACTGGGTGATAAAGGCTAGTGACTTTGAGAATTCCGCGCGGAGTGGACTAGCGGCGAGGCGTCTGAGAAGTTGTCGTCTGTCGCTGGGAAGTTGATGGATGAACTCGTTTAGATCTGGAGGGATGACGATTTGCAGGGGAACGAACTTTGGAATTTGGAGGACATGTGCGGCAATTGCTTGGCGAGGTTTGGAGGTTAGTACGGTAAGCCCGAAGAGTTTTGTCTGTTGCAGCAGTCGATCGTATTCGGGTTGGGGGTGTTTCAAGGAGAACTTTTGGCGTGTAGAGGTGGCTTGCAGGTAGAGGCGTGAGAAGCGAAGTCGTTCGTGAGTTGATCCATAGGAAATAAAACTGCGGGACGTGTTTTCGGACTGAATAGTCCAACTACCAAAATGACCTGATGCTGCTTCGAATTTTCTAGATAAGTATTGCAGCCAATTCGGTCGGTGGGAGAAAGGCATGGTTGATTGCTGGAGGATTAGGTATCTGTTTTGTGTAGCCGAGCGTAGAGTCCGTGCGATCCGTTTGGCTGATCGCTGATCCTAGGCTATTGTATCGGTAAGAATCTTGAATGTTTTGGGGTATGCATTTCTATGGTGGGTACGGGATAATGCGGCAAATGAGAAACCAGTATTGCATGATCCTGAAAGAAATTTATGGCCGCAAGGAGATAGCAGGGTGATCTTAATGCAACATCGCAGCGTGTTGATTCTTTTATGTATGTTTTCTTGGCAATTGGGGAGTGGTTTGGTTTGGGGGCAGGTCAGCAGTGTCGAGCAGAGGGCTGAGGGGGGCGGCAATAAACAAGTTGGGGGTAGACAATTAAGGGTGCTCGGTAGGGACGATTTTCAGAAAGCGTTTCGCGGTGTGTGGGTGCCACCGGAGGTGGCTCATCCGCATACTTTTTCGGGGAGTTACGCGACGCACGAGCAGTCGGCGGATGGAATGCATGTTTATCTAAAGTGTCATCCGAAGGAATATCGGGCTTATGGGGTGTTGCATGTACCTGAGCCCGTCGTGACGCGTGAGGTACGAGCGGTGCCTCGGGCCAGATTGGTGGAGTGGCGGGAGTTTGGTGCACCACAGAACGTAGTTGATAAGAGTGGAGTTCATCAGTACGGTTTTTTGGAAACAGATAGAGGGACTTTTTTAACGTTTAAGTCTTACTATGCGGTGAGTGGGGAAGATTTTCCTAGTCAGGTCTTCGTAGATCGGGATAGGAAGATGTACGGCTGCTATACATTGCGAGGAGAGGGGGTAATGGGGATTTCTGATTTGTATCATCACAACAAGGTAGCGGGATACATCTGTAGGCCACCTTCATGGATGAAGGTGGATTATCTGGTGGGGCTGTGTGGTACGCCAGGGTCGCAAAAATCATCTGCGGGACCGAGTTTATATGGTGTAACGTTTGATCGGGAGGTGGCGGCCGGGAAGTCGCAAAAGGCTTTACCGATTTTGAGTTATGATCCTGGGCGCAGTGCGATGCAGGGGTGGGACAATGTCACTTCGGTTCGTGGGGCAGCATGGATTGAGATTGAGGGAGCGGGTGCTGTGATTTTTTCGGCGCGTAGGTCGGTAGGGCACGTTTGGTATGGGAACGCAGAGCATAAAGACACGAGGACAGGGGTGAGTTATCGGGATCCTCTGAACGCGAATAAGGGGTATCATGCGGAGGGGTATAGACAGGGGTTTTGGGTGATGGACCCGAATGAAATGAGGAGTGTTTATGAGGGCAAGAAGCATCCTTCGTCTATCAAGCCTATCGCGTGGATTGATCTAGCGGAAATGGGGGTGATGGTCGAGGGGGGGAACCCGGTGGGGTGGGTTACAGCGAGTTATCGTGATGGTCGTTTGATTTTGGGGATTGAGGGTGGTTATGCTGGCAATTCGGGATTCGATCGGTTACCCCTGATGTTAGAGTTTCGGTTTGGGGAGCCCGTTCAGTGAGCTTGACGTTATCGAGTCGAATGGGTTAGGTTAGGGGACGCTCGTGGAGTCTCGAAACACCAAGGATGGGGGGTTGGAATGTCAGAGCAACAAGGAAAATCGATTGCAGGTCCTCAAGCAGTGTCCAGGCAGGAAGTCTTGACCAAGCAGGAGTGCGTATCTATGCAGGCGAGCCAGCCATTGGCATTACCGACGTCGGTACCGATGTTGGATGTTGGTAGGGGCAATCATCCGTTGAAGCGAGAGTTCATGGAAGCGATTGAACGGGTGGTTGACAGTGGGCGATTTTTGCATGGTCCGGAGGTAGCTCAGTTAGAGCAGCGAGTCAGTGAGGAGTGTCAGACGGCGCATGCGATTGGCTGTGCATCGGGGAGTGACGCGCTTTTATTAGCGTTGATGGCTTTAGACATTGAGCCTGGGGACGAGGTGATTGTTCCGAGTTTTACTTTTTTTGCTACGGCCAGTGCGGTAGCTCGGTTGGGAGCTGAGCCTGTTTTTGTGGATATAGATCCGTTGACATATAATTTGGATCCGGAGAGTGTCGAGCAGAGCATAACATCGAGGACTAGGGCGATAATTCCAGTTCATTTATTTGGGCAGTGCGCTGCGATGGATCGCATTTGCGAGATTGCTAAGCGGCATGAGTTGGTGGTGATAGAGGATGCAGCGCAAGCGATCGGAGCGGCCTGGGACGATCGGCCTGCGGGGTCTTGGGGAGCTATGGGATGTCTGAGTTTTTATCCTACGAAGAACTTGGGTGGGATGGGTGATGGAGGGATGTTGGTATGTCATGATGATGCATTGGCGTCCAAATTACGGTTGCTTGCTTCTCACGGAATGCAGCCTCGGTACTATCACAAGTTATTGGGTATCAACAGTCGACTTGATACGATCCAAGCGGCGATATTAGCTGTGAAGATCAAGCATTTAGGATCGTACGTACAAGCGAGAGAGGCGCATGCTCAGCGGTACCGAGAGTTATTTGAATCGAGTCGCTTGACGGACACTGTGCAGTTACCGATCAAGCATCCGAAGGCGAAGCATGTTTGGAATCAGTATGGGATACGGGTTCCTTATGGACGTCGAGACTCGCTCAAAGCGCATTTGCAGCAGCGTGGGATTGGGTGTGAAGTTTATTATCCGGTGCCATTGCACATGCAGGAGTGTTTTTCGGATTTGGGGTATAGTTTGGGTTGTTTACCTCACACTGAGGGGGCGGCTAGGGAGATTTTGCACTTGCCTGTCTATCCGGAGTTGACGGCAGCGGAGCAGGATGCGGTTGTCGAGGGAGTGGAGTCGTTTTACACCTCGGGTGCTTTTCGAAGGGTGGCTTGAGGTTTCCGAATGCTGCGGTCTGTTTCGGTTAAAATCGGTTAGACCCGTGAAAAACAGCTACAAGCATCAAAAACAGCGACATAGAGAACCGGGTTGGACTTGCGTCCTGACCCGGTTTTTTCACAATGTCAGCTACGTATTTGGCAAGAAGATGCATTTGGTGGTTAGGAAGTGGTTGAGAAGCAGCGATGACAAAAGAATCGGCGGGTGAGCAGGGGGCGGCAGGAGCGGTACAGATCCCGAACAGGTTTGATTTTGTGGACGCTTCGGATCGCATCTACCAGCAGTGGATTGAGGCTGGTTGTTTTAACGCCGACATCGATAAGGCGAAGCGTCCTTATACGATTGTGATACCTCCACCGAACGTAACTGGCGCATTGCATCTTGGGCATGCCTTGAACAACACGTTGCAGGACATTCAGATACGCAAGCACCGCATGATGGGAGAGGTCGCTTTGTGGATGCCGGGGACGGATCATGCGGGCATTGCGACGCAGGCGGTGGTGGAGCGGCGACTGCGAGAGTTGGAGGGTAAGACGCGTCATGATTTGGGGCGTGAGAAATTGGTGGAGCGGATTTGGGAGTGGAAGGACCAGTACGAAGCGAGAATACTCGGTCAGCTCAAGAGGATGGGTTGCTCTTGTGATTGGCGTCGGACTCGTTTCACGTTGGATGCGACTTGTGCGAAGGCAGTGCGTGCGACATTTTTTGATTTGTTTGCGAAGGGGTTGATTTACCGTGGCAAGCGGTTGGTGAATTGGGATACGTATCTACAGACTGCGGTCAGTGATGACGAGGTGACGACGGAGGGTGTTGATGGTAATTTTTGGCATTTCCGTTACCCGATTGTCGACCCGCAGGATGGTGAACCGTCCTATGTAGTGGTAGCGACGACGCGACCGGAGACGATGTTGGGTGATACGGCTGTTGCGGTGCATCCGGATCCTGCGTCGGCGTTTGCGAAAGCGGTTCGCGCGTTGCAAGAGAAGATTGCGGAGGCTTCTACGAAGGATCGCGAGGAGTACGTAAAGCAGTTCGAGGAGCTCAAGGATCGTCAACGTGAGGTGCTTCCATTGCTGGAGACGTTGGCAAAGATGGCTAGCAAGGGTCGCAAGGTACGCTTGCCAATTGCGGACCGTGAGATTCCTTTGGTTTGTGATAGTTGGGCGAAGCCAGAGTTGGGATCGGGGTGTGTCAAGATTACACCGGCTCATGATCCGAATGACTATGAAGTAGCGAAGCGTTGTGGGTTACCCATGATCAGTATTATGAACATGGATGGGACGCTTAATGCGAACGTGGGAGTTGCGGCGAGTGAGTTTGTGGGACTGACGATGTCGCAGGGGCGTGAGCGCGTTGTGGCGACGATGGACACTCTAGGATTTTTGGAGCGGGTTGAGGAGCGTCGTATCGAGTTAAAGCATAGCGATCGCAGCAAGACCCCGATTGAGCCTTTCTTAGCAGATCAGTGGTTTGTTGCGATGGATCGGTTAGCGCAGTCTGCGATTGACGCGGTACAGGATGGGCGAGTGAAGATTTATCCGGAGCGGTATGCGACTGGTTACGTTGACTGGCTGAGTGAAAAGCGTGATTGGCCGGTTGGGCGACAGTTGTGGTGGGGGCATCAGATTCCGATCTGGAGTCGAGCTTTCGCCAAAGAGCCAGAGGCTTTGGCAATTTTGGAGCAGTGGCGTGAGTCGTCTGCGGTTCGACAGGGTCAGGTCTCTGTCTCTTACGAATCTGCTATGGAAGAGGTGGAGATAGGAAGCGGGGGAGATAGTCAGAAAGAGGGAGGGGTGGTGCACATCTGTATTCGGGAGGACGCTCCGGGGCTAGAGCGAGACATCGAAGCCGATGGTTTTATTCGCCAGGATGACGTGTTAGATACTTGGTTTTCTTCGGCTCTTTGGCCGCATTCGACGTTGGGTTGGCCTGAGGCGACGGAGGAGTTGAAGTACTTCTATCCGACGAGCGCTTTGATTACCTCGCGGGATATTATCACTTTGTGGGTGGCTCGGATGGTTTTGATGGGGTTAAACAACGTTGGGGAGGTACCGTTCAAGGAGGTGTACATCCATCCCAAGATTCTCGATGCGTTTGGTGAAACGATGTCGAAGAGCAAGGGCAATGGTGTGGATCCTATTGACGTGATAGACAAGTTTGGTGCGGATGCATTGCGGTTTGGCTTGGCTTGGTTGACGACGGAGACTCAGGATGTTCGGATGCCTGTTCAGTACGAGTGTCCTCATTGTCAGGCGTTGGTCAATCAGACGAAGGAGAATCGGACGAAGCATCGCATAGTCTGCGACAAGTGCAAAAAGCCATTTTCGACTCAGTGGGCGGAGTCGCAGGAGGACAAGGCTTTGCCGCGTGCTCCGGTGGTCAGTGAGCGATTTGAAGTGGCTAGAAACTTCGTGAACAAGTTATGGAATGCATCGCGATTTGCGATGATGAACTTGCAGGGTTTTGAGCGGGGGAATTTGGATTTGGGTGCATTGCCTTTGGAGGATCAATGGATCTTGTCTCGTTTGGCGACTGTAACGCAGGCGATGGATCGTGAGTTTGATCGTTACGGTTATGCTGAGGCGGCGCGAGTGATTTATGATTTCGCTTGGGATGATTTTTGTTCTTATTATGTGGAGATGGCCAAGCCTCGGATGCAGGATCCGGTAGCTAGGCCATTAGTGCAGCGAGTATTAGCGCATTGTTTGGATCAGATGTTGCGATTATTGCATCCGATCATGCCATTTGTGACCGAAGCGATATGGCAAGAGTTGGGCAAGTTTACGATGCAGAGGGACTTGTTCAGTGATTCAATGGCGTCGCGTTGGTTGATACAAGCTCAGTGGCCGAAGGTGGATGCGTCGTTGGTTCGTCGTGATGTCGAGCAGCAATTTAAGCAGTTTGCATCATTGATGGGGGCGATACGAGAGATTCGATCGCGACAGAACATTGCACCGAAGCAGCGAGTTGAGTTTGCGGTACGTTGTGCAGAGGGGGTGGAGAGGGATTTGCGACCGATGGCAGCATTTTTAGAGAGCATGGCAGGTGCGAAGGGGGTTGCTTGGGGGCCGCAGATAGCGATTCCTGAGGTTCATGCGCATGTTCCGATTGAAGGAATGGATGTGTATGTTGATTTGGGTCAATTTTTGGATGTGGCAGCTGAGATCACACGGAACGAGAAGCAACTCGAGAATTTGTCCAAGCAGATACAGGGGAAGGAATCTCGGTTAGGCAATGAGGCATTTGTTGGTAAGGCGCCACCAGAGATTATAGAGAAGGAACGAGCGGCTTTGAGTGATTTGATTGAGCAGCGTGCATTGGTTGAGGGTGCATTGAAAAAATTACGAGCATTGGCGAAATAGGGTAGGGGGTTATGCGACCTTGAAAATCTTAGTGACGGCCTTTGAGCCTTATGATCGTTGGACGACGAATTCGAGCTGGGAGGCTTTATCGGAGATGCTCAAGTGTTGGGGAGTACCATCCGGTGTTACGACTCGGAGGTATCCAGTGGATTTGGGAAAGTTGCGGGAGCGGCTGTTTAAGGATTTAGAGGGGGGGTATGACGCGGTGCTTCATTTGGGGCAGTCACCCTCTGCACAGGATATTCATTTAGAAGCGTTAGCGGTCAACATAGCCGGTGTAACCTATAATTCAGGAAGAATGTATGGGCCATTGGAGAATGATGGTCCTGCTGCTTATCAGAGTCAGTTTCCGTTGGATTCGATGGTCGACGTGTTAAGTAGCGAGTCGATACCAGTTTCGATTTCGTATCATGCTGGGACTTATTTGTGCAACGCGATCTTTTACTTTACCCAGCATTGGCATCAGCAGCGGGGGATGAGTTGCCGTGTTGGATTCGCACATTTTCCTTTGACGATTGAGCAAGTACGAGAGGAAGGGCGGGAGCATGGAGGGATGAGTCGATTGGAATTGGCGAAGGGGATTGTATTGATGCTACAGGTATTGCGCAAGCAGAGTGTTGGCTCCGTTGGTGGTGGCTTGATTGCTTAGAGCCTTACCGCTTGGAGCACAGCTTTTTTTAATTGGGTGGAGTGGGAGTAAGATGTCAGATTCGCGGATGGAAGAATGGTGGAAGCGGTATCAAGCTGGGGATTGTAGTGGTTTGGAGTTGGGGCAGAGGTTGTTGGGGTTGGCGATAGAGACGGAGGGGAATTTAACGCCTGACACGGATCGGGTTCGCAGGACGGGATATCCGGAGGTGGTGTATGGACAGGGTAAGTCAACGGCTTCGATACAGCGGGTGGTGGAGAAATTGCTTGGAAACGCCGACGAGATATTGGTGACTCGAGTATTGCCGGGGCAAGTTCGAGTGTTGGCTGATTCGTTTGCTTGGACGCGTTGGAATCATTTAGCGAGTACGTTGCGGGTGCATCGGGAGAGAGTTCCGACTGCGCCGGAAGATGTGGTGAGTAAGGCATTGGTTGGAGTGGTTACTGCGGGAACGACTGATGAGTCGGTAGCGTTGGAAGCGATGGAGACATTGGCTTGGATGGGCATAGCCACGGAGTTGATTCAGGACGTGGGGGTTGCTGGGCCTTATCGGTTATTGAGCAAGGTGCCTTTATTGCAGCGGTGTAAGGTGGTGGTTTGTGTTGCTGGGATGGAGGCGGCGTTGCCGAGTGCATTGGCGGGGCATGTGGCTTGTCCGGTGATTGCGGTACCGACGAGTGTTGGTTATGGGGCTAATTTGGGAGGAGTGGCAGCTTTATTGAGCATGCTAAATAGTTGCGCAGCGAATGTCACGGTGGTCAACATTGACGCTGGATTCAAGGGTGGGTACGTTGCGGGGCTGATAGCTGCAGGGGATTGAGTTGTGCTTTGGCAGTTGATTTAGGACATGCGTTGAAATAATTGGAGAGCATTATTCGTTGTTTGCTGGGCCATTTGTTCATCAGACATTGCGTGCAGTTCGGCTAGTACATGGCCGGTGTGAGTGACGAAGGCGGGTTGGTTTGGGCGAGTGGAGCGTTTCGGTTCAGGGGTAAGGTAGGGTGCGTCTGTTTCGACGAGCAATCGGTCGATGGGAATTTGTCGGGCGGTATCGCGAAGCAAGTCGTTTTTCTTGTAGGTGAGCATACCGGAGAAGCTGATATACAGTCCCATGTTGATGTATTCGAGGGCGTGTTCGAGGGATGCGCAGAAAGAGTGCATGACCCCTCGGATAGGTCCATGATGAAACTCGTTCTTAAGGACGGAGAGCATTTCATCATCGCAATTTCGAGAGTGGATGATTACGGGCAGGCCGGTATCGCGACTGCACTTGAGGTGACGTTTGAAATTGGCGAGTTGGGTATCCCAAGGTGAGTCTTTCCAGTAGTTATCTAGGCCGGTTTCTCCTAATGCGCAAACTTTGGGATGATCGAACAGTTTTTCGATTTCAGTCCAATCCGAACTGGATTCTTGGTGCGAGTAATTTGGGTGAATTCCAACCGAGCCGAAGACATTGGCATGTTCGAGTAGAGGAAGCATTGGTGGGATCGAGTGTGCATCGACGCTGACGCAGAGGATGCGCTGAACATTGAATTGTTTTGCGAGCGTTAGAGTAGCGTCTGCTTGGGGGAGCAGATCTGGGTCGGTCAGGTGTGCGTGGGTATCGGTCCAGGAGTGCGACATGGTTTAGGAGTTCGAGTTTCGGCGGTTCCAGAGTAGTGATTTTTGTATTTGCGATTGGGATTCGAGCCAATCCCAAAGTGTGGAGGCAAGTTTAGGTGCTAAGAGGCTACCTTTGGAGCCGAGGCCGTTGAGGCAGATGAGTTTGGGATGATCGGGATGTGGGCCGATTAGAGGGTGTCTATCGTAGCTAGCGGGGCGAATTGCAGCGCGTTGATCGATGATTTCGGGTGGGTTGCAGAGCGACTGTATGTTTGGAGGAAACCAAGAGGCAAGTCGGCCGATTAGTTGTTCTTTGGCTATGATGCCGCATGGGGAGGATGGATCGGTATCTTTTGAATGTCGATCGTAGGTAGCGCCGAGCAATGCGGTACCGTCTTCGAGGGGAACGAACCAGGCATCTTTGTGGATTACGGTGTCGATATTGGCAAGGGTACTGTTCGGTGGAGGGATGATTTTGAGGATATCTCCGCGAGCGGGGTGTAGATTCAGGGGCGGGAACCAATTTTGTTTCAGAGCGCTGGTACCTAAAGCGAGGCAGGCAAATTTTGTTTTGAGATTCAGCGCAGGAATAAGAAAACCTGACGGAGAGGGTTGCAAATCGTCTGGAAGGATCAGTTGGTGCATAAACAGTGCGCGGTGGCTTTGCAGGTACTCGTGGGTGGCTTGTAAGTAGCATTGTGTATTTAGTCGTGCGGCGGGTTGCATGGAGAATCCGCCCCAAGGTGCATGCAGATCAGGGAACTGATCTGAACTGAAGCGGGTTGCTTGAATCACACCGCGGTGGTCAGCGGACCATTTCGAGTTAAAGCGTTCTGATTCTTCGGAGTTGAGAAAGATTCGCAGAGCGGGTTTTTTGGACCAAAAGTATTGACGCGTATGAGATTGAGCGAATTGGTACAAGTCGTCAGCGCGAGGAAAGAAAGCGTCGAATTCCCAGGAGGAGGCCAGGCGGTTTCCGGTGATAGGGGTAACGAGGCCAGCGGCGACACGGGAGGAGCTATTTGGGAGTGGAAAGTCGACCATTGCGACGGAGCGTTGTCGGCGTATGGCTTCCCAGGCGATTGCGCAGCCGGCGATCCCCCCCCCGATGACGACTAGGTCGAAGGTAGAGTGGGGAAGATTCTCGACTTTTTTTCGGGGGGGCACGGAATATTGTTCAGACATACCGATAGGTTAGCAAGTTCTTTTGGAATGAGGAAATGGCTTTGCACTTTGGTGCGTCAAGCACCTAGAATGAGGGGGGCGAGGTTAGTTGAGTTTGGTCAGGTGGGTTAGTGGAAGTTAGAACGATTAGCGACCAAACGAACGACTGGAATGAGGAGGGCAACGTGGAACCATTTCGAATTTTATGTCCGACTTGTTCAACCAAACTAGTGGTTCGTCAGGTGGAGTTGGTTGGTCGTACGGTTCCTTGTCCGAAGTGCAAGAGTGCCATCCACGTTGTGAGGACTGGCGAGGTGCCATGGAACCCTGGAAATGTCAGTGCGGGGAACGGGGATCGTGGGGGCAAGGAGCGTCATGTTGGGACGGTTAATTCCGAAGCGATTACGAAGGCGGATGCGGGGGATTGGGATATCGATCAGTTGGATCGTGCGTTGGAGAATATGGCGAGTGGGGGGTCGGAGCGATTGGTTCAGGGGCCGGTGTTGGAAACGATGGGTCGGGAGCGCGAGAAGTTTGGGGGGGAGGTAGGAGGTAGTTATGTAGATGGGGGATATGAAGTTTCTTCGCAAGCGATGCCTCCGTCGGCTTGGCAAAGTCCAGAGGCGTCGGCAAGGCGGCAGTGGTTGATATTGGGATTGGTGGGATTGAGTGGTTGTTTGGTGGCTTTTTTGGGTTTCGTGGCATTTCTCAAGTCGTTTGGCGGGAAGAGTGCGGTGACGCAGCAGGTGCCGGTGGTTGCACAGCCTGGGCCGGAGATTGCACAGCCTGGGCCGGAGATTGCACAGCCTGGGCCGGAGATTGCAAAGGCCGCGGCGGGGGAACTTCAGAAGGGAGAAGAGTCGCGAGGGATGCAAGTTGGGGGTGTTGGTGAAGTGAGTGCATTGGAGGACAAGCAGAGAGATAAACAAGAGGATGTACCGAAGCTGCGAGATGCTTTACCAAAAGACTTGCTCGTGGATGGGCAGGATGGGGTTGGGGAGTCTTCGCCATTGATGG
>JBEICB010000057.1:0-24885 GCA_040373655.1 Pirellula sp. | reverse complement strand
CCACCGTCTGGCGAGCGGTGGCTACGGGGAAACACGCCACGAGGTAAAGAAGACCGCAGAGCTATTGGTCCCCATCTCTACTTTCCACTTTCTCTATTCAACTCTCTGAGAGCCATTGGCTCTCCCCACCGTCTGGCGAGCGGTGGCTACGGGGAAACACGCCACGAGGTAAAGAAGACCGCAGAGCTATTGGTCCCCATCTCTACTTTCCACTTTCTCTATTCAACTCTCTAGAGCCATCGGCTCTCCGCGTCTTGGTTTCTTTGCGTGAGACGATCCGCCCACGGAATAGACATGGCCGGCTATCCATTACACTACCAATCCGACCAAGAAACCAATAAAAAAGGGCCATGATGGCCCTTAGCGGTGTTTTGAAGATATTTTTAGTACACCCATCTGGATTCGAACCAGAAACCTTCGGTTCCGTAGACCGATGCTCTATCCAATTGAGCTATGGGTGCAAAACCTGACGCAAGCTTATCGGCAATCGACACCGATTTCTCGCTCCAAGTTCACTTATTTTAGCCCAGTTTCCTGACTCTTTAAAGCCCTATCACCGGAGGCCTCAAGAATTTAAGCTAATCCTGCCAACCCGCTCGCTCCACCTCAATCCCCTCCTGACGCAAGTCGTCCCATCGAACTATCGTCAACCCAGGATTGTACCCATATTGCTTCTCCCACTCCTCCCGATTCCCCCGCTCACGCCCCCACCCCGACATCGTCTCCCGTCCCGAAAACTCCGATACCAACACTCGCTTCGGTATCCACCCTAATACTTCTCCATCTCGTACCACTAACCTCCCTCGCTTGAATACCATCCGTGGCTCGCCTAACATCTCTTCCGCATTGCTTGAATCCCGATAAACCACCAAATCAGCCACCGCTCCCTCCATCAAATGGCCTCGCCCATGCAACCCCAACGCTCGCGCTGGCCCCAAACGGGTCATCGCGGCAACCTCGTCCAACCGATACTCCCGCTTGAGCTCCCCCAAACGACTGACCCGACGTACCTCCGGATGCAACCGCTCAAATATCGACATCCTAAAGTCGTAATCCATCAATAACCGTATCAAATGAGGATACCCAGTAAACGGACCACCATTCGGATGATCCGTCGTCAAAAAGATTCGACTCGCATCCTGCACCCGCAAAAACAACTCCAAACCTATCGTCCATTGCAAACCATGTACGTACTGACTCTCCCGATACCGAAACGGTAAAGCACCACACCCAGCCTGACACTCCAAATCTTGAAAAATCCCCTGACGCGGACTGGCTAACTTGCGATTCCCAAACTGATGCATCGTGTCCGCCGACAACGTGATCGTCTGCCCAAATAAAACTTGCCCAACATCCAACGTGATCTGACTCGATCGATTCACTCGCTCCGCTAATCGCTCCGCCGCAGAACTAAAACCATATGGCCCCTGATCGCCATAACAATGAAACTGCGCATGGGTCAAATGGATCCTTCGCCCCTCCACCGCATCCAAAGTCGCTAACGTCGACTCGATGTTGCCAGCCACCCCCAAATTGCTGCAATGAACATGCAAAGGGTGCGCTAACCCTAACTCTTCCGCCGCTCGAGATAAAGTCCGCAATATGTCTCGCGGCGTCAATGGCCACTGCGGATGATACTCGTCCACGTCCAATCGCCTCTGATTGAACTTAAAGGCATCTATCCCCCCCGCATTGACCACCTTGATCGCTAAAGCCGAACTCGATGCGACCATCCATCCCACATACGCATTGATCTGCTCCTGACTGGCACCCTGCGCAATCATCCGCAATAACATCCGGTCATTCCCCAACACAACATACCCACCAGTATCCAATCCAGGTGTGTCCTGCATCTCCGCGTGGGATTGCCTCGCATTCGCCGGCAACATCGCTGGCTCTATGCACGTGGTATACCCCATCTGCAAATATCGTCGACCGGTCTCCCAAGTCCCCGGCACAGGTGAACTCAACGGGCCCACCGAACTCAACGGGCCCACCGAACTCAACGGGCCCACCGAACTCAACGGGCCCACCGAACTCAACGGGCCAACCCAAGGCCTCTCTATCGCTCCCCTACCCTCCCCTTTCGCACCACCCAAGCCCACACCACCCCCTCTACCAGGCTTGGCCAATAACATCCGCGCTAAATTGACTTTTCCACCCCCAATGTGCGTGTGCAAATCAATCCCACCTGCCATCACGACATGTCCTGCCAAGTCGTACTCGGCATCGACTCGACCTTCCACCTCGGGCTTGCGCGAAATCACTTCGTCGACAATCCACAACGTTGTCGGCCTCGCCGATGTGCTAATCCCGTCGACCAACCGCACATTCTTGAGCTTCGTAATCATCCCCCCACCAATCTCTCTACCCACTGGGCTACGGATAGTACTCTCCCACTGCGATCCCAACCCGCTGCACTCTCCGCTACACTTCCCTGGCCTGCCCTACCCTGCCCCGCTCTACCCTGGCCTGCCCTACCCTGGGTACTCTCGGCCTCTAACTTCGCCAAGATCGTTTGATCCCCACGAAACATCTCCGCCGCTACCCCCACCCCTGGCAACAAACTCGGCAACCAACACAGCAACTCTGACTTACCTCCGCCAGGCTGCATTGGCTTGGATCCAATCCCCTCCCAACCAGCCGATCCAATCGCAATCGTTCGACATCCACTGCGGATAATCTCTTCTGGCAAATCCTCTGCCGTCTCATCCACCCACACAATCACACCACGACTCTCCCGATATTTTGCCAACCACCTCGCTACCGAATACTCTCGGGGCCCATAGTTCGCAAAATCAGTAGCAAAAGAGACTCGCCCAGGAAAACCCGTCAGCCAAGTACTCACCTGCTGCAATACCCCTCCTTGATCGTTCCATCCCAAAGCCACCGCGCGACGCTCTTCATTGCGACGCAGTATCCACTGCATCATCTCTCCCATCCACAAATCACGATAGGGAACAGCAGTACAGCGCAAATTCCAAATAACACTCAAGTATTGCGATTCTTCCAACCATCTCCCTACCTGACTCGTCACGCCGCTATCCTGGGCTTCGCTGCTGCTATTCGCCGAGGATTTTTTTCCCCGAACACTGCGAGTCGCCGCGTCGATCTCCCGCGTCGCAACACTAAGCATCCTCGGCAGTACCTCAAGTTCCACTGCAATCGCCAACACTTCAAAACCAGCACTCTGCCACTGCTCAATCCCTCGCTGACTCCAACTTCCTAACAGCAAGACACGCGTGCGATGATCGCTGGATGTGCTGGCCTCACTGGACTTGTCTTGCTCGTGGGGAAGGCAATGCTCGCTGGGTCTGCCATGCTCGCCAGCAACGCCACGCTCACCTGGGCACACCTGCCCTGGACGTTTCAGTGCCCAAGGCAAACCGGGAGTAGCGTCAAGCATCGCATCCGAACCGACAACCAACATCAAATCGCTGTGGTCTCGTATCTCACCCAACGATGCTGTGTAAGCCCCATGCGATTGAACTGCTTGTACAGCCTCAAATGCAACGTCGCTGTTCCATTCGTCCAGCGTACCCTTCCACATCCTTGCAGCTTCAACCATTCGCCGGGCGACTTCGACACTTCGTACTCGCCCAGTTACCAACACCCGGTCGGCCCCGCTTAACCACTCTCTCGCTCGTGCAATCTCCTGCGCCCCTGGCTTCTGCGCAAACGTTGAGTCTGTTTGCCCCGCATAAGTCGACCATTCCTCAAGCACTCTCTGCTGCCTGTGAACGAGCAACTCCATGCGTTCCAAAGCGACAAGCCGCTTTGGACAATGCTCTGCGTTCCAATGGACTCGCTCGCCGACCTCACATAGTAATGCACAATGCGGACAGAGTTTCAGTCTCTCGGCGTGCTCGGTTGTCAATTGCTGAGCTCTCCTGCTTAAAGGGCTTCGAGAACCCGCTCCGTCATCGCTACTGTTCCCAAGGATGCAGTCCCCTTGGCGACCAAGTCCGCCGTTCGGTGCCCTTGTGCTAACACCTTGCGAACCGCACGTTCAATTTCATCCGCTTCGGTATGCAACCCAAGCGAATGTCGACACAACATCGCAGCGGCAAGAATCGTTGCGAGTGGATTCGCGATACCCTTGCCGGCAATATCAGGTGCAGAGCCGTGGATCGGCTCGTACAAACCGGGCCCCGAACTGCCGATCGAGGCACTAGGAAGCATCCCTAACGAACCTGGCAACATCGAAGCTTCGTCGGTCAAAATATCGCCGAACATGTTGCTCGTTACCACAACGTCAAACGAAGTCGGACGACTGAGCAAGTGCATCGCCATCGAGTCAACCAACACGACTTCGTACTGCAAGTCTGGATACTCTTCTTGCATGATCTTGCCCGAGACTCTACGCCACAATCGCGAAGCCTCCAGCACGTTCGCTTTGTCCACCATCGTCAGCTTCTTGCGCCGTGTTCTAGCTGCATCCGCTGCCATGCGAACGATCCGCTCGACTTCCGATGTCGTGTAAACCGCAGTGCTATAAGCCTTTTGCTGCCCATCAGGTAGTGTGTCACAACCGGAAGGACCAAAGTACAAGCCGCCGGTGAGTTCCCGGAAAAACAGAATATCGGTTCCCTCAATAATCGATCGCTTCAGCGGTGAGGAGTCCAACAATTCGGGGAACGTGACGATGGGGCGAAGATTGGCGAAGAGTCCAAGTTCCTTGCGGATCTTCAGCAAACCAGCCTCTGGCCGAGTCTTGGCATTCGGATCGTCCCATTTCGGTCCACCTACCGCACCGAGCAACACCGCGTCACTTGCTTTACAAGCAGCGACGGTCTCTTCGGGTAAAGGATCCCCATACAAATCGATTGCTATCCCACCGATCTTGCATTCTTGAAAGCGAAACTCATGCCCATGTCGCTTAGCGATTGCCTCTAACACACGGTGCGCGGACGTCGTGACTTCCGGTCCAATTCCATCCCCTGGCAACAATACAATCGTGGCTTTCAAAACTCACTCCGAACTAGCGAACTCGCTAAAAGGTGGGATTCCCGGGCTCTACTGATCAAGCAGTATCCCGCATCCGAAGTATCCCGAATTGCAAGTTAGGTCGCAAGTGCCCCAAGAAACTCTAATTACCTTCAAACCATGGGCACAGGGTCCGCCGAAGCCACACGAGTCCATACTCAGCGACCACTCCTAAGATCCCAAGCACGAACAAATACACGAAGACGACGTTCATGCTCAGCACGCGTGACTGTGTTCGCAACTGATATCCAACCCCCACATCCCCAATCAACCATTCTGCTGCTATCAGAAAAATTAAGGCAGGACCGATCTGGGCTCGGATGCAATCAATCACATTCGGTAATATCTGCTTCCAGATCACTTCGTATATCACTTCCATTTCCGAAGCCCCCAACGTGTATGCCTTGTTGATCGCTTCATCCGTCACGTTATCGCGCACTGCAGAGTAGATGGCTTGTGCCATCGAAAAGAAGATCCCCAAAGCGACCATCGAAGTGAACATTTTCTGGTCGGTTCCAGCGATCGCAAAATAGATCGGCATCATCGCTGTCTGCGGGATCTTGGATAAAAACATGACCACGGGGCTCAAGGGAGCTTCGATCCAACGATACGCCCCCATTAATACTCCGATCGCAATCGAAGCCGTTACCCCAATACTCAGTCCCACGAACAAACGCCACAGTGTCGCTCGCATGTCCTGCCAAAACATGGCGGGCTTGGGATTCTCCGGAAGCCCTTGTTTGGCAAAGACCCGTTTGACTCCTTCTGCGAGCTTTTCAAATGATGGAATTGTGGTTTGTTTTGGATTGATCCGTGTTTGTCGGACCGAAAGAAGTTCGTATCCGACCAACAAGACAACAACACCGGCGACAGCCAGACCGATGAACAGCCAATTTGGAATTTCGCGACGGATCATGAATCAGCCATCGCCCGAGGGCGATTCCTTCGTAAAGATACTACTTACCCGCTGCACCAGAAGCTTGCGAGGCTACGTAGGCATCGAGGTATTTCGTATCGAACTCCATCACACCTTTGGCATCTCCGAAGGAGATCTCCACCGGTGTTGGGGTTAAGCCGTACTTGACGCAGAACTTACTGACCAAGGGCATGGTCTCTTTCTGAAACTTCTCGCTGGCAAACAACTCCTTCGCCACCTTCGGATCGCCATAGAACTTGGTTTGCTGGACGATGGTCTTCATGTCATCGAGTTCCAGTTTTGCAAACCTAGCTCCGATACCGATCATTGTAGAGTCGGACGTGGTCGGATCTGCCATCCGTTTGTTCATTGCATAAAAAGTCTCAAGGATGGCATCGGCAAACGCTTTACCACCTGGACGATCGAGAGCATCCTTACCGACGACTACCATGTCGATGATTTCTTCTTGGATCGAATCGGAGCTAAAGAGCACCTTCGCATCGGTTCGGCTCCGAAGGGACTGCATCACAAATGGGTTCCAAACCATAATCGAAGTGACGTTGGCGTCTTTGCCTTGAAAAGCCTGTGCGGCTTGCTCCGGGTCCATGTTTGAGAACGGGTAATCAGCTGGGTTCTTTCCGAGCTTTTCCAAGCAACGTTCGAACGCATACTGTGAAACGCTCTTTTCAAGCCCCCGGGTAGTTTTCCCTGCCAATTCTTCGATCGAACCGACACCCCCCGCGATACACGCGTCGGCACCTGCACTGGTGGAGGTGGGCAGAATCGCAACCGAGTTGCGGGAACTAGAAGCACCGAGGATATCGATGTTGGTGATGCACACCGCATCCGCTTTTGAGTTACCGTACAGGGTAATACAAGCGTCATATCCTGCTAATTGCAGGACGATGTCGACGTTGTGCTTCTTTTCAATCGACCCGAGTTCGCCGGCTTTCCCGTTGATCAAACCGACTTCGTCGGCCACGCCGAAGATGCTCCAAGAGGGATACTCGCTCCATGCCAACGTAAATGTTTGTGGCTTGGAACTCGACGAACCTCCTGTGTTGCCCGTCGCGGCGGTGGAGTTCCCACCCGTCGACGCCCCGTTGCCCGACTTGGAATTATTGCAACCAATTCCTGTTAGACACGCGCAAGCCAACGACGCCATCAACCAATTCAAACGGTACCGCATCTTCATCACTTCGTTTCCTTCATGCTCAAGGCGTTCAAACACTAAGTCGACCAAATCTCCAAGGCGATGGATACATCGCCTTGGAGACTAGATCTCACATAGAAACCTTCGCTTACGCTTCCGGAATCTTGGTATCGCGAGCGACGGACTCGGAGTCGCTGCCTTTTTTGTCATTCGACAGACCGATCAATGCATCGAATTCGTCGTCGGAAGTCACCTGCTGCGCATACTCAAGAAATTCGGTTTCCGCTCGTTTTGCGTCCAGTCCTGCCATTTCACGCGAAACTCGGGCGCTGGCCGAAGCCTTTTGGCGCATCTCACGCAAGCGTTGCAGGTCTGCCGACGTCTTGTCGTTCGAGATACCGTTGACCATATCGGCAATTTGCTTTTCTTCGCGTGCAGAAAGCACATCGGCAACTGCATCGTGCTTTTCTTCTTTGAGCTTCTCGAGCTCACGCATCAAGCTCTGGATTTGATTCTTGTGATTGGTCACATTGCCAACCAACTGCTTGAGGTCTTCCTCTAGCTCATTGGCCCGTTGTTGCTTTTCAGCGAGTGTGCTGGAGAAATCCTTGAAAGCCGCTTGGCATTTGGCGTATTCAGGATCGTTCTTTACAGCAGTGACATCACCGTTGTACTTATCGACAAGTTGCTTGGCACGGGCAGCAGCACCGGATTTGAGTTTTTCTAACTTTTGAACTTCTTCCGTCAGCTGAGTCAGCTTGGCCTTCTTGTTTTCCTCTTGAGCGATCATCGCTCCGACGGCATCGACGTATTGATTGAGCCGCTTACGCTTCTCTTCGACGATTCGGTCATAGTTGGCAGAAATGACTGTCGGATTGGTGCTCAGCGCATCGGCTGCCGCATCAACCTTGCCAGTAAACAGGTATTTGAAAGCTCGAAAGAGTCTGCCGAGTGCATTGAACATCGCTATGTGGGCTCCTAAGTTCCTAAAGTCCTACGTTGACAAGGTAGAAAAACGACAGTCGCAGGGCGCGCGTTTTCGAAAAGATCGCTACTGAAAAAACTTCCAAGAATTCCTTGAAGGGCATTCTCCTAACAGTGTAACGGGTTTGGGAGAAGTTCACACGCCATAGAATCCTGTTCCCCCCCCGTTACGGCTCGTTTTTCAGCATTCGGTCGTAGCGATCGGTGTTCTGTAATTCCCGCATCCGCTCTTCGGATCGCCGTGCGGCCTCAATCGAATCGCTTAATTCCTGCTGTAAACTGTCCAAATCCCGCACCTGATTTTTGTCGACAAACTGCCGAAACGCTTCCACGGCAGAGTGTAAATGCTCAGCGCTCTCCCGGGCTTCTGCCAAGCAGCTTTCTCGTTGCCTGAGCACAGCTTGTCGTTCAGTTCCAGAGAGTTTTTTGGAGAATTGAAACATTTTGAATGACTGTTCGAGTTGCTCGATGCTCGCCCAAAACAACTCCCTGGATTGCTTGACAATTTCCAAACTACGCAACTGAATCCCTGGAGTCTGTGCAATACGCTCAATTTCGTTTCGGTTCTCCCTCAAGAGGATCAAAATTGATTCCGTTCTCGCGTCACCGTCGCCGGCCAGTTGCTTTTGCAGTCGATCCAACGAGGATTCCTCGGCTGCGAGCCGCTCGTTTTCTAGGTCTCGAAGGGCTTTTTCCGAGAGGCTGTCCATCTGGAAAATCACCCGTGTTGCAAACCAACCAATCCCTCCTAAAACTCCCACCAAGCCTGCTGCGTTCAAAAAATCACTACCACCACCGGCCCATGACATCAGCCATGCACTCGCGCCGCCAACCATGGGGATCACCACCGACGGGGCGACGAAAATTTCACGAAGTATTCGCTTTCTTAACGCTTCCACAACACTTCCGTCCTTACCAAGGATCAATAAGGAGTCTGACCGACCACAAAAGTTACCCGAGTCTGTCCCGTAATCTCTCCCGTAACCACCCGCATACGATCGGTCGGAATCCCCTGACCCAACAAATACTTCATAGCAGCATCCCCGCGCTGCTGGGCCAAGGCCAAGTTGGCTTGCATATCCCCGGCCTGGGATGCATTCCCCTTGATGATCAGATAATATTGTGGCCAAGCCTGTAGCTTTTGCACGAGATCGTCGAGAGTTCGTTTGCTGGCCTCGGTCAGATTGGAGCTTCCTCGCACAAAGACCAATTCAGGGACACTCAACGTGCCGACGGTCACCAAGGAATCCCATTGCGCTGGCGTGAGTGCTTGTAGACGCGATTCTTCTCTGATAGTTTCGTTCGCTATTCCAGGGTGAAAGTTCTTATTGAGCAAACTTTCCATCGGCCGATCAAAGAAGTAGCGGGTGAATCCATTAGGCGAAGTAGGCGACTCAATCACTCCTGACTTGCTCAGCACCGAAGAGATCCGAGACAACATGTCCTCGATATGCACGACTGCACCGGACCGCTTGCCAAAGTGCGCTAAGTTCTCTTGGGTGTTTTTCCATTGGATACCGTCAACGAGACGCTTGGCTTGCTCTGGCGTTAGATCCTGCTTGGTTTCTTTTGCATCATCCAAGAGCAACTTTAAAAGAGCCTGCTCGTCGCGATATGCGTAAAGGGCTGTGAAGTATGCTTCCAAGACGGAATCGACAACCGGCCCGTTCTTGAGCAAGAAATCCCGGCTTACGACCAATGTATCAACGATGTAACCTGTAAACCGCGAAGAGTCGACCAAGACGTGCATCTGGTCATTGACCAACATCTGCGACGCGTAGGGCTCCCAAGTGACGTAGACTTCGTCGGTCTGCGGCGTCGCAGCACGATATCTCGCCATCAATGCCTCAGGAGAATCAACAGCGACGATGTTGCTTGCGTTGACTTGGTCGAGGCCGAAGTCCTGCATCACAACTCGCGCTAGTGTCTCGCTTGGGGAATCCCCCACAAGCACAAAACGTACGGAGCCCCGATTCAATTGATCGAGATCCGCATATTTGCCTTTGTAAGCGAGCATCGCGTCTGCACCTCGCGTTTCATCGACGAGCGCAACAATGGTCGCAGCTGGATACTCTTTGTCGGCAAACTGCTTGAGCAGTGCATCCGCAGGGAAAGCAGCAAGCTGCAGGCTGCCGCTTTCAAGCTCGGAAGCTCGCTTTGTATAGTTCGCACCGTCGTCGATCGTCTGGATTCGAATTCCACGATCGGTCAGTTGCTTGCGAAACTCTTCGCTTCGCAGTACCGCGTACCCCGAAAAGTTGTCCAGCCCAAGCCGCAGTTCGTGACGGTATCGGCTGTTTCCCGATGTAGCCGCAAGCGTTTGTTCGGCCTGCTGCCGGTCCCTTTCGGCTTGATCTTGAGCTTGTTTCAATTGCTGCGAATTACGCTGTGGCACGACAATCCACTTCCAAGCAACCGCGCCGATCGCCAAGAGCACCAGCCACATCAGGGCGGCTAAGACGACTTTACCTTTCCATTGCGATGTATCCGACACAGTGGCTACCGTAATACCTATGATGGGAATATAGGGAAAGCTTCTTTCATACGCCTCGCCTTCCGCAGACCGACCCCTGACAGTCTACCCCAGAATGTGTGGAAAGAAACGTCCCAGCCCGAAAACAAAACAGCCCGGGCCCCTTCCAAGTGATCGAACTCCGACGAGAATGCCAATGAAGTTCCAACGAATGTTCGGGTAATCGGTTACAAACCGCGTCCATCTTATGCTATTAGTGATCTCAGGTCCAGCGGAAAATTCAGCACGACAAATTACTTTACGATTTCAATGACTGATACTCCTAGCCTTCCCATCCTGCCCGAGCGCAGAGACGAAACACACAAGGGCGATTACGGCCACGCGTTGTTGGTAGGTGGCTCGCCGCAGATGCCGGGTGCGATCACCCTAGCCACCCTTGCGGCACTCCGCGCTGGAGCAGGATTAACAACCGTCGCTGCTTCCCGGGCAACACTCCATTTTGTTCACCATGCGACTCCGTGCGCTATGGGACTGCCTCTCGACGAACATCCTAACGGTTTTTTGGCCAACTCGGCCATCGAACAAATTTTAGATCGGTATCAACGTAAAACGGTCTTGGCCATCGGCCCTGGCTTAGGGCGTGAATCAAGCCAGGACACGATGGCCGTCGACCTTTACCATCGTTGGCCCGGCACCGCGGTCTTCGATGCCGATGCACTTAATGCTCTGGCGGACCGGAATACAAACCTTCACTCTCAAAACCTTCTCGCTCATTCCCCTCGAATCCTTACACCACATCCGGGCGAGTTCGAACGACTGAGCAACATCCAAGCAACGGACTTGCAAAAACAACGCGAAGCGGCTGTGGAAATGGCCAATAAAAACCGATTGGTGATTGTGCTCAAATCGCATCGTACTCTTGTCACGGACGGCACATGCATCTTTGAAAACCCTACAGGCAATCCAAGCCTCGCAGTCGGCGGTAGCGGCGACTGCTTGACGGGACTCATCACCGCTTTGGCATGCCAGGGACTCGGAGCTTACGAAGCCGCCGTGCTGGGTGTGTTTCTTCACGGACTCGCTGGCGATATCGCACACCGTGAGCTCGGGAGCCCTAGCACCCTCGCTACCGACTTGATCAACTCTCTCCCCGCCGCCTTTCGACATTATCGTTCTCTGATCCATTCTGCATAAAAAGTCGTTGCACTTCAGTCCTCCAATCCGTATCTTCAGTCGAAACAAACCTTAAGTAAATGCCCTCCAGGAGGGTATACGACGGATATCTACGCCAACCCACAAAAACCCGAATTCATGTCCCACGAACCACGCACTAGCGGCACGCTACTTCGCCGCACTCAGCGGGCCGATGATCATTCCGCTTGGTCCGAACTCTTCGATCGATATCATCCGTTGCTCAATCGATGGACCCGCGCCCGCGTTGGAAACCGAGCCGATGTCGACGAAATCTCACAACGTATCTGGTGCGAACTCATCGATCGCTTGCCTCAGTTCCAGTACGACCCCAAAAGATCATTTAGAGCTTGGTTACGTCGATTGCACCGCCACCGGCTTCTCGATTACCTCAAACAACATCGACGCTACACCGATCGCCTTGCTAGCTTCGCGCAAGAAGTTTCAGACCCTATCCTTGATCCCACCCCACAGACCTCGTCGAGTACCAGCAACGCCTCAGCCCCCCTGCCCTACCCTGCGAACTCAACCCGAGCAACCATCGATCGGGCTCTAGAAATTCAGCAGCGAGTCCAGCAACGCACCTCCGGACAAACTTGGGCAATTTTCTGGGAAGTAACCGTCGAAAACCAAGCTCTTGGAGACGTCGCAAGACGATACTCCATGCGGTACGCAAGTGCATTTGCCGCAGTAAGCCGCGTTCACAAAATGCTAAAGGAAGAGGCACTAAAGCTTCAAGAAAAAGCGCGATGATGCCCTGCCCACTTCTGGACCTTGCTGACCATTCTCACGACGTAGCCAATTCCCCATTTGCCGATCCTATCAGCGAGCAACTTGCCCTGCACATCGAGCAATGCAGAAATTGCCAACAACACCTTGCCAAAGAACTTGATGCTGATTGGGTTGCAATTCAACCATGGGTATCGAGCCCCATCAACGGCTACCGAATTCTCAAACTTCTCGGACATGGCGGACACGCTTCCGTGTACCTAGCATTGGAATTATCAACCGAACGGCAAGTTGCATTGAAGATCATTCCTAAGCTGCCAGATCGCACACACCAAGGGCAAGACGTTTGGCGACAAGAGATCCTACTAGCTGCCCAAATGGCCCACCCAAACCTTGTACGACTATACAGCGTTCAAGAAACTCCCAATGCTTTCGCTCTCGTGTTTGAGTACATTGCCGGGGGAACACTCGCGCAAGCGATCCCGCAGTTGACATCGCCAATAGAAATTCAGCATCTGCTAACAGGAATCCTTGAAGGACTCATAGTGATCCACTCGATGGGGATCCTTCATCTCGATCTAAAGCCATCGAATATCCTTATCGATCAAAAATCAACATCGCCACCCACTGCCTCCCCCTTGGACTGGATTCCCAAAATCTCCGACTTCGGAATTGCTCGCAAGTACACCCATTTAGCATCCTTACAGGACTTTACTTCAGCCATAGCTGGTTCCCATCGCGCTTCGGGGCTACCCATTGGAACGATCGCCTACATGGCACCCGAGCAAACTCTCGCATTCCCGCAATTGCTTGGTCCCTCCACCGACCTGTTTGCCCTCGGAGGAATTCTTCAAAAGTTGCTTGATCAAGTCGCATCTGCCTCTGCAAACCACTGCGATCGCTCAAGCCACGGCGATCGAAATGCTGAGTATGCTCGGCTCCAAAAGATCGCGAAAAAGTGCCTCGAAATCGATCCCGCACTTCGCTACCCGACTGCAAGTGCCGTCCTTGAAGAACTAGCCCCGGTCAGCGATTGCACAACCAAAATGCGCATGGTCTACCAATCATCATCGCTACTAAAAATGAATCGGTCCAAAGTTCCTCGGACTACGTCAACGCTCAATCTCTTATCCGTTGCGTTGATCGTTATTGTAGGCGGCTATTTCATAGCCATACGAATACTCGAACGAAACAAATCGGACTCTGCGATCGCGCCATCCAACTTAGCTCAGTGGATCGCCGACCTAGATCTGCCACCCGAAGCGATCACACCTCAAACTGCCCAACGACTTGAACAGAGTAGCAAGTATTGGACGGCAAAACTTCTAAGTGAGAATACTGAAGCGATCGCGCAATCCCAAATCCTGAACTACGCAATCCTACAACGCTCAGCCGCCGAACGACTCGCTGCCTATGTCGATACTCGCCACATTTCTTTAGGTCGTCAATTGATAAACCAAGCAATTGAAATTACATCGACGCTGCATGCGAGGCAGCCAGAGGAACAAACCATTATTAGGGAATACATCAACGCAACATTTTGTGCAGGTAATTTGAATTATGGGAAAGAAGACCTACAAAGTTACGACTTATTTGTCGAACGACGATTATCGCATTTCAAGCAAACCATTGTGCTGCTTGCAAAGCTGAATGAAACAAGAAAGCAATGGCATTGGACCGCCAGTGTCCTGGATGAAATGCGACGAAGTCGGCAACTTGCAAACTGGGGTAAACTTACCAAGTGCTCGGAAAACATCGCGCAAGTCGAATCGTTCGCACTTAGCGAACTAAAATCGCTTTTGCACAACAGCCCAAGTCCTATCCCCTTCGAACTTGATCTTCGCTTTCAACTTGCTACACCTCAAGCCGACGCATTTTCCATCCTGAAAACGCTGCTAAAGCAAACGCCGCTGGCTGCAAACGAAACGTCATCCCAAACCCTCGCGCCTCAATCGGATGAACGAGAATCAATGCAACGCTACCTTCTAGTGAAAATTCTCGGCGACTTCGTCTTCCAAGACGACTCCAAGGGTTCAAATGATGCGCCAATTGAGGAAACCATCAACAGGCTGATCACTGAACTAAACGGAGCGAACGCAGACCTGAACCAGATTCCAGTGACCGTTCATGAAGACCTAATTCGGTTCGTCGCCAGTATCGCCTCATACGCTCGTGCACAGAAAAATACCCCGTTCGCAGAGTTGATCCAACAACGATACCTGCAACTCTGTACTACTTGCCAAACCCAATTCCCAAATCACCCAAGTATCTACGTTGCGCTCAGCGAAGCCCATCTGCAAGCCTGGAAGAATCACCTTCGAAGGGATGAGTCCGAGCTGGCAGTCGCGGCACTCATGCGTTCTCACGCCGCCGCTCAACAAGGACTCGATATCGACCCCAATCATCCACTGGCATACCACCAAGTCACAGATCGCCTAAAACGACTCGCCAGGTTTCGCAATGAATAAGTCCGACGACAAATCGCAACGACCATCGGGCCTGAGCCCGCTTCGCGCAAGCCGCGGGGTGTTTGCATCGGCTACGCTCACCTCATTGCACGGTCCAAACAACTGAAAACCACAACGTTGTTGGCGCTGATTGGTTGGTCGTTTTGATGAATAGTATCGGATACCGCGAACCACCCAAAGCTCGCGCTTTCCGGCTCAGTTTTTCGCGGTCTTCTTTGCGTCGAAAAGTCAGCGTCGAATCTCAAATCTCGTAAACTCGCCCGAAGCTGTACTTCGGAAGCTGTTGATATCATGAATAGCACCCGGAGCGACTTCCCTCAACCGAGACAGAAATGACTCCATCTGCTCGTCTTCTCCCTCCATGACAATCTGAACGCGGCCGTCGTCCAAATTCTGCACGAAACCAACAATCGGATAGCGTCGCGCGAGGTCATGTACAGAGAACCGCATCCCTACACCTTGCACTCTCCCGGTAAGAAATGCCGTCACGCGATCCATGACTATCTCCCAAGATGCTACCTACAAACGAAAAATGCGGACCGACATGGATCCGCATCTCGCTTGCTAAGCAAATGATATACATGTGTCGTCCAACCGAACCGAGCGGGTTGAACGACGGAGAGCAGTTGCCCACAGGGGTGGCCCAAAAGAATCGGCCACCGCACCGTAGACAATTGCCTACTTCTTCTTTTTCTTCTTGTCGTCTGCTTCGTCTTCCTTCTTGACCTTCTTCTTCTTCTTCAAAGAGATCTTCGGAACACGTACCTTGGCCATACCCAAAACGATGGACTTATCGGTCCACTTGTCAAGTTCTTGGAGGCGTTTGATCCGCTCTGCACGCGTCATGACATTGCGAGTCTTGATCGCACCAGCTCGGACTTTGAGGCTCTTATCTAAGGTCATTTTCGCTCACAACCACACAAGGGTCATTGCCATTAGGAAAGTTTTGTTGGACGGTTCTGCTTGGAAGTGCTCCGCAGGAAGTTGCAAAGCTTAGCCACGGTTTCGTTTCCTTTCAAGCCAACTTTTCGCTATATTTTCCACGGATGTTGGATAACTACCGACTTTTACGGGTCATCCAGGAAGTATCCTAGTGCGTAGAACTCTCCGTCCGACCGACTGGCCCCTACCCTTTTCAACTCTTCTAGCAGTCCGTTTTCCCAAACGAATTGACCGCGGCTATGAAACCTTCCACTGCCCTCCCTGAAGCTCGGCCCGGCTCGGCCCGCCTAATCACCCTCTTGGCCTGTGTGTTGATAGCCGTAATTGCCGCCTACGCAATCACTTACGCCTGGGTTGAGCGGTCGGCTCGAAAAATGATCTACCAAGACAACACCCCTAAAGAGGGGGCTGAGCGACTTGAAGCCTTTTCCCCCTGGATGTTTTCACCGACGAAATGGCAGTGGCTACGTGCAGAAGCCTACCGAAAACTTGGGGACCGTAGCCGTGTCTCGCGTATTAGCGACGAACTTGCCGCCCGCGGCATGTCCAATTTGCAAGCTTCTAGCCCATTGCTTTTGATGGAATCAGCAGCTGGAATTCCCGGAAGAGTCAAGGATAACCTCGGACCGCTGTTACTGCTGTACAAGGATCAGGGGTCGGATGTTCTCGGAGCGCTCGTCGCCGGGTTTATGAATCTCGGAGACCTCTCCGGTGCGAACCAAACACTTCGACTTTGGAACGAACTCTATGAGAAGGATTCACAAGCCGAGTACTGGCGAGGCGTTCACGCCACCACAAGCTACGACTTGGATACGGCTCTGGAAGCATTCAAACGCGCCATCGAATTAGCTCCCTCCGAGGTTCGCCCCCACCAAGAATTGGCAGAAGTCTACTTGGAAAAAGCAATGTTCGAGGAAGCCAAGGCAGAATTTGAGTGGTTGCTCCAACGCAAACCCGAAGCTCCGGAGATCATAACAGGCCTTGCTCGCTCGCTGTTGAACCTCGGATATGCCGACCAAGCGGCTGAGCAACTGCAGAAACTCACCGATGTATCAAAACTCCCCAGCCCCGAACTCGCCCTGGTCTGCGAAACCAATCTCGAAGCCGACAAGGTCGATGTCGCCAGCGCGCAAGCGGCGATCTTGCTGCAACGTTGGCCCGATGCCCTACCCTATCTGCAACTCCAAGCTCGATGCTTGGCCAAACTTGGAAAAACCGCTGAGAGCGAAGCGTTGTTCGCTCGCGCTGCAGAAAGCCAGAAACGTCGTCCGGAAGTCGATCGAATGATCGAGCAACTTGCGACCGATTCTGCAAACCAAGCGATGCGGCGTGACATGGGTGAACTGATGATGAACTATCTCGATCCACCGGGTGGAGTTGGATATCTGCAAATCGCCTCCCGAGCAAATCCATTCGATTTAAAATCGCAGGAATTACTCGCGTCATACTACCAGCGAGAAGGTAACGAAACGATTGCAGACAATCACCGCAAAGCGATCCGACGCATTCAGCAAGCGATGCTCGAAGCTGCCGAAGCCGAAGCACAGACTCAAGCACTTGGTCAGCCTGGTCAGCCACCAGCAATTGCCCCAGCAACCAATGCTCTCCCCCCAAACGGGAACTAGTCGATGCCTCAACGCAACGTGTTTGGACCTTCCGTTTCTACCCACTTCTCGATCAATTCCATTTCCGCCAGACCGAGTTCCGCCGCACAGCGCCTTGGGGCTTCGAGAATTGCTCTTATCGCGCTGAGTTTGCTGTGGATTTTCCCAGGTTGCAATCGCAAAACGGAAAAGCCGACCGGCAAGGATAATTCCACCGTAAACGCCGAACACTCAGATGCCACGAATTCGAAAAGCAAGTCGAAGAGCACTGAGGGACCTATTCGCTCCGATTCGCAGAACGCAAATTCCGTCAGCCTCTCATCCCAATCCTCAAGTCCTGGATCGATTGTTCAATACTCCAGTCACGGAAAAGATCTTGGGATCGACTTCAGTTACCAAAACGGCGAAGCAGCTTGGTTAGCTGCGATGATCGAATCCAACGGCGGTGGGATCGGTTGGCTTGATTACGACCGTGATGGACGCTGGGATATGTTCATCCCGGGCGGTGGCCTGCTCACGCAGGACAAGCAGCCGATCATGGTAAGTAATGGAATGTTCCGTCAGAACACTGCAGGAACTTTTACGTCTATTGCAAATCAAGCCGGCACGGTTCAAGGGGTTTGTTATTCGTTCGGTGCGGCGGTTGCAGATTACGACGCCGACGGATTTCCAGATATTTTTATCACTGGTTATGCAGGACAACAACTCCTTCGCAACATGGGGGATGGCACGTTCGAAGATGTCACCGGTATCGCAGGATTCAACCATCGTGGTTGGAGTTCATCGGCAGCTTGGTTTGACGCTGAAAACGATGGTGACCTTGATCTGTATATCGCCCACTACGGGATTTGGTCACCCGAGACCGACAAACGTTGCTACAACGGCGAAGGTCAAGTCGATCGATGTGCGCCGGCGGATTATGTAGGTGAATCGGATGAACTATGGATCAATCAGGGTGACGGTACTTTCGTCGACCACTCCGAATTCTTCAAGCAGTTCTCGTATCGCGGAATCGGTGCTGTAGCTTGTGACTTCGATCTCGACGGCGATACCGATCTTTATGTTGCGAATGATGAAGACCCGAATACACTTTTTGATAACCAGGGTAACGGTCAGTTTAAGGAGATCGGGGCGCAATCTGGAACCAGCCTCGGGTCACGCTCAATTGTCGACGGATCGATGGGATTAGCCCTTGGAGATTTTGATGGAAACCTCAAGCCAGACATTCTGGTGACCAACTACCAAAATGAGTATTGCGAACTCTACCTGAATCAAGGGAAGCAGTACTTTACTCTCGGAACACGGTCAGCAGGCTTGATGGCTTTGGGCCAAGCCGTTGTGGGGTGGGGAACAGCTTTCGCCGATATCGATCTCGATGGAGATGAAGATTTGATCGTTATCGCCGGCCACACGAGTCGCAAACCCATCAAAAGCAGAAATGTGCAAAAACCTCACTGGCTTGAGACCCGCGCGCGCACACGACTCTTCTCGGTCGGAGAATCATCCGGTGAATTTTTCCGCCAAGTACATGCAGGGCGAGGGATGGCAATCGCTGATTTCGACAATGATGGCGACATGGATTTCGCTGTCAGCAAGCTGGAGCAACCCGTCGAACTATTGCGCAACGACGGAAGTGAAGGGGCAAACAGGGGAAAATACTTCATTCTGGATCTAGTTGGACGTAGCGTGAATCGGGATGCCGTAGGAGCGTGGGTCGAAGTCCAGACTTCTTCAGGAACGCTCGTTCGACACCGCTACGGGGGTGGTTCTTACGCCTCTACCCACGCGCATTCATTGCACTTTGGACTACCTGCGGCCGACAAATTGATCCAAAAGGTCACAATCCATTGGCCAGGTGGGAAAACCGAATCCTTCACGGATGTCCCCCCCAATCAAAGATTGGTCGTGATAGAATCGAGCCCATAAGAACGCCATCGATCGATCGGCGTTCAGGCGTGTTTAACCTTTCGTTTCCCAGCCCTCGCTTTTCGATAAATCTAGTCTCTCATGGTTGAAAAAACTTCAAACCCTTTGCCCACCCAAGACATTCCTGCGGCTTCGTACCCATTCTTCACGCAACTCGCAAGAATCATCAATTCGGGGCAATCGCGTGCGATCGTCGTATCGGGCAACATCTACGATCTTTATTTCGATGGAAAAGAGTATGTACCTCTGATCCGTTTTCTTCAGAACAAAACCAAGGTCCCTGGGCTGATTCAAGTCGTCTATGAACTGAACGGACCGGTGCGGATCCAAGAGGATGATCGAGCAAAACTGCGTGAGGCTTGGACCGCTTGGAAAAACGGCGTATCGGTCGACGTCATCCCCACCCGTGAAGTCCTTCAAGACGGAAGCAAATTCGAACTACGCCGCAAAGAGTTCGACCAATATCTTCGAGACGCAATCGGAAACTCGACGCAGGCACTTGAATTCATGCGGCAGTTGACCATCTGCTCTCGCAATTGCCTTAAGGAAAACTTGCTTATCACGATCGAAGGGGGCGACATTCTGCTCCCATCAGGCGATGGTGATGTTTCCAAGATGAACGATGCGCAGCTTCGACGCATAACTATTGTTACCGATTGGTTCGGCGATCCTGCTTTCTTCAACGGCAAAGACAATGTCATCTTGCTAGCCGAATCGCGCAGCATGATCCACCCTCGCGTCTCGAGACTACCGCAGGTACTTTCCGTGGAAGTCCCATCGCCGGATATCGTATCGCGAAAACACTACGCACAGTGGCATGCCACTCAAAGCGGCAATCGCGCGATTATGGACCAAGTCGATACAGTCGCCGATGCAACCGCCGGCTTGTCCTTACATGCGATGCGGCAGCTTCTCCTAGCGTCTGACTACTCCAAGGAACCAATTCAGCGTCAAGACACCACGCTGCAAGTCGAGCAATTCATCCAATCTCAGCTTGGCGAAGATGTCATCGAATTCAAGAAACCGATCCAAACGCTTAAGGACGTGATTGGGTTCTCGAAGCTCAAACAGTTCCTGACCGATTACATGATTCCACGCATGAAACTGCCGGATGATCGCGCTCTTCCAGGTGCTGCAATCGCCGGCCCGATCGGAGGTGGCAAGACGTTTATCTTCGAAGCGGTCGCGGCGGAACTCGATATTCCAGTGCTGGTTCTAAAGAACATCCGCAGTCAGTGGTTCGGACAAACAGACGTCATCTTTGAACGTCTCAGGCGAGTTCTCGAAGCCCTTGAAAAGGTCGTAATCTTCGTTGACGAAGCCGACACACAGTTCGGAAGCGTCGGCGAAGGGGCTCACGAAACGGAACGCCGGCTAACCGGAAAGATCCAAGGAATGATGAGCGATCCGAAGTTACGCGGACGCGTGATATGGCTACTGATGACCGCGCGAATCCATTTGCTTTCCCCCGATATCCGACGCCCAGGACGCGTGGGGGACCTGATCATCCCAGTCCTCGATCCGATCGGGGAAGATCGCATCGAATTCATCCGTTGGATGTTAGGGCCGACCAAGTTGGTAACCGATGAACTGGTCGATTGGCTCGACAATGAAGGACTCGAAGAAGACTTTTCTTCCGCGGGATACGCAGCGCTAAGAAGCCAATTCAAAGCCATCCCGCCGAAAGATGCGGAGGAACTAAAGTCCATCGTCCGCGACTTCCTCCAACCCGCAATCAAACAAACCCGACGGTATCAAACACTACAAGCCCTTGTTAATTGCACGCGCAGATCACTTCTTCCAGATCCCGATATTTCCGAAGAAGATCGCGCCCAGATGGAAACAGAAATCCGCCTACTCGAATCTATGGGGATTCGTTGAGCGACTAACCCTTCGTCCTTCCTACAAATCCTTTTCAGTAGGACTCTATCACACCATGAAAACAAACAACCCGAGAATCCCCCTCTGCGGTCCGCTCCCATTACCCTCCCGAGGCCTCCGTCCGATGCTTTGGGGCGAGCGTATCGCATATCGTTGGTTCCCCTCATTCATCACCACGCTGGTCATCGCATTACTAACTGTTCCAATTGTCAGTTCCCATACTTCCAGCGCCCAAGAACCCTTCTCGCAGCTCGTCGGACCTATCCAAGTTTCAAACGTGGAATCGGGACCCGCTCTGCAGAACAAAACAGTCCAGGTCCCCTACATTCTCTGGGGTGGTGATATCGCGACTTTCGTTGCAAATGGAGACCTCAAGACCAAGTCTGGGTCGCTTTACCAAAAAGCAGGTCTCGACATGCAACTTGTCCCCGGCGACGACTTCGTTGGCCAAGTGAGAAACTACCTCTCCGGCAAATCACCCATGTTGCGCGGCACCATGCACATGATCGGTCTGGCCGGCGAAGTCCTCGGCAGTGACCCCAGGACGAAACCAGTCATCATCCTGCAACTCTCTTGGAGCGCAGGTGACCATATCGTTGCCAAAAAAGAGATCCGAAATCTCAATGACTTGAAAGGGAAAAAGATCGCTTGCCAACAAGGTGGGCCCCACGTCGGCTTGCTTTATGATTCGCTGTCCGCGGCAGGCTTAAATCGAGAGGACGTAGAAATCGTCTGGACCAAAGACATTACTGGTCCAGATGGCCCCGCAACTGCATTTCGAAACGACAGTTCTATCGATGCATGCTGCGTGGTCACTCCAGACATGATCGGGTTAACAAGCGGCTTAGAGTCCGTTGGAACAGGTGCCGAGGGGACAGTAGCCGGTGCTCGCGTGGTCAACAGCACGGTACAAATGAGCCGATCCATCGCCGACGTCTATGCCGTCCGCCGCGATTGGTACGATGCAAACAAAGAATGGGTCCAAAAATTCGTCGCTGCACATCTAAAAGCCACCGAGGACCTCGTTGCAATGCGGAAGGGCTTTAGCGATACCGGAAAACTCACCAAAGAGTATGAACAAATTCTTAGTACCTCCCAACGCATCTTCGGCAAAGAAGTCCTACCGACACTAGAAGGAGACGTTCACGGGCTTCTGCTCGATTGCAGCTTTGTCGGACTCCCAGGACAAATCGCGTTCTTCGAACAAAAGTCCAACGCAAGTGGTTTTGACGAAGTCATGACGCGATCGATCAATTTGGCGACCCAGTGGAAATATGCCAAGTCCCGTGCAGGTTTTGAACCCAACGACTTCGACTACAAGAAAATCGCAGAACTTGGAGGTGTACCATACGTCGAACCAACCAATGTAGAGCGATTCAATCCAAACGCGGAATCAACCGACCTGTTCATGGGTGAAAACCTCGATGCCAACACCATCGTCAGCTTCTCCATCAACTTTGAACCCAACGAACAGAATTTCTCCGCTGATCGCTACGGTGCCGAATTTTTGCGAGCGTTGAAACAGGCCAGTCAGTTCGGAAATGCAGCAGTTGTTATTCGTGGACACGCCGATCCGACAAAAACTCTCGTCGATCTAATCAAAGCTGGAACCACAAAAGGAATCATTCAACAAAACGGAACTCCTGGAAACTACCGCTACTTTATGAACGGCAAACCGCTGGATCTGAGCCGCACCAAAGAAGTGGTCGACTTGATCAAAAACGGTACCTTCGGCGGTGGCTCCGTCGATCCCTCAGTCACCATGCAGGCAGCACTATCCCTTTCGCAGTCGCGTGCGGAAGCAGTGAAGAAATCTCTGGAGAAGTTCGCCAAGGATTCTGGGATCACCGTCGATTTATCCCAGATCGTTCCCGTCGGCGCTGGAATCATGGAACCAGTGATTCCGAAGCCAAAGAACATAGACGAAGCCAAAGAGAATATGCGAGTCGAATTCCGAATTGTTAAAGTCAATCCTGAAGCGCTCAATCCAACCGACTTCAACTTCTAATACTAGAAATCGAACTGCTGAACGCTCCGATCCAGGATGAACCGGTTATCAACGCCTAGCAAAGCGCAACACAAGGAACTTCCGATGAACAGCACGAACCGCAAAAGCCCAACCAAGTTGTTTTGCGCGTTGCTTCTCGCTGGGTCTTTTGCTGCGCAAGCTCACTGCCAAGAAACAGGAACTACAAGCACACCAAGTGCAGCTAGCACGCCGACATCCCAAAGCGATAACGTAGTGATTGTTCTTGATGATTCCGGGTCGATGCGAGAACGCATGCAAAGGGAGCGCATCACCCGCATGGATGCAGCTAAATCCGCACTGAAAAAAGTTATCGAGCAAATCAAACCTCAAACCCAAGTCGGAATACTCCTACTCAACGGCGAGAGAAGAAACAAAAATTGGCTCGTACCCTTCGGTCCCTTGGATAAGCGAGAAGCCTTGCGTCGAATCGCTGCCTTACAACCCGGCGGTGGAACTCCACTGGGCGAAGCGTTGCGAGTTGCCGCTGATGAATTGCTCACTCTCCGCTCAAAGAATTTCTATGGCACCTACCGATTGGTAGTCGTTACAGACGGCGAAGCATCAGATCCCCAATTGCTGCAGCAATTTCTACCCGACGTCCTGTCGCGAGGGATCCTCGTCGATGCAATCGGAGTGGATATGCAAGAAGACCACTCGTTGGCAACCAAGGTACATAGCTACAGGAGAGCAAACGATCTTGAATCGTTATCGAATGCCATTCAAGAGATCCTCGCAGAGCAACCGCAACAAGATCAAGCGAACAGTGAAGCGGACTTTGCTTTGCTCGATGCACTTGGAGATATCGACGTCAGTGAGGTGATCAAAGCCCTATCGAAACCAAACAACGATCCGATCACCGGTATCCTATCGCACAGCCCCTACTCACATGGTGATTCTCGTGTTCCCAGTGCAGGTCCTATCAACAACACAACAGGTTTTCCTGCCCCAACTCAAACCAGTCCAACAAATCCTGGCGACACCGGTACACGTACCGCTACGGGTTGGTTCGCCCAAATTATCGGAACGATTTGTAGTTGCTTCGTTCCTTTGATTTTGATCTTCTTGTTTCTCGCGGCATTCTTGTCGTCCAACAAATCAGGTCGACCTACCCGGCACAAATAGCACATGTCACCGGGGCCTTACGGACCCCGGCATAGGCTGTGCCGGCCTTCCAGGCCTGAAGACCATCTGGGTATTAAGCTTGCCTTACGGACTTCGGCAGAGGTTGTGTCGACCCTCCGGGCCTTAGGATCCTTATCTAGCCGGTCACCGGGGCCTTACGGACCCCGGCATAGGCTGTGCCGGCCTTCCAGGCCTGAAGACCATCTGGGTATTAAGCTTGCCTTACGGACCCCTGCATAGGTTGTGTCGGCCTTCCAGGCCTCAGGATCTAATGAGGGTGAATGTACCGGGGCATGGGGCTAGCGCAATGTCTGTGGCAGATGATTGTTTAGGTGTGGACCGCTACACATACCATGCGTTGTCTTGGCCGAGGGAAACCTTTGGTTGTTTCAAGCCCGGAGGGCTGGCACAACCTCTGCCGGTGGTGGTAACCCTCATCGTACCACACATCGGGAACGTCAAATTTTTTTTGGGGCATGTG
>JBEICB010000061.1:0-24339 GCA_040373655.1 Pirellula sp. | reverse complement strand
GTCGTCTGGTAGTCATAGCAGATTTGCCGGAAATATATTCTTTAACTCATCTACAACCGAGACTCACAACGACTTGGTAATTTCTATATCAATAAAACCAGGCGCCACTCCATTGACAGTTATATTTCGCTTGGCCAACTCCCGCGACATCGAACGTGTAAACCCAATCATCCCCGCCTTCGTCGCGGAATAATTCGTCTGCCCTGGATTGCCAATCAAACCCGATACACTCGACATGTTGATAATCCGACCGTATCGCTGCCCCATCATGATCAACGATGCTGCTCGGCAACACAGAAAACAACTTGTCAAATTCGCTGCAATGATTTCATCCCACTGCGCATCGGTCATGCGAGGTAACAATGTGTCACGCGTAATCCCCGCATTGTTCACAAGAATATCCAACCGCTTGTATTCGTTTTCTACTGTCTCAAACAACTTCGCTACCGCTTCGCGGTCGGTGACGTCACAAGCAATCGCGACCGCTTCTCCACCCGCTGCTTTAATCGCGTTTACCGTCTCATCTAACTTCGAAGCGTTGCGCGCGACACACAACACCTTGGCACCATTTTCCGCCAATCGCACCGCAACAGCTTGCCCCAACCCCTGAGAGGCACCCGTCACAAGTGCGATTTGCCCCTGAAGATTTGCCGATAACCCAAGTGCATTGGCCATAATTCTTTTGTCTTCCCGTTAAAACGTTGTAAGTAGCGATTCGACCCACAGAAGGTCAATCCCCAAAGGCTTCACAAGGTACCTTGCGGTTCACCCGCTTGAGCGTCCCCGTCAAAACCCGTCCTGTTCCAATTTCATAGAATTGCTCAACACCCATTGCAATCAAGCGTCCCAGCGAAGACTCCCACTGCACGGGCGACACTAACTGCCTCGGCAACAACTCACGAAACTCAACCGATGCTTGGTGTGGTTGGGCATCAACGTTGGATACCAACGGAACTCTCGCATCCCGCAACTCCGTCTGCGAAATCGCCGAACGTAACGCTTCTTCTGCAGGTTGCATGATCGATGTATGAAAAGCCCCGGCAACCGCTAATCGTATAAATTTGAACCCAGCATCAGAAACTAATTCCTCGCATCGCGATAACGATGCCGCATGCCCAGAAATCGCTACGTTCCCAGGACACAACAAGTTCGCTACCTGCAAAATCTCTCCATCTACCCTCGCCCGATCACAAAACGATGCAACTTGGTCCAAATCCACCCCAATGACACTCGACATCCCACTAGCTACAGCACTCGCAGCATCCTGCATCGCCTCTCCGCGAGAGGCCACCAATCGCACCCCCGAAGCAAAATCCAGCGACCCGGCAGCGTACAACGCACTATACTCTCCGAGACTTAACCCAGCGACCGCCACCACTTGATCCGAAACTTCTGGCCGCTGCTCGTAGAAATCTGCCAAAGCCGCAGCAGAATGAACAAATAATGCTGGCTGACTGTTCCGCGTTAAATGCAACTCCGTCTCCGGACCCTCGCGGCACAACTTCTCTAAATCAAAGCCAAGCACCTCAGAGGCTTCGTCAAACAAACCCTTCGCCAAGGGACTCCGAGAGAGCAAACTTGATCCCATCCCAACCGCTTGGGCTCCCTGCCCAGGAAACAGCAACGCGATCTTGGCCACGCTGAACACCCCTTCCCTGTACTCTCGTCTCGGGATCACGGAACACAATGCATACCGGGCAAACAATACCCGCAACCTACAGACGGCAGCAGACCCAAAAATCTATGCCCGGTCGCCAAGCCCAATACTACTCGCTCGGCAAACTACAAGCGGAAGCTTGCAACCTGACGCCCGAATAACCTTAAGCCTGCTCTTGCACTTCACCCATGTCCACAACCACGCGCCCCATGTAAAAGCCACACTTCGGGCATACACAGTGCGTTGGAACCACAGCACTGCAATTGCTGCAAACCTGCAGTTGCTTTGGCTTCTTGTGATGATGCGCTCGACGCTTGCCAGATCGAGAATTCGAATGTCTACGCTTTGGTACTGCCATGATACATCAATGCCTAAGTAACGGCCCCAGAATATTCAGAAGGCCAATGGGTCAATTTGTAAATCCGAGGATTCCGCGGACTCTTCCTGCTCTCAGGGGCCAATACCGTATCGGCTGATGGAAAAAGTGTCAAGGGAAACCGCAAGACAAGTGGCGTTTTCCCTGCGATTCTACTCAAATCGATCGAAACTTCCCCCTCCAAACTCCCCGACCTTACCTCAAAACTACTCCTTCAACCCCCTACGCTTCAACAAGGCCTCCACGTCAGGCTCCCCACCTCGATAGTCAATGTACTGCTGCATCACCTCGCGCGAACCGCCCTTGGACAAGATTTTCGAACGAAATGCCGCCCCATTCTCCGACTTCAACCCACCAAGCCGCTTCATGTGCGCGTAAGCATCCGCCGCCAAAACCTCGCTCCATAAGTAAGCGTAATAACCTGCAGAGTACCCGCCGGACCACACATGCGCGAAATATTGACTGCGATACCGCGGCGGAACCGCAGCAACATCCACCCCAAACTTTCTTAATGTCTCTTGCTCAAATCCCACCACACTCTGCGGTATCTCCTCCGGCGTCAAAGAATGCCACCCAAGATCCAGCAGAGCTGCCGACAAATACTCCAAGGAATCAAACCCCTTGTTGAACTTGTTCGCTGCAATCGCTTTGTCTAACAACTCCTTAGGTAAGACCTCTCCCGTCCGATAGTGCCTCGCATAATTCGCCAAAATCTCCGGCTCAATCGCCCAGTCTTCATGAAACGTGGATGGAAACTCTACGTAATCCCTCGGCACACTCGTCCCTGATAGACTCGGATACTCCACGTCCGAGAACAATCCATGTACGCCATGCCCCAATTCGTGAAACATCGTCATAACATGATCTAAACTCATCAGCGCCGGTTCACCCTGCGCCGGAGCGGGAATGTTCATCACGTTGACCACCACTGGCAACTGGTGCAGTAGTTTCGATTGATTGACCAACGCATCCATCCAAGCCCCACCCCGTTTGGTGTCTCGCTGAAGGTAATCGGCATAAAACAACCCGATTGGCTTGCCGTCACTTCCCAAGACATCAAACACACGCACCGTTGGATGCCATACAGGCAAATCCGTTCGCTCCTGAAACGTCACTCCGTACAACTTGCTATACGTGTAGAAAACTCCGTTCTTCAAAACGCTCTCTAACTCGAAATATGGCTTGATCGCGCTCTCGTCTACTTGGTACTTCTTCGCCCTTACACGCTCAGCGTAATACTCCCAATCCCAAGCCTCCGGCGGGCCCGTTAACCCGTCTTCCTTCATGGCCTCACTGATTAAGTTTGCCTCGGACTTCACTTTCTCCAAAACCCCGGGGACTAAATCCCTAAGCATCGTCATCGCGGCCTTTGGTGTCCCGGCCATCTGGTTCTCTAATGTATACGAAGCGTGATCGCGATACCCCAAAAGCTTCGCTCGCTCAGCTCGCAACTTGGCCAATTCAATCACAATCGGCTGATTGTCGATCCCTCCATTCTCACCTAACCCTCTCCCCGAACTTGCTTGCCATACCCTGCGGCGCAAGTCTCGATTCTTCAGACTTGTCAGTACAGGCTGCCGCGTCGTATTGGTAATCGCGATCAAATACTTACCCGCCTGCCCACGCCCCTCGGCTGCTTGCCGCGCTGCTGCAATCTCTCCCTGACTCATCCCCTCCAACTCGCGAACGTCGTCGACCAGCACTCCTCGCTCTTTTGTTACCGCTAACAAATTGTTTTGAAACTGTGTCGTCAATGTCGACATCTTCTCGTTGATCGCTCGCACCTTCGTCTGCTCAACGTCGGATAATTTGGCACCCGCCCTGACAAAGTCCTCATAAGTCTCTTTGAGCAACCTCCCCTGCTCCTCACTTAACCCCAACTCACCTCTCTTCTCCCATAACGCTTGCACCCGAGCAAACAACTTCTTGTTCAAAAAAATATCGTCGGAATGTTTTGCTAACTTCGGTGCAATCTCTTGCTCAACCTCCTGAATCGCTTCGTTCGTATGCGCTCCAGACAAGTTGAAAAAAACCGCTGCAACTCGATTGAGGATCTCTCCAGATTTCTCCATCGGCACCAATGTATTCTCAAACGTAGCAGCGTCTCCCTGCTCTGCGATCGTTAACATCTGCCCCAATTGCTGTTGCATACCCGCTTCAAAAGCAGGAAGAAAATGCTCGGGCTTGATCGCCGCAAAGTCAGGTGCCTGATAAGGCAAGACGCTCGGCTTTGAAAAAGGATTCTTATCGTTCATCTGCTCGCTCTTGTTCACTTCGTTCTTTGTCGCAACCCCAGATACCTGTCCAAAAACAACTCCACTGCGAGCCCCCAGCTCGACACCCACAATCCAAACCAAACCGAAAACCACCAATCCCCGTAACCGATTGCGATTCACTTTCCCTAGCCTCCGTTTATTCAAGCAAGCCATAATCAAATCACTTTCTTCTTCGGTCGTCGTTTCGAATACCAACCCAAGCCCATAAGACTGCTCTAGCCTAGCATCTTCAGTACCCTTGAGCAACGATCAAGCCTACTCCACCGAAGCGAAATCCAAGTCCGCAGCCGCACGAGTACACATAGCAGCCATCCCAAACAAATCGATCGATGCATTGATAAAACTGACATGACCGTCAGCAAACAACCCATGACTGCCTCCCCCATGGGAGGAATAAACCTCATTGTCATTCCGGGTATTCATCACCACCGAACATCCGTTCGCATAACCACACCCCTCTCGCATCCCGTCTGCACTTGCACCATCGAGACTAAATGCCCCCTCACTGTCGATCCATCCAATCCCCTGATCGTTTCGCAGGTGCCTAAACAACGATCCACGACGATACACACTCGGTCGCCCACTCGATTCAACAACCATCAAGGTTACGCTCGTTCCATCCAATATCGATCGATATCGTGTCGTCGAATTTCGATGCATCACCGCAAACCGATTCGTGGCGTTATACCGCGCCGGATCTATTGAGTTCGGCTGCACCCCTTGGATGGCTTCGTAATCTGCTCTCGCTAACGGTGGCTCCATCACCAACGCCGGCCTCGGCGGTTTCGCGATCGCTTGCCCCACCGGAGACTGCTCCGGTGTACTCGGACAGACGTACAAACCAATCGGAATACTGGCTACCGCCAAGTTACTTCCCTGCCACCAGTGTTGGGAAATGTCATACAACGTCCGCACATTGCTCTGCTCAATCTGAGGCAGAATCACCGTCCGCCAACCCATATACGTACCAAAGGGATTTCCCGGTCCGGACATAGTCCAACCAGAAGCCGGGAAGACTTTGTGGGCAGATTCGAAATTCGAAATCGCCAAACCCAACTGTCTTAAATTGTTTTGGCAGGCTAGCCGACGCGCCGTCTCGCGAGCTCCTTGCACCGCGGGCAACAATAGTCCTACCAATATCCCCACGATCGATAACACGACGAGAACTTCCACCAGCGTAAATCCCCGGCCCCGATCGCTTCGCATCTCAAGCCCCTCAAGGCACACAGTGCCACCCTTAATATTACTCCAAGGACAGTCTCGCGAACTTGCTGAAGTCCCCACGACTTCACCCAAGTCTTTCGCTCAACACAACTCCTACGAGTCTAATTAGAGGCCTAGGTGATTGCAAAAATCACCGATCCGTTATCCACCAAAACACCTACGGACGAGAAATGCAGTACAACCGCTTCGCACTCCGCAATAACAACTTCCCTCCCACCAAAGCAGGACTGGCCATACCCATGTCGTCCTCCTCCAACGTATTCGTGTGCAACAAACGAAATTCGTCCCCCTCCTGGATAACATAAGTCACACCATCTTCATTCAGACAGTAAATTTTATCCCCTACCGCCCAGGGAGACGTTGTAAACGCACGCCCATTGGGCAACCGTTGCTGACCGTAAATCTCCTTGCCCGTGGCGGCATCAAAACATGCAAACAAACCGCGATCATACAACACGTAGAGCCTTCCATGATGTACTAAAGTCGTCGGATTGTAAGGCCCCGCCTTCGGCTCTGACCAAACGATCGCATCAGAACTCTTCTGCCCATCCTCCAAACTAATATCACCTCTCGCTCCCGGCTTGATAGCATAAATCGGTCTCTGCTGGTCCCCTACATATCCGGAACTGACGTACAACAGTCCATTCGCTTCGTAGGGAGTCGCGATTGTAATGCTCGACATCCCCTTGAGCATCCAAAGAACGTTCCCATCCAAGTCGTACGAGCGAACCATCCCAGATCCCGCTGTGACTAACTCCACGCCTCCGGCATGCTCCCAAACGAAAGGAGTCGACCAGTTGCTCTTCTCCTCACGCGCCACCTTCCATAATTCCTTGCCATCCAAGGCACTCAAGCAAACCAAAGAAGATGATTTCTCATTGTCATTGCAATAGTAAAGTCGATCCTTGTGCAAAACCGGAGAAGCCGCAGCACCCCAACCCAACCGCGTCGGTAATGGATCCAAGTCGTACTTCCATACAACATTCCCCTCCATATCCAAACAGAAGATCCCTAAACTGCCAAAGCAACAGTACAGATGCTTACCATCGGTGATCGGTGTCTCTGATGCAAACGTACTCTTGATGTGAATCGATGTCTTCGGCACTCCCTGATGCACCTGCTTTTGCCACAGCGTAGCACCAGTCTTCAAATCGAGACACATCACCAACCAACGATGCTCGGACTCCGGTGGCTTAATCCGCTCGCCACCAAAATAAAGTCCCTTTTTCGCCGGTTCCGGCTCCTCACTGCTCACCACCGTCGTGAGGTAGACCCGATCCCCCCATACCACTGGAGAAGACCAACCACGCCCAGGTACTTCGACCTTCCAAGCGACATTCTCAGTTGTGCTCCATCGATCCGCATAACGGCTCGCAGAAGACAAAGCAGCCGAGGTCTCTGCAGCAATCCCTCGAGCACCAGGCCCTCGAAACGCTGGCCAATTCTCCTCGCCGTGCAATGATCCCACAAAACCAAAGAGCGACAGGACTAACATCACACGACGAATCCAACCGATCCTCTTCGATCGGCTGGACCTTCGCTTGCGTTCTACTAAGTGTTCGACAGATTGCTGACGTTGCATATCGATATCCCTTCTAAACCTTTCTGATGAACTTCGGTTCCGAATTCGTCCGCCCTGCTAAGCCAGCTCTGCTTTCTTAATCGCAAACCTTAACGCTGCACCCGTGCCGAACCACCCTTAGCCAGTGTTTCGACTTCCGGCAATTTTGCCATCGTGGTATCGCCGGGGAAGGTGGTCAATAAAGCACCATGTGCCCAGCCTAACCGCAACGCCTGCTCCGCGTCTTTGCCAGCAAGCATCCCGTAGAACAATCCCGCCGCAAATCCGTCTCCACCACCTATACGATCGATTACGTCCAATTGCATTGTCGGGCTGACGTAACGTTTTCCATCGTACCATAACACGGCTGCCCACTCATGGCGATTCGTCGAACGGACTTCTCGCAAGGTTGTCGCGACCATTTTTACATTGGGGAATTTTTCAATCGTACGGTCGATCATCGCAAAAAAAGCATCGGGATCCAACTCGGACTTGTGCTCGACGTCCTGCCCTTCGATCCCAAGGCTCTTTTGCAAGTCCTCTTCGTTCCCAACCAATACATCCACGTGCTTTACTATCTTGCCAATCATCTCTTGACCTTTGGCAAGTCCACCAATCGCGGCCCAAATCTTCGCGCGATAGTTCAAGTCGAACGAAGTCACACAACCTGCCTCCTTGGCAGCTTGCATACCTTCGATGATCAATTCAGAAGTCGTATTCGACAAAGCGGCGAAGATTCCTCCAGAGTGAAACCAACGTACACCACTTGCGAAAATCTCCTTCCAGTTGAAGTCACCTGGCTTTAGCAACGCTCCCGCTTCGTTCGCTCGGTTGTAATACACCACCGGCGGTCGGACTCCTTGCCCACGGTCACTGTAAACGGTCGCGATGTTAGGACCCCGCACCCCGTCATGCTCAAAGTGCTTGTAAAACGTTTTGACCCCCATCTCCTCCACACGATTCTGAACCAACTCGCCAATTCCATAATTCACCATCGCAGTGGCGACAGCGGTGTTCAAACCGAAACAATCTGAAAGGTTCGCTGCGACGTTGTACTCACCACCAGAGACGTGTACGTCAAAATTTCTTGCTTTACGGAAAGGCAAAATGCCCGGATCAAGCCTATGAACCAGTGCGCCGAGAGAAAGAAAATCGAGCGCGCATTGGTCGTTGCGAATCGCAAGCTTGGCCATAATAACTCCTAAAAATTAGAGCAATAGTGAAAAGAATGAAGTCAACACGAATGAAAGGTTTACACCACAGCATCAGATCGTTGTCGATGAAAAACCACCGTCGATAACGAGGTTGTGCCCAGTCACGAACGACGAAGCAGTGGAAGATGCCAAGTACACTACGGAACCAGCTAACTCATGAGCATACCCAAACCTTGCCATCGGAGTATGGTTGATAATCTGCGCACCTCGTGGCGCAAGACTTCCATCGGCGTTGTATAGCAAACTCTTGTTCTGCTCAGCCGGGAAAAAACCAGGACTGATACAGTTCACGCGTATCCCCCGCGCAGCCCACTCCCTGGCTAAAAATTGTGTGAAGTTAATCACCGCAGCCTTCGCCGCAGAATATGCCACGACTCGCGACAACGGCGTGATCCCCGACATCGAAGCCACATTGATGATGCTACCGCTATTTCGCAGTAACATCGTCTCTCCAAAAACTTGGCAGGGCAAGACCGTCCCGCCAATCAGATTCAAATCGAAGACCTGCTGCCAAGCATCCAGCGATAAGTGACAAAAGTCATCACCAGGCTGCAACGTCGCACCACTCTGATTACCTCCCGCCGCATTGATAAGAATATCCACAGGCCCCATCGTCTTCTCGACGTGATCCCGGGCCTTCATCAACGACTCTCGGTCCAACGCATCGGCTGACACGAAGATCCCCTCTCCACCCTCGCGACGAATCGCTTCGGCTCGCTCCATCCCCCGCTCCGCATTGCGACCCATCACAGCAACACTTGCACCTGCCGAACCTAAAGCACTAGCCATCGCTCCACCGAGCGCCCCCGTTCCACCCAACACAACAGCAACCCGATTCTGCAACGAAAACAAACTTTCTAAACCCATGCTAGCACTCAACTTCGGTCAGGGATTGGCGATCTCAGAAGCCTCCAATTGGAAGTCAATTGAGGGAACCTGACAAGGGGCACGCAACGAACTTTTCGACGCATTCCAACAAGGATCCCTAGCGCCAACACCTCCGCTTTTCTGCAACCAGATCCTCACAGCACCTTAACGAAAAACCAATAAAAAGCTCAGGTTTTTAAAGGGAAGGTTCAACTTTGAAGAAGCTTTAATGAAGCCACTTGCATCCATGTAGCAACTCCGTCTTCCCGCGATACCGTATCGCAAATTCCAATGGCGTAGCTCTGTTGGCCACGCCGCAACTTTCTTCAATCGGAGTCCTAACATGGTTTGTACTCGAAGTCACTTTGCTAGTTCGATGCCGCGATATGCTCGTAGCGTCCACACTCGCCGCCGAGCCTTTACACTTGTTGAACTCTTGGTGGTCATCGCCATCATCGGTATCCTCGTTGGCTTGCTACTACCAGCAGTCCAAGCGGCACGAGAAGCCGCAAGACGCATGTCTTGTTCAAGCAACATGCGACAGCTCGGTTTGGCATTTATGAATCACGAATCCGCTTACAAGTACCTGCCTCAAGGTCCCTACGACGGTGACCCGTCTCTCCCTGGTATGGTCTACAACGAACCAGACGGCGCGTACGAAAGCGGCACAACTTGCTGCAACGCCGCTTCCCCAAAAGGCTGGAGCCACTGGTTTAAAATCCTTCCTTTCATCGAAGGCCAAAGCGTTTACAATCTAGCTCGCTTCGACTTGCCCCCCGTCCACTCCGGACGCCCCGCCAACTACAACGGCGAAGACGATGTTGCTCGCGCTATCATCCCAATCTACTACTGCCCATCCCGTCGCTCCGGTGCTGTGTACGGTTCAGGTCTCTTCTCCCGTTGCGACTACGCTGGAAACGCCGGTTTTTTCCAAGGCGAAATGCATGAGAACTGGGGTGACATTCCAGCAGCGCCGCTTGGACTAAGCCCTCGCCGAAACGAACGAACACCAGAAAACTTCGGTACCATGCCTGGTCGCCAAGGCATCATCGTTTGGTCCGCTCAAGGCGCTAAACGCAAACTGCGCGACATCACCGACGGAACTTCCACTTCCATCATGGCCGCCGAAAAATGTCTTCCACACAAACGCTTCGGTGTCGATGGTGGTGACAACGAACGATGGAACAATGCCGGCTGGGATGAATGTGTAGTTCGCTGGCACTTCCCTCCTAAATCTGACTTTGATCCAACGATTATCGTTCAAGGAACCCCTAGCGACCCAACGGGTAACGGCAACGTTTGGCGACGGTACTTTGGATCCAGCCACGGCTCTGGTCTGAACGCAACCTACGCCGACGGCTCCGTTCGCTTCTCACCATTCAATGTCGACGCTCGAGTCTGGATGCTACTGTGCGTCATCGACGACGGTCAAGTAGTCTCTGATGTAGAGTAAACATCGACCCGAAAATCAAACACTAACCTTGAGCCCACTCGCGCAAGCGGTAGGCTCAAGGAACCAGTCTAAGTGTTCGCTCCTGCGATCCATGTGAATACGGTTTGAACTCCTCTAGATCGCCTCGATCCATGATCTAACTCTTGAGAGCGAATCACATCCAAGTTCAACCGATTCATTGCCATTGAGAACTTCCCGTCACACAAACTTACAAACAAAAAATGATCTTCAAGAAACACCAATTCGTAGCCTTTTTGGCCATATTCAGCATCGGCTTAATCTGCCAAGGTTGCTCGAGTGCAACAGGGCCGATACTCCCATCCGGTGAACTCACCCCCGAACAACTCGAAAAAATCAAAGCCGAAGATCGCGCAATCGACGATGCGGAAAGCCAAGGTAGCATAAAGAACTAATTAAAAAATCTAGATCACTATGCACCAATACACACCGGTCAACCATCCCCACTTATCTTCCTTACCATGCTGTCGATGGCTTAGACGTAGCCATGCTCGTTGGTTCCCTCTTATCGCTATGTTTTTAATTACATGGTTGACCGGTTGCTCTCCTTCAAACAAACCAATTATCCCCCAAAAACAAAACGAACAACAGTCTCGATCCATTGACGATAAACCAAGCGTGCAATTGCCGCACCCGGAATACGTCAACTGGAGTCGATTCGATGTGGGGGCTTCGGTAACCCGTTTCCGAGTCGTGTCCAACGCAAATGGCAAGGTAGAAGTTACAACAAAATTCACCCTCACAGAGAAGTCAGAAACACATGTCCTAGTCACGATGCAAGTCAACGTGCAACGCCCCAATGAAGCACTCGAGGTGAATCCTGAAGAACAAACACGATTCCCATCCGAGTTTCCGCTACCCGATGGTATGACTGCCGAGTACTTCGAACTCCCATCCCAAAAGGCAAAACGGGTTGCAGAAGAAGAACTGGAAATCGCCGGCCGCAAAATTCAAACCGAAGTATTTGAATGGACCGAAAGCAATGAAACTGGTCCGATGCACGTGAAACTTTGGCGCAGCAATGACGTTCCAGGGCGAATCTCCCGACAAGAAATGCTGATCGAAGCAAGCCAAACCAAAACCCTTGAAGAAATTCACGGTGTTGTCTGGGAATAGCTCGACATATCGGGCAATCAGAACTCGCTACTCGGGTTCATGCTGCTGTTGTCCGCGCATGATTTCATACAGATCTAAATCTGCCCTGCCACCCAGAATCGCAAAGATAGTCCGCAAACGTTCAAATGCAGCAGGTAACGTCCCACCGCGTTTTGGAACCCCATCATACCCTTTTTGGCCCCACGTCTCCCTCGGAGCACGCAAGCGATAGTACCCGGGCTCAGGCGTCAACACATCACTCAGAAGAGCCCACGAATCCTCCTTCCCCCCCTTCGATATGACTTCCCCCAGCCATACGTTTGCTCTCGGGCAATCCGCTAATAAGGCTGGACTTACTGATTCTTCCGCAACTCCCGTACGACGAATCAAGACATCGCAGCGCAGAGGAACCGTCGACTCATCCTCCTTGAGCAACTCCAAACTCCACACGCCTGTTTCATCACGACTGACTTTCTCGACACCCAATGTCTCAACCTTGATTATGGAACCAGATTCCATCGCACCAACATGCTTGCGCAATTGTCGAAGCTGATCGCTATCTTGACCACTCGGTGGCGTTACCAACCAACAAACTTGGGTATCAGGTTGATTCTTCTGAAACGCCAACAACTCCAAGATCCCCAGACAGGCCTCCTCGGTACTACCAACAAGTGCCACCCGCTTGCCTTGGATATGCTTAGCTTCGAATTTGCGATCACCTGGTAAATGCCCATAAAAATCAGACTGTAACTCAGCCTCTCCCACCGCAATCCCTGCTGCAGGTCCCAACCCCAGGACTCGACTTGCCGCGCCACGACAGTCGATCACACAATCAGCGCGCGAACTCCAAACTCCACGATGCATCCCGCAAACCAATATCCTAAACTCGTCGTTGCATCGGTCCTGCCAGTCATACCCCAGTGGATCTCCCCAATCCGGGATATCCTGTACCCTTAACCGACTCACACCTGTTACCGGACTTAAAAAATGAATGTCATCGAAAATCAAATCGGTCTTGGCAAGCGGTAACAAATACTCTTCCGCATACTCCTTGCCTGTAAACACACGATCTGGATCTAGCCCCCTAAACTCGGGCTCCTGAGCCTGAAGCGCAGCGATACCCAAGCTCGTTGTTAAATCCCCCACTCTCGCCGCTAAAACACGTGCATTCCAGTCCAACATCCGATGTGCAACTCGCCGCGATTCAAAAATCGAAACGTGATACCCAAGAAACCTAGCATACAACGCAGCTTCTATCCCCAAAGGCCCACCACCGAGTATCGCAATCGTTGCAGGACTTTCAATCTCGGCGTCCCACGGCAAAAAATCAATCATGGAAGAGGAATATTCCGTAAGGTGTAGTCTAAAGTTTGCTCAATAACCGACTCTGGTGCTTGAACCACTAAACGATAGTCGCTTAATTCACCTTCAATGTCAAACAGGAATGAAACGCCGATCTCTTTCGCGTCCCATCGATGTGTCGACCAACCTGCATGCTCTACGCGATTTCCATCGCTATCAACCAAAAAAGCATTCCCCTGTAATATCCAACCCTGCAAAATCTCCTCTTTCGGCTGTGATTTCAGCGATAACCCCAACTTGATCTCGTAGATGTCTCGATTCTTTTTTGCGGATTCCAACTCCACCCGCATATCACGAACCTCCAAAGCCTGAACCTCTTCGCCCTCCAAGTCGCTGAACTCCACGGTCCCTCTGCGGCCAGGTATCACCATTTTGATCTGACCATTCCACTCTGTGATCGTCCCTCCGCTACCCACCGGGCTCGTGAACTCTAAATTTGCCAACATCTGAGATCCCGCCGGCATCGATTCCGACGCCAATCCCCCACGAACGGTCAAGGTTTGTCCGTCTGCAGTCTCAATCCGATGCGAAGGAAAGTCAAAACCAATGTACATTGGCTGGAGCCTTGGCTCCCAATGAACCATCAACTCCAAACTCGAACGCTCTACTGCCGCACGATGGATTCCAATCGTGCGAGTCACGGTCAATGGTTCAATTCTCAAGACTCCAACATATTCCACTCCTGGATTTTCCGCCGTCTCCTCAGCCACAATTTCAACCTTGGAAGCGTATTGATCGTTGTCAACAGTCAACGGCTCAATACGCCACCCCGCTCCCGCCAAGATCTTGTCAATCGCTTCCCAGTAGACCATGTCCTCAATCGCGTATTCGTTTTCCGTGGAAAACTCTTCAACCCCACGAAACGTGCTCATCGGAATGCGATTACGACTCTGAGTCGAAATTGCCTCCAAGGCCTTATACGCACTCATTCTGCCAATCACACTCACTCGTCGCGGCTCCTGCAGGTCCATGGTCCGCTCTGCATTCAATTTCTCTCGTAAACGCTCTATCCGCATCTGCTGTTCGGCAGACAAAGCTTCACTGATCGGCGGCAAAAAATCTAACGCCTCGGGACCTAACTCCCACAACGCCTTCTCCGCTGCGTCCCGCTCGGACTCCTTGGTCGCATCAAGCTGCTTGGATAGCGCTTCGACTACATCCGAAGTGACCTTACCTACCTCTGTCTGACTGGTTGCAAGCTCTTGTGAATACCCTCGCTGCGATTGAAAGCCGATAGAATGCATCAAGAAGAACCATATCAAGACGCGACCAAACACTTGCAGAAGCTGCAGACCTCGAATCACGCAAGATAATTTGAGCATTCTAGTTCTCTGTTACTTCGAAACCGTTACCTTGCCTTCAAATACGTGACCTGCAATCGGCATAGACACGGCATACAAACCAGTCCTGCAAGTCGCGAACAACACCTTGTTCCCAGGTCCCCCAAAAGCGCAGTTCGCAGGCTGTTCAGGAAACGCGATCAACCCCAAGAAGTTACCATCTCCCGAAACGCACTGCACACCTAAATCTGTCGTCACGTACAAGTTCCCCTTCACATCGATCGACAAACCATCCCCACCACTATTTTTCTTACCTTTCGGTTGCAGTATCTCAAACAAGACCCGCCCCTTCCCAATTTTCCCCGGAGCTTCAACGTCGTACGCCATGACCTCCTTTTGCATGGAAGGCACGACATATAGGGTCTTCTCATCGGGCGATAAAATGATGCCGTTCGGTGCGACCAAGTCTTCTGCTAAACGCACCACCTTGCCGTCCGGGTGCCGGTAATAAAAAGCCTCAATCCCCTGAGGCCACGGATCGGGAGCAGCAAACCGAGGATCGGTAAAGTAGATTCCACCCTGTCGATCAACCACTAAATCATTACAAGCATTGAAAGGCTTGTCCTGATAACGATTCGACAAGATATCAACTTGTTTTGTAGCCGTATCGATCGATACGACATTCCCTTTCATTTGACATCCTAGCAGGCGACCTTGGCCATCGAACATCAGTCCATTCGCACTCTTCGATTCCTCCAGAAAAACTTCCGCCGGACCAACGCGATCGGGGTACCCACTCACGTCAGTTCGCAAAATACGATTGTTAGGGATGTCGGTGAAGTACAGAAAACGATTCCCATCGTAAGCCGGTCCTTCGGTGAACTTGAAACCATCATGTAATTTTTTCACCTGCCCGACGCCAGGGAAAGGCATCAAGTCCCCGGTTGCTACATCCTTGGCAACCGATTGCGATCCACTCGCCCCACTCTTTTTAGCTTCCTGCCCAATTGAATTCTCAACGGCACCAAACACCCAAACAAAGCACCCGACCAACAGCATCAAACCGCTTCGCCTCGGAAGAGCATGATTCGGAAAAAGATTTGCAGTCGAATATCGCATGGTTGAATCCTGTCGTTTGACTCGAAAAAGTTGGTGATCGTTGCCGGCTCAAGATACTTCTGGTCGAGCATCATCGCAAGTTTCGGTAGACTCCTGAAGCTTGAGTTTACCACGAAGCTCTTCATAGCGGTTTGCAAGCCCCACCTCGTCCCCACGACGTACGGGTTGATAAAATTGTCGATCAACACCTAGATAATCTTGAGCCGCAACTCCATCTTCATGGTCGTGAGCGTAAGCGTAACCAACTCCGTGACCAAGTTGCTTCGAACCCGCATAATGACCGTCCCGTAAATGCCTAGGTACAGGGATCAAAGCTCCTTTACGCACCTCATCTCTCGCAGCGCCAATCGCTGTTGTGGCCGAATTGCTCTTCGGTGCTAACGCTAAATAGATCACGGCCTGCGAAAGCGTTAATTGGCACTCAGGCAAGCCGATGAACTCGCAAGCTTGCATCGTGGCAACAGCCAAACTTAATGCACTCGGATCCGCATTACCAATATCCTCGCTAGCCAAGATCACTAATCGTCGCGTCAAAAAACGAACCTCCTCTCCACTCTCGAGTGACCTGGCTAACCAATACAAAGAAGCATCGACATCAGATCCACGGATGCTTTTGATCAGAGCACTCGCCATGTCGTAATGCTGATCACCCGTAGGGTCGAACTGCAAAACCTTTTTTTGCATGCTCTCTTGCATGAGAGCAACGGACAACTCGATGGGAAATCGATTCGAAGACAATACAGCGACTTCCAACGCATTGAGCGCCCTACGCGCGTCCCCCTCTGCCATCTTCGCACAATAAAGCAACGCGTTGGGCTCAACCTGGATTTGCAACCGCCCAAATCCACGCTCAGTATCCTCGATCGCACGCCTCAATAACCCAACGATGTCCTCTTCTCCTAATGGCTGCAACTCGAAGATCTGTGAACGACTAAGTAAAGCGCCATTGACCGAGAAGAATGGATTGCTCGTCGTCGCTCCGACCAAAGCGATCGTGCCGGCTTCTACATCAGGTAACAAAGCATCCTGCTGCGAACGGTTAAATCGATGGATCTCATCAATAAATAATATCGGTCTCGCACCCGTCACACTCACCTCATTGTGCGCCCACTCGAGTGACTCTCGCAATTCCTTGATGCCGCTCGTCACTGCGTTCAATTGCCGAAAAGCCGCCCCCGTCTCCTTGGCAATCAAACGCGCCAAAGTCGTCTTACCCGTGCCGGGTGGCCCATAAAACAAAAGAGACTGCACCCGCTTCGCAGCCACCAATCGACGCAACAACTTGCCCGATGCAAGTAACTGCGACTGCCCCAACATCTCATCGAGCGATCGCGGTCGCATCCGCGCTGCCAACGGTTCGGCTCGCTCCCGATTCGCTTGCTCAGCTTTTGCAAATAAATCCATCCCGTTCTCCTCTTTCCACTGGAATTGCGATTGACGCTTGGTTTTCCAGCGTAATTCCTTACAATCTGCCACCCACGAGACACTCTTTTCGAGAAACTCTTTCCATTTCTTAGCCGAAATTCTAGACCATGTCCGATTCGCAACCAAACCACCCTTCAGACTCTGCAGGAAATGAATTAGGGGTTCACCAAGCGGCAAGGCTAGAAAAACTTAAAAAAATCGAGGCGCTCGGCTTGGACCCCTGGGGCCAACGCTTCGATAACCGACTGTTCATTGAACAAGTCCGAGCAAGGGCCACAGAAGTAAAGTTCCGAAAAGAAGATGGGTCTCTTGTCACCCTGCCCAACTTCGATCAACACACCGCGAGCGGGGAAACCGCACCTGTGGACTACAAGGCTTGGAAAGCCGAGCAAGGCCCCGGTGAGGAAATTGGCCCAGATGTTCGTGTCGCGGGAAGAATTATCCTGATGCGGACCGCCGGAAAACTGGTCTTCTTGAACATCAGAGACCTCACTGGTGACATCCAAATCATGATCCCGAAAGGACATGTCAGCGACGCAGACTTTGAATTGACCAAACTCCTCGACTTCGGTGACCTCGTCGGAATCGATGGACGTCTCGGGCGAACCAACACCGGTGAATTGACCGTGTTCGCTTCCAAACTCCACTTCATGACCAAAACCCTAGAACCACCACCCGAAAAGCACGCGGGACTCCAAGACCCCGAACTGCGGCAACGCATGCGGTACGTTGACCTAACGTACAACCAAGATTCGCTGCAAACCTTCCTGAAACGAACGAAGATCATTCAATCGATCCGTAGTACACTCGCCAAACACGCCTTCGTAGAAGTCGAAGGCCCTACGCTGCATACCATCGCAGGTGGTGCTGCAGCACGACCATTCGTTACGCACCATAACGCCCTCGATATGCAACTGTTTCTGCGTATCGCCCTCGAACTACACCTCAAGCGATTGATGGTCGGCGGTATTGAACGCGTCTACGAGATGGGGCGTGTCTACCGAAACGAAGGAATCAGCCCAAAGCACAACCCAGAGTTCACCATGATCGAACTCTATTGGGCTTACGCCGATTACAAAGTCATGATGGATCTAACCCAACAAATTATCGTCGAAGCAATTCAAGCGACCGGCCAAGGGTATCAACTGATGTGGGGCGACCTACCCATCGACTTTACTCCGCCCTTCCAAAGAAAAACCTATACCGAACTCTTCGAGCAACACACCGGTCTGAAAATAGATGATGTCACAGGCATCGCAAACCTCGCCAAAAAAATTGGACTCGACCCTACCGGCAAACACCCCGATGTCGTCGTCAGCGAAGTCTTCGAAGAAAAAGTAGAAGATGCTCTGATCGGTCCAATCTTCGTTACCGATTACCCTGCAAGCCTCTGCCCACTTACCAAACGTAGCGCCTCGAATCCTAACATCGCGGAACGCTTCGAACTCTTTATCCATGGCATGGAACTCGCCAATGCCTACACCGAACTAAACGATCCTATCCTCCAAGAATCTCTCTTCAAAACACAGCTCGATGGAATGGCCGAAGAAGACTCCATGGCAAAAATGGATCACGACTTCATCCGCGCTCTTCGCTACGGGATGCCTCCCGCCGGAGGACTCGGAATCGGAATCGATCGACTTGTCATGCTGCTCACGAACTCGAGATCCATCCGTGACGTGATCCTGTTCCCTCTTCTTCGTCACGAATAACCATATCGCAACCCAACACTTGCGTCCCTCAATCGTTAATCAGACCAAGGAAATCCAATGGAAGCCGGAATTGTAGGACTCCCAAACGTCGGAAAAAGCACCCTCTTTAATGCCTTGACCGGCACGCAGGGGGCTCAAGCCGCCAACTATCCTTTCTGCACCATCGAGCCAAACGAGGGGATCGTTAGCATCCCCGATGCAAGACTTGATCGAATCCAACAATTCATCAAGACCCAAAAAATCATCCCCGCCATGTTCAAGTTGGTAGACATCGCAGGGATCGTCAAAGGTGCAAGCGAAGGCGAAGGACTCGGAAATAAATTCCTCAGCCATATCCGCGAAGTGGATGCAATCCTCCAAGTCGTACGCTGCTTCGATGATCCAGACGTCACACACGTCGCCGGAAAAGTCGACCCAGTCTCCGATATGCAAACAATCGAAATGGAACTTCTATTCGCCGATATTCAAAGCCTCGAAACCGCCTTGCCCAAAGCCGAAAGAGCTGCTCGTACCGGCGACAAGGAAGCTAAATTCAGAGTCGATGCAATCAAGAAATGCCAAGCCCACCTGATGGCAGAACAACCACTGCGACTGCTCAAACTCGAGGAAGCAGAAGCCAAAGCCATCAGTAGCTTCGGACTGATGACCGCCAAACCGATCCTGTATATCGCAAATGTCGACGAAACAGATTTGCTCGGTGAAAGCCCCCGTGTTCAACAAGTTCGCGAAGTCGCGGCAAAAAGTGGCGCCCTCGTGGTACCCGTTTGCGCAAAACTCGAAGCTGAGATCGCTGAACTCGAAGAACCTGATCGCTCCGAAATGCTCGCCGCCGTAGGACTCACCGAACCCGCCCTGCAATCTGTCGCTCGACAAGCCTACAAAACCCTCGGCCTACAAAGCTACTTCACCGCAGGCGAGAAAGAAATCAGAGCCTGGACTATCCCCATCGGTGCGACTGCCCCGCAAGCCGCCGGCGTTATCCACACCGATTTCGAACGTGGCTTCATTCGCTGCGAATGCTACGCTCTTGCAGACCTCGAGCAATTCGGTAACGAGAAAGAAATCCGAGCAAACGGCAAAATGCGAACTGAAGGCAAAAGCTATATCATGCAAGACGGCGACATATGCCACTTCCTTTTCAACGTCTAGTCACCAAACAATCAACAAATTCGCAAATATAAACAAGCCCAAACAACAGCAGGCCCGAATATGCCCGTTATCGATGGTCTGAAAATCGGTCACTTAACTATCATAGAACTAACCGGTGACGACCGACTCAAAATCCTTAATAACCTCTGCACCCAAGACCTTCGTAATCTCCAACCCGGGGAATCCAAAGAAACATTCGTCCTTGATCCCAAAGGACGAACCCTTGCCCACGGAATCGCCGCAACCCTCCCTCATGCCACTTGGTTTGTCACCGTTCCAGACCAAGCAGAACGGCTAGCTCCCCACTTCGATCGCTACATCATCCGCGAAAATGCAACAGTGCAAGACGTTTCAGCAAACTGGACTGCTTCGCTCCTGCACCCTAACTCGCCTTGGCTCTCTTCGCCAGCGGCTTGCTGGATCAGCGATTCCCTAAGCTGCCAAATGGACTCGAACGGTCAAGCCTTACAAATCACCGCCCCATGGATCGGAGTAAAATCCAAACTACTTTTCCACAACTCATCAGCCAACCAACCCACACAATTCGCGTCCAGCGACTGCTCGTCAAGAATCGACTGGGAATACGACCGTATCCTCCAATTCTGGCCTTGGTTTGGAGCCGATTTCGACGAAAAAAACCTACCCCAAGAACTTGATATCGACTCGCGGGCAGTCTCCTTTAAAAAAGGCTGCTACCTCGGCCAAGAAACCGTTGCCCGCCTAGATGCTCTGGGCCAAGTCCAAAAGAAACTCTGTCGAATAGAATTCACCTTTCCCCCCGAATCGACGCCCGATTCCGCGATGTCCCTCAAGGGCCTCGAGTTAACTCTCGACGAAAAACCAGCCGGAACCCTGACTTCCGCAGCCACTTCACCTCAACGCCCCCAGCTTTTCGTCGGACTCGCGATGCTAAGGCGATTCGCCTTTCAGGCGGATCAACCACTACAACTGACTGAACACCCAACCGCGACAATTCGTCGTATCTAGTCACAGGCACGATTGGGAACCTTGAGATTCTCGCTCGAGAACCGCTTCAACGCATTTCCCGCGTGCAGTAGACTCGATGTGATTCGATCGCCCTCCCCTGATCCGGCTTACTACTCCACTTCCCATGCGTAAAGTCATCTGCCTTTGTGGTCAGCAAGTCCGAACTACCCCCGAAATGGCGGGTATGACGATCTCCTGTGCTCGTTGCGGCAGGAGTCTTCAAGTCCCAGCGAAAATTGACGATAGGCTTTCTGCCCCGGGACTGCATACCGAACACCTTCAAGACCATCCCGTCTTGCATCACCGCCGGGACGCAAGACAAACTGCTGGCGAATTGCTTCGGGAGAATGCATTTGACGACGACAACTTCGACTCCGAGGGTCTGACTGTCGGGAAGATTATCGCTGGAGCGATACTCTCCGTCGCCACCATCGGAGTCGTTGCAGGAATCCTTCTCTACCTGCCCGCGTTGCGTGCCCCAGGTGGACTGCTCGCACCGAAATACGATCCTAAACAATTCGTCAAGGTCGAAGAAGAAAAGCCCAAAGAATATTGGGGAAACCATGTCGCTTGGGTAAATGACTTCTCACAAGTTCCCAGCGGGAACAAAATCGGCGAACTCGCAAAGAAGATTGTCGCTAAGGGGAACGAATACGACTCGCAAGGATTTTGGGAGCTACTCGACGAACACATCTTTGACGACCGGGTCGTCGGACCAGAAGGATCTCGATTGGCAGTTAAAGACCAGGTCTCGGTCGGCTCCATTCTCGATCACCTCAAGTCACAACCCATCGATTCCGTCTCCCTTCCCGAAAACTCAGGGCTAGCGGCTTGGGATATCATCGGCGTACACAACAAAAGAACCACAGTTGGCGTCCTTGTCCGGTATTTCAACGACCCCTGGTCTCCAAAATCAGTATTCGAAGACCCAAACACACGCGACACACTCCAACGACTCTGTACTTTTGAGGAACTTAGTCCCGTCACAGAGAACTTCCTTGATACTCGAATCCTTAAAGAATTTAAAAGAAAAGATTCAGAAACCACACCAAACGAAGAATCTCCGCAGTCAACCAACAAAACTTACTTCGGAATTACCACTCCTACCTTCGGATATTTGGTCCTCCTTTTCGACTTCACCGATGGTGCCGTGAAGTGGATCGATACGCTTCCTCTCCCGGGAGAAGTCCCTTATAGCCGCGCATCGGGTACCCTTGTGCAAAAGGACTGGGTGATCTTCCGACGTCGCGTCGGTGTGCTGAATCAGAAGAACACTGAGGTCGTCAAGACCAACGAAGAAGCTTGGATCGATGCCTTCGGAGAATACGATTCCGCTGACAGCTACCCATTTGCCGACACTCTCATATTTTCAAAAAACCCAATCGATCAAGAAACCGCAGAGGCCCTCTCTGCTTCGACCTACACCGTCAAACAAGACCGAAGCAAGCATTTGATCAAGATCGCCCAAGCACTCCGGACTGATCCCTCAGCCTACGATCAACTGTCCAGCAGCTTCCGTCAACGATACCCGGCTGATATCGCCGCCGATGCGCTCGCAGTCTCCATGTGGTTCCAACACTGGAACAACCGCCCCATCGATGATCGTAAACGTATCCTCGCAAAACAAATGCTCGATACCCTCCAACGACTGCGTGAACCAACTTCTGACCCATTTCTTCTCGATATCGAATATAGAATTCATGACTCCATCGGGAATAACGATGAATTGACAGCAATAGAAAGTGAACTCGATGCCCTAGACTTAAATTCTATGGCCATCCTCAAATCAAAACTCCGTCGGGCTTGCGAAAACAAAGACAAGCAACAAATCCTGCAAGTCCTTCAAGACATCAACGCCAAATGGCTTGCACAACCTAAAGTCACCAAATCGGACTCGACTAGCGAACAATGGGAAACTCTTAGGCAAAGCTGGGCTCCAGTAAGCCCTACTGCAAACCAATCCACATTCTAAACCCCATCCGTTAAGTGCCATTCTGCTGAATGACGAAGTCCCATCAGGGACTCTCGACTGCTACAGAAATACCCTTACAAAAAACCCTTCTAATCGTTCAATCTCGAAAAGTATCCAAAGAACGCTCGAAAAAAAACAAACAACTGCTAACAACAGAAATAGAATCGGTGCCCATCTCATCGAACTGCCTGGGCCGCCTCCTACATTCTCAACATCTCCCCATCTCACTCGCAGCAGTTTCTCAAGCTGGTACCAGCCGATCGCATTCTGATTGTACCCACATGGCGAAAGATGCGACGTCTCACGAAATCCATAACTGCTCTCTACGATTGCCCGAATCCCTAACTGCGGTACCTCCAACTGATTACCTAACCAACGACTCTCTATACCCTCAATTGCCAACGCATCCTCCAAGTCCTTTTGCAACAACTCGGGTCCCAATCCAACAACCGTCAATGATGAACGACTCAACATCGAAGCCAATAAAATCAAAAAGAAATACAGGGTAGCAAGCAACAACCAAACCCACTCACCAAGTGCTGCGTAAGATGCCGTCGGGAAAAACAACTCCATCGGGCCAATCATTGCAAAACCTGATATCGCAAACCCCAAGAACAACACCTCTTGTCCAGAAGTCACCAACGTAGGCTTGCGTCGCATATGCAAAAATGCCAATACTGCAAATGCTAAACCTAACGGCAAAAGTCCTATCGATAATCTCGCATAGTCTATCATTGTACCTCCAACCTTCCGCATCGACACGACTGAAGATTCGCCCAAGGTATCCAGCGCTGTTGCAGATTCATCTGCGACAATCGCTCTTTGCGTATCGAGTGACACGCGCAGAATCCACAATTCTCACGATCCAGCAAATCCCAATCCCATAAATCCACAGTATAGACGGGACAAACACAATTCGGTGAACTGACTTGCAACTTGCCCGACCACTCCCTCTCATCACCTTCATACTCCTCACCGTATTCACCTTCAATGAGTAAGCCCTCTAGAACCTGCTCCAATTCCAACCGACTCGGTGGCCTCCAATGCCCTAGTCTCTTTCCTTGATCCAACCAACCATTCCCAGCGCGAGTTGGTATCACACAGCATCGCTCGACACCCCAAGCGACCGCCTGAGCACATGCAGCTTTTGCCCATCTAACAGATTCATTCACCGGAACCCCAGGAGGCCCCAACAACACAAAAGCCCTGCTATGCACTCCCTCCCTCACTAAATACTCCACTGCATCATGGAATTGATCAAGTCGCATTCCCTTGTTGAGAATACGCATCGACTCCGGTTCAATCGTCTCCAACCCTAAAGCGATCTCCAATTCGCCGGCCAATCGATCACGAAACCGCATCACCTCATCACGAACGCTGCCTGACTGAAACATGGCCGCATGGTTCTCAACGACAACACGTTCGAAGTCCCCGCACCGCTGCGCGATCGCTAACCGTTCCTCAGAAGGAACATTCCAGTTGTCAAAAAAATTCGCCGCATTGTACAGTTTCAACCACTCTCGCCTCTCCCCCAATACACCTACCTGATTGCATTTGAAACGCTCACAATCAACTTGCCCATCATATCGATG
>JBEICB010000179.1:0-9803 GCA_040373655.1 Pirellula sp. | reverse complement strand
TAAATTCAATGCATTCACCGCTTCACCAAGGCTATCAAATGGGGTACTCGTTTCTTTCGACATCAAGACTGTCAAGTCCAATTGATAGGGTGATAGTTTCGGTGGCGCGGCGTTTTTGTATAGCACTCCATGTTGCAGCCCATCGACTATTAGGCATGCGCAATACGACACTACTTGAGCCCGAAGCTCTTGAGGTAACTTGTCTTTATTCACGCCGTCATCAGAGAGGCCGCGAATCACAATGCTTGGAACTCTGAGATATGAGCAGCCCTGCAATATGAAATGCGACTCCATGTCATAGGCGGTTGTTTTACGGAGAACGCTGTTTAAACTACTGTAAATGCGTTCTCGCTCCTGTGGTCCAGAAATGAGTTCATCGCGACAAAAAATTGGTCGATGGTGGAAAACGCATTTATGATCGTAAGGCTCACTCATAGTGCGATTCTGACGAAGCTTTTCGAGCTTTCCTTTGAAGGCGGTTTTGCGAGAGTGCTCATGAAAGCGTTCAGCGACTTCGCGGCAATAACCCTCTGCGGTGTGCACCTGGTACGAGCCCTCCTTTGCCTGATAAAGGCCGAACACTTCGGAAGCAATGGTGACATGACCTGGTAATGCATCTTTTGAAAGCCCTGTCATTGCGATGCCGCAAATGATCACGTGCTTTGGACGAAAGTTACGAATCAATTCCTGAGTGTTTACTGTGGGATTGTGAAGTCGGCTTTCGCCTAGCGCCGCTACAACACATTTTAGTTCAGCACGTGCACCCGTTAAGACTCTGAATTCTCCGGTAAAGGGCATCGAGTCTATCTTGCAAAATGCAACTTCGAGAGACCTAAGAGTCTCACAGAATGCACCATACTCTTCCTCTAATGGGAGGATAACAAGTACGTCATGTGCGTTAGCGTTTGCTGCCATTTGATGCTCCGGGGAGTTATTGGCACGGCATGAGTGGCAAAAGCCAAGTATTCTACAATAACCAAAATCACGATTCCAGTGCTTACGCAAGTTACTTAAAATTTATGCCAATCGGAAGTTGATCAATGAAGAATGTCCATCAGTTGATCCGTTTGTTTGCTTCGCCGAACGAATGTTACGCGCCGACATCAGGTTGGTGCCAATCCATTCTGCTTCGACAATCCTCCCGGCGGTGCCGATTTTCGGAGCTTCCGACGATTGCATCGGTCGACGATGTTTGCCGTTGGTGCTAATTCGCAGCGGTGGATTCCACGGCCCGCAGTTTCGGGCACTCGAGGGTGTGATCAAACTGACACCCGTTGGCCTCTACAGGCACCCTCTGAGAGACTGAGTTCCAGACCAAGTACGAACCAACTTATAGCGTGGGGGCTTTGAGCGTCACTGAGTTCAAGTTATCCTATTGCGTTGGAATTCCTCACAGCTACGCCTTCTTTGGCTTGTCGTAACCTGAAGATCTGTTCCAGGCAAAATACAGTTTTGCATTGATGCGGACGCAGCAGACGCAACCATGCTGTCTCCTCCTGTTGATGTAGCATTCTGCTTGATGATGATGCGTCTTCGTAGCTGTCTAGGCCGTAAACGAACGCTCCCGCACGTTCGATCCGCAAGTAGCAGATGGTGCGAGAATGCATAAGCTATCTGTTGGTTTACCTACCTGATAGTGGGCGAAGTTGCAGAGAGAATTTGCGATGGCGTTCGTAGTGGATGCGGCAGGTCGGCATGCGAACGACGGAGAAGACTGTCGGCTAGAAATCGCAACCATCGTGTAGAAAGCGTTATTGCCAAAAACACTGCCTCACGGATTCCGTTATTGAACCTCATGTTCAAACTGCCAGCGATTTCGTTTTGCAATTCATGTTTGAAATAACATATGTTGAACCACGCGATGTTCTGTTCGACAGGAAATTGTTTGGGATGCGGACGATTCATAAAATTGGTAGAACCGCTCTTGATTCCCTGTTGTCAAACAGCAAATTCACAGGAGCCAACTATCCTGATGAAGTCGTTGAAAATGAGTTTCCGGACGGCGGCATAAAAAAGGTTCTAGTTAATGCGTATGACCGCGATCCCAAAGCGAGGGCTGCGTGCCTAAAACATCACGGCTAGCGAGTGTGCGTGCGTGTGTGTATATGAAGAGTCTAAGTAAATGGTCTGAAGGTTCTGTATCGGTTTGATTTGTCCTTTGATTCATGGGCTATCTTCATTCATGGTCTTGCGTTTTGCACGGTCCGCAAACGTCCGCATTTGGATCAAACGTCTGCTTGCTTGATCTCCAAATCGAGGTAGTCAACGGTATGCCGTTCCTCGGTGTTCCGTTGAAAGACTGCGGACGAAACCTCGTTGATCTTGAATCGCTCGCCTTCTTAGCGACCTGACAGCACTCCCATGCGTTTGCTTTGCGATCGTGGTGTGCCATCGCCATCTCGGTTCGCAACAGAAAATGTTGGTTAATCAAACGCCCCAGGTCAACGCTAGCGGTCTGCTCGCTGAGGAGGTGCGAGGGTTTTAAGAGATCGCTTGCTGATGTAGGTTTTTGTTTGAGGCGAGGATTGGCAAAAGCGATAGAGCAATGAGCGCGGAGGCAGCGCCGAGAAGAAGTGCGGGATTAGACCCGTAGTGATGCCATATCCAACCCGTTAAGATGCTTGAGATGAGCGACACAAGTCCCGTAAGAGCATAGAAGACCCCCATGGCCGTGCCTCGGCTAAACTCGGGAGCTACGTCTGCTATGAGCGCTTTGCCAACTCCATCAGTCAACGCAATGTACACTCCGTAGAACGCTAGCAGAACCCAAACAGCAAGGGAATTCGAGGAGGAACAGACCGCAAGCCCAGCATAGACTGATGCATAGATGAACCATCCCGAGCCAATCAATGTCCAACGCCCAATGCGATCGCTAAGCAGGCCAATAGGGTAGCTTAACGCCGCATATAAAAAGTTGTATACCGCATACGCGAGAACAACTGCCCAGGGACTGAAACCTAGCTCTTGGACTCGCAGCAATAAAAACGTGTCGCTGCTATTGGCGAATGCGAATAACATCAGGATCGCAATAACCACCCAGTAACGTCTCGGAAGGGAACTGATCTTCGAACGGATTGATTCTTTCGCAAGATCGTAATTTACCGATCGGTCTGGAACATCGTTGGATGGCTTCTGCGGTTTCGGATCGTTTACAAGAAACGTCAAACTCCAAGAAGCCAGTCCCAAGACAGCAGAGAGCAGGAAGACTTGTCGAAAGATATCGGCTGACAGAGCATGACTATTGGCCGGCATGGATTCGGAGGGAGAGCCGGTGAGGTACCACAACAGAAAAGCTGCTATCAGAACGCCGACAAGAGCACCGGCCGTATCGAGTGCACGATGTAACCCGAAAGCTTGGCCACGCTGATATGGTTCTACGGAGTCAACGATCAGTGCATCCCGCGGCGCGCCTCGCAGTCCTTTTCCGAACCGATCCAGCATGCGCCCGGAGAAAATCACAACCCACGAAGATGCAAAGGCGATGATGGTTTTCCCGATCAGAGGTAGCCCATATCCCCAGTGGAGCCATCGTGTGCGGCTAGTGCGAGTTTTGGAACGGTCGCTTTGGATTCCCGCATACGCGGACATTAGGGAAACAAGCAGCACCGCTGCACCCTCCATCGCACCTAGTTGGATTTCGTTTGCACCGAGGACACCGACGACGAACAACGGAAGCAGCGGATACATCATCTCGCTGGATATATCTGCAAAGAAAGAGACGAAGCAGAGGAGCCAAACGTTTGCGGGAAGTTTGCGTTGGAGTTGTGTTGGATCGATGTGTTGGATCGATGTGTTGAGGCTGTTGATGCGATGTCATTTAGAAAAGTGGCTGATACTGTTGGTTAGGAATAGTATTGGGATGCAACGGTTATTTTCTGAGGAACATCGCAACGCGAAAGCCCATAGCGAGTTTATAACTTCGCTTTTCCCAATCTCGAGCGTCCGACTGACATAATTCAGCTTCTACATACCAATTGCCGCCGCGATAGATTCGAAAGTCCGTTTTGTTGAACGCTGTTGCTCGGTCGTCGGTTACTTGTTCTGGGAAGGGGTATGAATCTAGGCACCATTCACTTACGTTTCCGTGCATGTCGTAAAGTCCCCAAGCGTTGCGTTTCTTTTTGCCGACGGGGTGGGTAAGACCTAGGCTGTTATCACGGAACCAAGCAAACTCGGGCAAATGTTTTGGATTATCTCCGAAGCTGTAGGGGTCACGCGATCCGGCTCGGCAGGAGTATTCCCACTGGGCTTCGGTAGGTAAGGTATAGAACCTCCCGGCAGCGATTTCTTCGGAACGTTCGGACAAGCGGCGGCAGAACTCCATGGCATCATCCCAAGATACGTTTTCGACGGGATGCTTTAAGTTAGCGCCGAAATTGATGACTTGTCCTGCATGGTCTCGGGCTGCGATGCGGTCACCTTGGAAGTAACTGGGGTTCTTGCCCATGATCGATTCGTATTGGATTTGAGTGACTTCGTAGGTACCCATGTAAAACAATTCAAGTATCCGCATTGGTTTTGGGGGCACTGAACGTGTCAAATCGTTTTCGTCGGATTCGGGGCCCATCTGGAAGCTACCCGTCGGAATCCGGACAAAACACATCCCTATACTGTTGGTGATCTTGTGTGGGGCTAGATTCGTGAATACCCAGCCAATGCTGAAAGCGATAAAGCCGAGTAGAATCAGAAAGCTTAGTAATAACCACTTGATCATCGCAATGCTCCTAAGAAGCCTTCATTCTAAGAATGCGACTTGAGAATGCTAGAAAAATTGCTTAATCGATGGGTGCCGTTCGAGAGGTAATGAGTCGGACGCATTCCGGAGAGCAGGCCAAAGGGAAGTGGCGTCGAGAGAGGCTGAATTGTTTTGGGGTAAGCTGGGGTAGGAGTTTGAGCTGAAGGGTACCCAAGTCAGTGCAGCAGTCGAGCCAACAGCAAGTTTGCCAGGAAGGTCTTTTAGATTGAAGAAGTCGTAAGGTATTGTGGTGCAGCTTGCGAGCAGGTCCAGCGGGGACACGGTCGGCAATGAGGCACAGGCGCATTGCCATTCTTTGAAGACCGAGAGATCGGGAGTCGATGCTCGGGAGTCAGTGCCGAGCAAGACAGGGATTGAGGCTTGTCGAAGTTCCTTCCAGGGATACGTTACATGCCCGAAGTGTCGATGGGTGCGGGGGCAGTACACGGTTGCAAAAGTCTTTTGCGATTGCATGAGAATCTCTATGTCGGAAGCGCAGAGATAGTTCCCGTGGGCGAGGAGGGCTTTGGGGGCATTCGCCAGTTGCCGCAGGATGGATTGAATCGTGCCGATTCGACTGCGGTGGGAGTCTTCTAGGAAGGGTGATATCCAGGGCTCGAAGGGGCCAGAGCGATGTTGGGTCCAGAGTAGCTCTTCGGTGGATTCTGCGAGGTGCATGGAGACCCAACCGTTGTTTTTTTGGGCGAACTGGACAGCTTGTTCAATGATCCGAGTCGAAGCGGTATATGGCGCATGGGGAGCAAGGCAATACGCTTGCCGATGCAAGTGCTTGTTTTGGGGAGTGGAAGTCCATTCCGAGAGGCAGTGTTGCGCGAAGTCCCAGGTTTCTTTAGCGCGTTTCTCCGAGACATCAACAAGTTCAAATGCAGGTACAACCACGATTCCGATCGAGCCAAGCTCTGCGGTCGCTTGGGTGATCCAATTGGATTCCCAAGGAGCGGTGACATTGTCGATCAAGAACCGGGTACCGGTGTGATAGGCTTCTTGAACTCCTTGTATGTAGGTTTGTTTTCGCGATTCGGTCGAATCGTCAGTTTGTGCAGCCGAGTGCGCGCGGCGATGTTTGATAACGGCTGACAACCAATCGACGATCGAGCCGTTCTTTGGGACAGAGATCGGTGCAGAGAGTTCACTGAATTCTAAGTGAGTGTGAGCATTGATCAGACCGGGCAGGATTGCACCCGGTCCGAGATGGATTTGGGGAAGAGAGGTGAACTGTTGCGGGAGAACTTGGCCGATCCATGCGATGCGTTCGTTGTGGATCACGAGCCAGCCGTTGGGGATGGCAGGTGAATCTACAGGAACGATCCAATCACAGGTGCAGGCAAAGGACAACACGTTTTACCCTTTTAGTTACCCTTCGAATTGCCTTTCGAATTACCTCTCGAGCGATTGCAAATCGCTCGAATTTGTAATCAATCGAAAGAGATGGAGGATTTCCATGAAGTAGCAATTACTAGGACAAGTTTTCAACTTCATAGCCATTGCGGTACTTTCGACGAAGCAACGCGTTGGCTTGTTCAAAGTTTGGAATTTCTATCTTCTCAGCGTTCCAAAGGAGTTCGTTACCTGGGAAACGGTTGGCGAGGGTCCCGAGCAGAACAGCTTCTGTCAGTGGGCCGGCGTACCCGAAGTGAGCTGTTGTCGGTGCACCACCCAAACAAGCATCAACGAAGAGGTGGTAGTGATTGCCATCTGGAGCGGGTTCGATCTTGTAATCCGAGAAGGATTTGGCAGGCAGTAGCATTGGCATTGCGACGTGGGGCAGAAGGATTGCACCTTTTTCTCCCAGGAAGAGAGAGCCTTGGTCGGGTAATCCAATTCGTTTGCCATCGGCTCCTTCGAGAGGCCAATTGCTCGTGTCAGGCATCTTGCCGCCATCGCTCCAAGTGAGAACAAAGTCAGGAGTGGTGAAGGGAGAAGCGGGGAATGTGTAGCGGGTATGGTTTTGCATACCGAAGGATTTCTTGGGCGCTGCGGAGCTACTGGAGATCACCCGCGATGGGTTACCAAGTTTCAGAGCGGAGAAGACTGGGTCTAGGATATGGATTGCCATATCACCCATGGTACCGCAACCATAGTCATACCACTTGCGCCAGTTCCCTGGGTGGAAGTGACCTTGGGCGTAGGGTCGTTCGGGAGCGGTGCCGAGCCACAAATCCCATTGGAGGTTTTCAGGGACTGGAGTTGGTTCTGGATCTGGGCCTTCGTATCCCCAAGTTTTGTTGCTCCAGGAGTGGGTTTCACGAATCTTTCCGATGGCCCCACTTTGAACCAGTTTGACAGCGGTGCGGTAGGCGCTTGCGGAGTGGATCTGCGTACCCATTTGGGTGACAACTTTGTTCTTTTCCGCGACGAGTCGGAGTTGTCGCGATTCGTAGACATCGTGTGTGAGTGGTTTTTGGCAATAGACATGTTTGCCGTAGTTCATCGCGGTCATTGCAGCGGGAGCATGGGTGTGGTCTGGAGTGGAGACCGACACGGCATCGATTTCGTTTCCAATTTCGGCGAACATCTTGCGAAAGTCGGAGAATCGTTTTGCATTCGGGTGGCGCTGAGCGGCGGCTGCGAGGTTATTCGCATCGACATCGCAGAGGGCAACGACATCGACTTTGGGGTGGGAGCTGAGAGATCCAAGGTCGGCAGCGCCCATTCCACCGACTCCGATGCTTGCGAGTCGCAGTCTTTGATCGTTTTTGCTTGCAGCTTTCAATCCGCCAACGGTGTGCGAAGCTGCGATCAGTGCGGCGGAATTGGAGAGGAATAAACGTCGGGTTTGGCTCACTTGGAGGGCTCCTAAAGAGGTGAGGAAATGGAGGGGTATTGTGCAAAGGCCAGAGCGAGTGTGGAATACGCAAAGAAATGCGTCATCCTTGGAAATCGTTCCAGGTGCGATGCAGTGATTGGTCTCCTAGTGTACCTTAAGGATGGCCCTTATTGGTGTGCTGGCTGGGAAGAAACAAATTTCTCCCCGGCTCATGAGACTGGATGGCGAAAGCGAATGGGTCAGAAAGCCAAGAAGTCGTTGGAGTTGTTCTGACGCTTAGCGTCTTTTTTTACGGATGACAGTGCGTTTTGGAGAGAGATTTTATGGCACAGAATCGCAAGAGTGCAGAGCGGCCCAAAGGGAGTGTACGATACGACCATTCGGGGCGCGTTGTGCTAGTGACAGGTGGAAGCAATGGTATTGGCTTAGCGATCTGCCGGGGCTTTTCGCAATCTGGTGCGATGGTCGTGTGTGCCGACATAATCGAGTATCCGGATTTGAACGATGAGAAGGTTCGATTTATTCGGACGGATGTTGCTGACGAGGAAGCTTGTCAGCGCGCGGTGGAGTTTGCGATGGAGTCGTTTGGTGGTTTGGATGTGCTGGTCAACAACGCGGCGATTCAGCCAGCGAGTTCGTATGTGCCGGTCGAGTCGTTGCGCTCCGCTGATGTTGCGAAAATGGTTGGGATCAACTTCTTGGGGTATACCTGGATGGCGAAGTACGCATTGCCGGTGATGCGTCAACAGGGAGCCGGTGTTGTGATCAATATTGGAAGTGGCCAGGCGCATCGCACGACGCGAGGTGTTCCGATTTATGGGCCGATCAAAGCGGCGAACTTGTTGCAAGCCATGCAATGGGGAGTGGAGTATGCGCGAGATGGTATTCGCGTTGTCAGTGTCTCACCTGGAGCGATCGATACACCGTTAGTCCGAGCGACCTTGGAAGCTCAGGGAGGAGAGCGGGAGTTGGCGAACCGTCATCCGTTAGGAAGGATTGGTAAGCCGCAGGAGGTCGCCAGTGCGGTTTTGTGGTTAAGTAGCCAAGAAGCTTCGTTTATCACCGGTACAGATCTAGCAGTCGACGGCGGATTAGGTGCTTTTGGTGCGTTCGCTGATCCGTACCGTGATGGTCACGCCGAAGGATAAGAACAATCTCGTCTTCGTAATCGAGAGACTCTTGTGGGAAACGAATTAGGATTCGATTCCATGCAGAGTCTCAATGTTATGATCGAGCAAATTCGATTCAATGGGATCGAGCACGGGCATGAGCACGATTACGAATAGAGCCATTATCCTTTGCTCTTATCCATATTCATTGTTGAAGAGCCACAATTGATTCGATGAGACTAGTTATTGTTTTTCGCGAGTGCCTGTGAAGTCGACTTCACCGACATCGTCACCAAGCACATAGTCAATCGTTCCTCGCAGGGTGTCTCCGTAGGGACGCCCCATGAAATCCGCTTTGATCTTTGTTCCTTGAAAATCGGTTTCGATCGAGAAGCAGAGTTCATTCTTGTCGATTTTGACTTTCATTGCATCAAGTTCAAGTAAGACATTTCCTGGAGATGTGTAACGTGCTTTCAGTCCCTCACTCTCTTTGGAGACAAGGAGAGTTGGTTCTAGGATCTGTCCATTAGCATCGATACGAAGTTTCCAAGTTCCAAGAACATCGTCATTTTGGACGCTGCGTGTGGCGGTCCAGGGGAGGTCACGTGAGCCTTCATTTGAAGTTGCTTTTACGTTGCCGGTGAGGGTGTCGTTTTTGATGTTGCCTTCGAAATGCAGTTGGACATCCATACCTTTGTAGTCGATCGACATCTCGAAGCTAACGGTTGATCCGACGACTTTACCGTTCTGGATTTCTAGTTTGCGACCTGAGGTGCTCTCATACTTTCCTTCGACTTCACGTTCTTTGGCAGAGTTGTTTCCGGGTTTGATCTGCAGTCGTACTTGGTCTTTGTATTGTTGACCTTCGAATTCGTATTCCCAACGCCAAGTGCCTGATGGATTGGTTGCTGGCTTATTCGGATCTTGGGCAATGCTGATCGAGTTGTAGAATGCCAAGCCCAGGATCAATGCGAGGCCGCGGAGCCACGAAGCGTGGGGTAGGTTGTAGAAAAAACTATTGCTTGAGAAAGGTCTCATGATTGAACTCCGGGAGTAGATGCAAAACGCGGTCGAATTGAGAAGTTAAGGATCAGATGCGGCACGTGAAACCGCCTATCTGTAAGCATCGCATTTTAATCGATTTTATGGTTGGCGGATAACGGCTTGGTCG
>JBEICB010000229.1:0-7171 GCA_040373655.1 Pirellula sp. | reverse complement strand
GGCGATAGGCGATAGGCGATAGGCGATAGGCGATAGGCGATAGGCGATAGGCGATAGGCGATAGGCGATAGGCGATAGGCGATAGGCGATAGGCGGATTTTCGTCTAGGGAGTTGACACGTTTGGTCACTCGAGGGAGTCATCGGGTGAAAATTCCCAGATGGACTTATAGAATCCTAGTGATTGACAGTGATCGATCCATTGCTCGAAGAAGGGGTTGCGAGCGAGTGTGGAGCTGTCCCCGATGGCGATTAGTTTACGTTTGGCGCGAGTCATTGCGACATTCATGCGTCGTTCGTCGGCGAGGAATCCGATTTCACCGATGGCATTTGAGCGAACGAGGCTGATGATAATGATTTCTTTTTCGCGACCTTGGAAGCCATCGACGGTATCGATTTCCACTGCGGGGGCATCGCAGCGGTCTCGCAGATATCGGACTTGTGCTGAATATGGTGCGATTACAGCGATATCTTCTTGTGGGATACCGGAGTCGAGCAAAGCTCGGATTTGGGAGAGAACCCAACGGGCTTCTTGGGCGTTGAATTTGCTTTCACCTTCGGGATCGAGTTCTTCGGTCCAATCGGCACCGGCGGTATCTACAAATAAGATGGGGTTAGCATCGATATTTTGGGGTGGGTTCCACAAAAAGTCATCGAGTGAATGTTCGGCGACGCTCGGGTCTGCAACGAGGGAGGCTTCGTAGAAGTACTCTGAGGGGAACTTCATGATGGCTTGGTGCATCCGGTATTGGACGGTCAGTTGCCGGGTGGTTTGCGTTTTCCATTTTTCAACGAGTCGTTCCATCATGCTTACGGAGAAGCCTTGGCGGATTGATTCAGAGCTGAGTACAGTAGGTGGTAATTGGCAATGATCACCGGCGAAGATCAATCGTTCGCAACGCAGTACGACGGGCCAGTACCCTGGTTCTGTGCTTTGGCAGGCTTCGTCGATCACACCTATATCGAAGGTACGGTTTCCGAGGACATCGGGATCGTAGTTTGTCGTTGCGCAGATAACGCTTGCGGAGTCGAGTTTTGCGTCGACGATTGACTGTTCAAAAAGACTTGCGTCGGCTTTAAGCCGTTTTGCTTCGGCTCGCAGATCGTCTCTTGCACCGGGAACGGGTCGACCGCGAGTCCATTTTCCGGCTCGTTCAATGAGTCGTTCTGCTTCGCGTTGCATCTCTCGAACGACTTTCATTCCTGGATCGTTATCGACGAGAGCGTCGAGGGTGTGTTGTTGCAAATTCTCTAAGACGCGAGCTGGGTGACCGATGCGTACTGCATCGACTCCGAGAGCGATCAGTTTTTCGAGCAGATTATCGACGCCGGTGTTGCTCGGTGCGCAAGCGAGAATTTTGTCCCCTCGTTCACAGGCTTGTCGAATGAGTTCTGCGACGGTAGTCGTTTTACCTGTTCCTGGAGGGCCGTGGATGATAGCGTAGTCATTCGCGCTCAGTGCGTGAAGAATGGCTTGTTTTTGGGATTCGTTTAATCGGGTTTGTTCAAGTCGTGATTCGATTTGGCGAACGTCACGTAGGGGATAAAATTCGGGTTCTCGGTCGGCGATCAGCAGATCTCTCCATTGAGAGAGTCGCCCGCGTCCTTCGGAGGCTTGTCGCATTGCGGCCAGAAGTCTTCTTCGGGTCACTTCGTCGGAAGAGAGTTCCAAACGAAAGAATTTTGCTTCGGGCCAGTGATCGAATACTACATCGATGGAGGTGCCGGATCTTGCGGTAACCACCCCGTTTCCGACTTCGTGGAAGTTCTCTTCGTTCGAAGCGACAATGGGTGCACCGACGCGGAAGCGATTCCAGGGTAGGAGTTGTTGCTGTTGTCTTTTGGTAAATGTAAGGATGACTCTGCCGCCCAATCCCGTGCGGTGATCAGCGACGATCAAGTTCATCAGGGTGTCACCGCGTGATTCGATGACACGTGTTGAGAGACCTCGCTCAGAGCGACTAGCTCGTCGGGATGCGAGTCGAGAGCGTTCTGCGTCCGCTTCGAGCTTTAGAAACCATTCCCACTGTTCGAAGTATTCATCTTGATCTTTGAATTGTCGCATGGACTCGTTGGTCTAGTTAAGTTGTCGTCTTATCTTGTACAGGAAAGCGATAAAACAGCAGGATGGGCAGCAACAATGCTGCCATCATGGCAAACACTGAGGAGACCGGCCAATGCATGGAATCGGCGATCGCAATAAAAAGTTGATAAATTGGTCCAGCGAGTAAGATACCGATGAAATTGGCTATGTTCATCGTTGCAATCAAACGGCCTTTGAGTTCGGCGGGTGGTCGTTGTTGCAGGAAGACTTGGATGGGGATCACAAAAACAGCGGCTCCGATACCCATGGCGATAAGCGAGGTCAGTGCACCGTTGTAGCTGAGCAACAAGTCTCCTCCTGGTTTCCAAATGGACAGTAGGCCCATCGCCAGGAGCATGATTGCAACTCCAAGACTTACTTGGCGATCGGGTCGCAGGCGTTTGAGGAATAGGTTTGCGCCGACGGCTCCGACCATGATGCCGATCGCTAGTCCGCCTGTGAGGATGCTGGTCTTGGTGTCGGATGCGAGTTCGAGTTGGGATCTACCGAGTCGATTGACGACAGGCATAACCAAACCTCCCACGAGCCAAAATAAGCTCGAAACGATAATTGCCATCAGGAGGGGCTTATCGCGTTTTAAAAGAGCTTGAATTGGTTCAGAGATGAATAGGTCGTTGCTTTGGAAAACGGCTTGCGGTTGTGCTGGAGACGTTCTTCGGATGAACGTAGAGGTTAGAGTCCCAACTGCGGCGATGACTGTGCAGGCGAGAGAGCCGATCCAGAGATTGCTGAAATCTTGTGAGCCATCTGCGTTGGTCTTCACTAGCCAGTCTTTGATGATTCCTGCAAAGACGACTCCGAAAATGATCGCCAGAAAAGTTGTCATCAGGATCAATCCGTTGGCTCGCGGGAGGTATTTATCGCGGAAAAGTTCGGGAAGGATGCCGTACTTACTCGGACCGAAGAAGGCACTATGGGTACCCATGAGGATTAGGACGGTCCAAGTTCCATAATCTCCGATATTTCCGTAAAACCAGAAGGCGGTTACGGCGAGCAGAGTGATAGCGATCTCGGCGATTTTGCAGAGAGTGATGATCTGACTTTTGCTGTGGCGGTCGGCTAGGTATCCGGCGGTGCTACTGAGCAAGACGAAGGGCAGGGAGAACACGGTTGTCGCCCAACCTTGGCGATCGCCTTGGATGAGAGCCCCTACGCCCGGGATTGCCATCAGCAACATCAGTTGCTTGTATAGGTTGTCGTTAAAGGCACCGAGGAATTGGGTAACAACGACACCCCAGAAGGAACGATCCTTGAAAAGGTCTGAATCATCCGTGTCATTCATCGGCGGTTAGTTTGCTTTCTCGAGGGCTAGTTTTTGTAGTCCTCGTAGATCCAGTTTACCGGTACCAAGGATTGGGATTTCGTCAACTTTGAAGAAGCTCTCTGAGCCTGGGACGTAGATAGCGGGTAAGCCGGAGGCGATTAGTTTTTTGACAACGGCTTCGGGGCTTTCGTTCAGTTCGGTGTAGAGGACGACAAGACGTTCTCCCTTCTTTTCGTCGGGAACACCGCAGACGGCGATCGATAGGGTGTCTTCGTTTGCGCTAACAAGTTTTGCGATTTCTTCTTCGACTTGGATGTGCGGAACCATTTCGCCGCCGATTTTGGAGAAGCGGCTTTCGCGACCTGTGATGTAAATGAATCCATCGGAGTCGATATGACCGACGTCACCGGAAACGTACCATTTGTCGTGCATGACTTTGGCGGTCAGTTCAGGTTGGTTGAGGTATCCTGGCATAACATTTGGCCCGGTGAACTCGAGCATGCCTGTTTCGTTGTGAGTGAGGACAACGTTGGGGTTATCGATAGATACCGTTCTAGCAAGCACTCCTGGGATTGGTCGACCTACTGAGCCTTCTCGGGTGCCAGATTTTGCTTCTGGGGTTTTCGCGCGATTCGGTGGCACGTTGACAGCAACGACAGGGCTGAGTTCGGTAGCGCCGTATCCTTCGATGGGGCGAACGCCGAATCGTTGTTCGAAGGCATCTGCTAGCGGTATCGGCATTTTCTCTGCGCCGACAACGACAACGTTCACGGTTTTGAATTGTTCTGGTTCAATTCGTTTGAGGAAACCTCGCAGGAAGGTTGGGGTACCGAGTACGACGGTGCAACTGGTTTCTTGGATAAGTTTTCCGATTTGCTTTACATCCAGTGGACTGTAATGGAACGCGGCAGCAGACGGGAGGGTTGTTGCTCCCCAGAGCGTCACTGTGTAACCGAAGGAGTGAAAGAACGGGAGGATACCGAGGAAGCAGTCGTCGTCATTGACACCAATGATTCGGTCGAATCCTTGGACATTGGAAGCGATATTATCGAATGTAAGTGGAACACCTTTTGGTACCCCAGTTGAGCCCGAGGTGAAGATGATCGTGAGCAGATCGTTTGGTTTGTTTTTTCCAAGTTGAAACTTTGAGGCGAGCCAGCTTTCTGGCAGCAACTTGGATTGTACGACGCCGTTGATCTTGTCGAGAAGAGTCACCTGTTTGACTAGGTCTTCGAGGTAGATCATTTTGGCATTGAGTTTCAGGCCAAATTTTTCTTCTGCTCTGCGGCTTGTGATGACGTGCTTAATATCTGCTTGTTCGATACAGCGATTGACGATTTGTTCTGAGACTGAATAGTTGAGGTTGACGGCGACTTTGCGGGAGAGGGTCAGCGCCATATTGACCATAACGGCTGAGCATGTGGGTGGAAGAAAGACACCGATGTGTTTTTCTTCTTGTCCGTTCCCGGATTTTTGAAGGACTTCGCGATCAAGTACTCGTTTGAGTACGAATGTTTTGAGTAGAACATCGTTGCCACTGAGTTTCATGCCAGTGGTATCAGCAAGTTTAAGTTTTTTCCCTTTGGCGCGGCAGCTTCGGATGAACAAGCGTGGCAGATTCCAATCCCATTGGAAGGAGTTATTGCTAGAAGCTGTAGCAGTGGATTTCGGTGCGTTCATAAGATCTCGCTAGCAGAAGTGAGTATTCCACAATTTAGGATAGAAGACGGAAGCCAGACCTAAGACCGTCATTTTACCTTAGCGGGGCCCAAGCGTGTGGTGCTTGAGCCCTGTAACTGTGAAGCTAAGGATTACTTTTTGCGTTTGAATTCGTCGACTAGTTCGGGCACGGGAATTCCGATTGCTCCACGGCCTTCTTGGAGGCGAAAGTCGACGTCTTGGCGAATATCGTCGTTATCGATTTCCCAGTAGCGTTTCTTTTCGTCTTCGGTGAGTGGCTTGTGCGAGCGAACGATTCGCATACCGACCATGCGAGCCGGGTCGGTGGTGTACCACCAAGGGCTCATGGGGACGTTGGGGTCGAAGTCTTTCCAGTCTTCGTCTGCCGAGCCGAGTCGTGCGGCGGAACGCAGTCTCTCAGGGGGATCTTGCCATCCACCGCCGCGAACGGTTCGGCTGTCTTTTTGAGTTGGGGGATCGAAGGCTTCGTTTACGGTAAGTTTTTTACCGGCTTTGGCTCCGTAGGCTTCTGCGGAATAATGGTTGACGGTCCATTCCCAGACACTTCCGTGCATATCGTAGAGACCGAAAGGGTTGGGTTTTTTGCTACCGACTTTGGGTGCACCATCTGGGCTGTTGTCGGCGAAGGCTGCGTATTGGTCGAGTTCAGCAGCGTCGTTACCGAAGGAGTAGGCGGTATTTGTACCACCGCGAGCAGCGTACTCCCATTCGGCTTCGGTGGGGAGTCGGTATTCGATGGCAGCGATTCCGCTTAGCCACTTGCAGTATTGTTTTGCGGCGTACTGGGTCATGGTTACGGCAGGTTGTTTTGGATCATCACCATGTTCATACGTGTGGCTTGGTTCGTACAGCGGTGTTGGAACGGTGATTGCATCAGCTTGATCGAGTCCGGAAGCTTTTCGGATTCCTTGGCGTGATAGTCGTTTGAATATGTCGTAAGTCTTTAAGAAGGTCTTATATTCGGCCCAGGTCAATTCGGTTTTAGCGACCCACATTGGTTCGATAGTTACAGTGAATTGGGGGCCTTCGTCCGCAGAGCGGCCTGGTTCGTTTTCTGGGGAGCCTACGAGTACTTCGCCGCCGGGGATGGGAATCATTTCAAAACGGACGTCGGTTTGATCGATAGTTTGGGTGTAGGGAACCATGAAGGTTCCGTCCGAGAGTTTTACGAAAGGCCCAGATTCTGGTTGGGAATTGCTAATTCCTAGGGCAGTTGGATTCTTGGCTGGTTCTTGGGTTGCCGGCTCGTTGGCTTTGATTTCCGCATGGAAGTAGGAAAGCGTAGCGGGGATCAGTACGAGAGAGCACCAAAGGGATTTTCGTAGCATTTGCATGGAATGGATCGATGGAGGTACAAGAGAGTGGGAATCGATTGAAAATCGCACTCCTAGACTAACTGGAAACGGTGAAATCGCCTAGAGTCTGGACCGGGCGACCTTGCCGATCACTGAGGATTTGTTAAACAAGCAGTCTACGTCGCAGAAATTTTTCTTTTGAATCTCGGGTTCCTGGCGACTGGGGCTTGGGGCGGACGATCTTGAAACGATCCTAACAGGAGCAGCGATTTTAGCGATGGATATTCACACATTGACGCGTGATTTGAATTTAGACAATGGCAGCAAGATCGTGATGTTAGTGGCTGATGGGTTGGGTGGTTTGCCGATGGCTCCGGGTGGGTTAACGGAGTTGGAAACGGCAAAGACGCCGAATTTAGATGCTTTGGCAGCGCGTGGGGTGCAGGGGGCGAGTATTCCGGTCAAGCCTGGGATTGCACCGGGAAGTGGCCCAGGTCACTTGGGTTTATTCGGTTACGATCCATTGAAATACTTGATTGGCCGAGGGGCGCTTGAAGCAACTGGCATCGGATTTGAGTTACAGGAAGGTGACGTAGCGATTCGGTGCAACTTTTGCACGATCGACGCACAAGGTCGGATTACGGATCGACGTGCTGGTCGGATTAGCAGTGAGGAGAGTGCTCCTTTGGCGATATCGCTTCGTCAGGTGAAGATTCCTGGTGTCGAGATTTTTGTGGAACCGGTGAAAGAGCATCGGTTTGTAGTTGTTTTTCGTGGGCCTGGGCTTGCAGGCAACGTCGCGGACACCG
>JBEICB010000258.1:0-6075 GCA_040373655.1 Pirellula sp. | reverse complement strand
GTGAGTTCAGTACGAGTACGCCTTCGGCTGACTGCTAAACGAAAAAAGACGCCATTTGCGGTGTACCGAACGATCGTCTGCCCGTAGCCACCGCTCGCCAGACGGGGGATTTTGGATATTTACGTTGGCTATCATCGTGTCGTCTATTCCGCGATGCTCTACTGGGGCTCACGCAAAGAAGCAAAGACGCAAAGAAGACCGCAGAGCATTAAATCGGACAGTGTGTTCAATACGGTACGCCTTCGGCTGACTGCTAAACGAAAATGCTACCCGAAGCTTGCGCTTAATGGCTCCAGTGCAACTTGCGCGTTGAAGGTGACTAGGGTCGGTTTCGAGGGTTAGCGCCGGGGATATACCGAGTCGAACCTTCCTCGAGTAGATCTTCCTCGCTCGCGGGGCATTGCACCGCTGCGCGGAAACGATGGATCCCTGCCTTGGATGCCTGGCAAATGACTTTCAGAGTTACAGTCTGCTTCGGTGCGATGGTTGGAATCGCATCGAAGAGAGCTTGGCCAGGGACAACGCGTCCTGTGTGTCCGTGGATTTGCTGTGGTTCGATCCCTTCTGAGAACTGAGCGATCGCAATGACTTGTTCGGCTGCTTTTGCGCCGCGGTTGGTGATTCTCAGTTCGTAGATTACCGGTTGGCCGACAGGTGCCGGAGCAACGGGTTCTACGACTGTAAGTTCCAGGTCAGCGATTGCTTCGACCCGCGTAACGATGTTGGCCGTTAGTTCCGGTCCGTTTTCGCAACGTGCTTGGAAGTTCATCCGCTGCTCTCCGGCTTGGTTGACCATGAATTGCAATGGGATATCGATCGATTCGTTAGCTGACAGCGACGGGATGGACCATCGCAGTTGCGAACCGTTTTTGGTCAGCCCGGCAGGAATTGACGTTGGTTCAAATCCAGCAGGCAGGTTGATCGCACAAGCTAGGTTTTTTGCGGCTAGATTACCTGAGTTCTCTACTGTCAGAACGTAGTCAGCGGGAATGCCCTGGAAGAATTCAGTAGGACCATTCCACGAAGCGGCGAGCTGCATGCTTTGGACTTGCACATCGATGCGTTCACGTTGTTCAAAGCGACCGTTGGTCGATTTGGCGGTTGCAACGATCGGGAAGAGCCCAGGGTGATCGAAAGTCAGTTCGACATCGATCTTTTTGGTTTCGCCAGCTGCGAGTGGGCCGACTATGGATTCGTACTGCCCAGTTGTTTCCGTTTGAAGTTGCAAAACCAATTCAGGCAGTGGGGCTTTGCCGCTATTCTTGATTTGAACCTGATACTTCTGTGGTTGACCAATTTGGGTTTCTGCTGCGCCTTGTAGAGTCAGTTCCAACTTGGGCTGTTGGACTTCTACAGCAAATTGTGTTGAGGGAGGAGCGACGGTCCATTCTAGGTTCAGAGCGAATCGATCGGCATCATGGACAGTAAGTTCAAGTTCGATCGATTTCGAATCGTTGGCCGCTAGGGTTGGGATTTCCCAAAGGACAGCAATTTCGGAATCGAGTTCTTCGAGTTCATGCGCGCCGATCGAAGTTGTGACGCGATCGATTTTAACACTGCGTGGAGCCGCAGCGCGGATCAGCAAGCCCTCGATTTTGTCTGTGCCTTCATTGGTTGCGTGAAGCGTGTAGGTCGCGGTTTGACCGACTGGGATGGCTGTTGGGCCGTCAACGCGTAGACGTAATTGTGGAGTCCGAACATCGAGTCCTGTCGATTGTCTAGCTTTTTTGGGTACAGGCTCACCGAGTGCAAGCGAAGTTGGGCCTGAAGAAGGGGTAGCAGGTACGCGGCGTGAGCTTGTTCCTGCGGCATCTGCGCGGATTTCATTTGTCGGTTCGGGAAGGGTCAAGCGTTGTGAAGGAATTTGCTTGGGAACCTGTACGGGAGTTTGTGCTGGCGTTGCTTCAACGGGTGAATCGGTTAGACGAGCGACCGATTCGGTCTGGAGGGGACTTTGGGTTTCCAAAGTGTTTTGGGCCGGCAAGGACGGTAGTTCGCGGAGAGATTTGCTTTGCGGCTTGTCTAGTGCAGTAGTTGCAGGATTGGTTTTGCGTCGACTGGTGTTCGAAGCGTGGAAGGTGGAATCCGTTGGGGAGGCGTCGTAGGTTTTCAGTTCTCGTTTGCTGGAGGGTGACGGCGCGTCGAGGGTGGACGCATCGACGTCAGCGATGTCGTTGGATTCTAGATAGTTGGAATCTGGAGATCCGTCGTCTTGGGGTGTGACGTAGCTCGGTGTCGCGAGTCCATTACTCGGGGGATTGACCGGATCGAATTCTTGCTGAGCCGAAGGTAAAGGTCGTGGTGAAGGGGAGGAAGGTCCCCTTGCAGAGCGGTTTGCTTCGGAGCCGGAACGGGCCGATACTTCTCGGTTTGGTTTGGGCGCGAAAGGTTCGCGAGTTGGTTTCAGAGCGCGGTTCAAAGCGATTGGGCCTTGGATGCTCCCGATGTCTTCTTCCTCGGAGCGTTTTTTCCAGGGATTGTTTAGGTTGGGCCACGTAGAACGGTTGCCCTGTCCGTTGGATTTTGCTTCTTCGTCAGCATCTTGGCGGTATTTGGTGGTTGCTGCACGGAACCGGCTGACCAAGCCCCCTTTGTTTTCCTTTGGTTTCGCGTTTTGGGCCTCAGTTTGAGCTTGGCTGCTAGTCGGGTAGTTCGCCAGGGCAAGAGCGACGAGGAAGCCAGCGAGGGTGGCGGTGGAAATCCGGTACATCGGGGCCGTTCCTTTGGATCAGCGACTAATTAGGTCAACGAAAGCGAAGCTTGACCGGTTTTTGGACCGGTTGGTTGCGAAGCATTTGGTCGACCGCGTTGAAGAGAGAATCAAAAACGAGGGGAGCCCGGAGCTTCGTCATTGGATGACTCGGCAATCGGAAGGGAGGAGGATGAGTCGATTTGGAAAGATTTAACGCCTTCGCGGACTTTGCCGTTCGCGGGGAGAATTCCGGAGATCCGATGTTCAAAAATGCTACATGTCGCGGGGCAGAGCTCGTCGGGTTTCGTGGGCTGAAGTGGTTTGGATGGCCGTTCGAAGGGGTGCGATTAAGGATTTTTATTGAGAAAGATGATTGTATAGCCTGCTGAAATCGTTTTTAGCTAACTGCTTTGTAGGTTTGGTACGGCGTTTGCGGTGACCTCCATTCAAGTGTGTTCGTATGGAAGGATAGCGGTTCGTAAGAATTGGTAGACTGGGAAGGATCTTAGTTGAGTCAGAGTGGTATTGGGGGTGGCAGGTTTTCAGAACCGGTCAGATCGTCAAGATCGGCTGGGTCGACCTGACAGTGGAAACCGATACTACCGAACGAATCTTTCTTGTTTGCCCCTTTTTTAATGGCAACATTTTGGGGGCAGAAATACGATGAACATAGTTACGTTACCTTGTCCAGCCTTTTGAGCCATTCGGAGCGAGTCGCCATGCGGATTCACCGTACTCGGAACCAGTCCATTTCCTCGCAAAAAGGGTCTTCTTCGCGAGAAGACTTTCGCAGGAGTTTTCGTCGATTGCCTGAATTAGCGATCGGATTTGCCTTAGCGGTTGGAACACCGATCGCGACGTTGGATGCTTACGCGACGACGGTGCAACCTGCATCGAAAGCGAGTCGGTTGGCAACGGTCGAGAGCAGTGGCAAAACGTTGTTTGCATTGAGTTTGATGTCCGGGACGCTTGCGGAAGAGAGCTTAGCTCCTCGTGTAGCGATTCTTGTGGACACATCTGCATCACAGAACGGTGTATTCCGAAGAGAGTCGTTGGACATTGTTTCATCGATTCTAGAATCGTTGCCAGCGGGAGCGACGGTGTCGGTTTTGGCATGCGACGTTCAATCGGAAGTATATGTTGCTTCTGCGAAGCCTGAGGACACGCGAGTTCAGGTTGGAATGGAGCAATTGGAGAAGCGGGTACCGTTGGGTACATCGGACATTGCTGGCGGATTGCGAGCTGCGATGCAATCGTTGAAGGGTGCGGGAGAGAAGTCGATTGTATACATCGGCGATGGGGTGCATCTTTCGAATTTGATGAACACCAAGGAGTTTGATGGGTTGGTTGGCGAGTTGGTAGCCGAGCGTTGTTCGGTCAATTCATTGGCAATTGGCCCTCGAACGGATTGCGAGTTCTTAAGTACTCTTGCGAACCACACGGGTGGTCGAGTGTTCGTGCGGGGCAACATTCAAGGGATGACGTTGCAGCAAATTGGTGGAGAGTTAGCTAAGGTTGCATCGCGTCCAGTATTTTGGCCAACGCAAGCGGATTGGCCAGCGGGGATCGCGAATCGTTATCCAGAGCGTATTCCTCCGATTCGGAGCGATCGCGATTCGATTTTGATCGGGACGTTGCAAGCGAAGAAGTTAGAGGGAACACTTCGGATTGACGGCGAGTTGGCTGGTCAGAAAAAGTCTTTGGCTTGGAATTTGGTCTCCGAGACTTCGAATCCTGACTTGGGATTTGTGGGGGCTTTGATCAGCAAGGCCAGCGGCAATGGTGGTGTATTGTTGCCGACCGCCGGTTCGGACGCTTTGCGTGAGTTGGGGGACGTGTTAAGTGGTTCTTCCGACAGTTTGGTTAAGGATGCGAAGTTTGCCTTGCATGTTGGAGACCATGTCGCAGCGAAAGCGATTGCGAAGGAAGCGTTGGATCGTTCTCCTAACAACTTAGAGGCTCAAGCGATTTTGGAGGCTGCTTCTGTTGGTGGGAGTGGCAAAGCAGTGAAGGCTGCAGTGAAGGCTACAGTGAAGGCTACAGTGCCTGAGCGAGACGAGGCTACTGGAGCGGTCGGAAAGAAAGAGAAGGTCTTGGGGCCGAAGATAGTCAAGTTTGTGACCGCTCGGGTACAGCCACCATCGGATGATCCATTTGGTGAACCGGCACCTGCTGGACAGGATCCCTTTGGGGATCCAGCACCGAGCGATGCACCGGCAGGAAATACTCCAGCGGGAGAATTGCCTGGTAATGCTCCGGCGGATAATCCTTTCCCTTCCGCAAATCCAGGGCTTAATCAAGATCCATTGATGCCAGCAGCGGGTGGCAATGCGCCGATTGGTGCAGATCCTTTTGGAGATCTATCGGCGGCTGGGGATTTGTTGAATAGCGATGCGGAGATGCGTCGTGTGGCAGCGCAAGCACTTGAGCGTCAAGTGATGTCAGAGTTGAGTCGCGCTCGTGCATCGGATAATCCATCGGTTGCGAAGAGTGACTTGAAGTTGTTGCTCGATCAAGTGCGACGCTCAGCTGAGTTGGATCCTGCGAGCCGTGTGCAACTAGAATCCCGATTGGGAGCTGGCATTCAAGCGACGGCTAGGGCTGAAGCGGACATGCGTGAGCGAATTGCACGTTCAGAAGCAGTGCAATCGAGTGCATCGGCATCGAGACGACTGTTGGCTGACCGCGACCGTCGCGAAGCGACTATTCAGCAACTTGTTCAACGCTTTGACTCTTTGATCGAGCAGCAGTTGTATTCTGCTGCGAACAACGAGATTGCACCGCAAGTTCACGATCTATCACCGAACTCAGTGATCGACAAAGTCGTTAACTATGAATCGAGTTCGTTGGCGAACTATCGATTGATTATGGACGTTGTCAACCAACGATCGAAGGCTTTTGTCGATGCGTTGTACTTGACCGAACAAGCGTTGATTCCGTTCGTCGATGAACCACCTGTTCGTTACCCACCGGCTGACGTTTGGCAAGCGCTCAGTGCACGTCGTCTAGAGCGATACGGCACGATTGACTTGTCCGGTGGCAATGAAACAGAGAGGCGGATTTTCCGTGCTCTTCGGGAGCGTGGTGAGGTAGCGTTTAACAATGCTCCATTGAGCACGGTGATGCAAACGTTCTCGGACCAATACGGTATTCCGATCGTGATTGATCCGAAGGGCCTGGACGAAGAGAGCATTACGCCAGAAGAACCAGTAACCCTCAATGTTCCTGAGATTTCGCTTCGATCGGCGATGAAGCTGATTCTTGAACCGATGAACCTGACTTATGTCATTCAGGACGAAGTCATGAAGATCACGAACAAGAAGAACTCCGCGAATGTGGTTCGTGTTTACCCAGTCGGCGACCTTGTCGTGCACGTAGATAGT